>CALWBB010000084.1 GCA_944375885.1 uncultured Merdimonas sp.
AAAAGGCAGGCCGGAGCAGCACGCAGCTGCTCTGATTCGGCCCGCCCTTTCTTCCTTATTCCTCTTTGCCGTTCCTCTCTACTCCAGTATCTGAAGAACTCTTTCCTCCGGCACAGACAGCTGCCTTGCAATCTCTTCCGGGGACGCGCCTGCTCCCGCAAGTTTGAAAATTTTCTTTGTCTGAGAAACACCTTCTTCTCTTCCTTCTTCTCTTCCTTCTTCTCTTCCTTCTTCTCTTCCTTCTTCTCTTCCCTCCTGCCGCTCTTCTTCCAGCAGCTTTCGGAACCTGTCTGTCATATTGATTTTACCTCCTTCTTCCATGCCGTCTCCGTGGTCCAGAAATTCCGGCATATCCAGATAGCTCTCAACCGTCTCACACGTATCCTCCGAAATACCGGAGCATTCCGCCAGCTCTCTCAGGCGCAGCAGCGCCTCCTTATCTCCCGCGTATTTGATGCACATCAGCAGAAAGCAGATCTCCGGCGGAAATTCCCGGAGACGCTCGTCCGGCGTATGGCAGACGTCCAGAATATGCAGCGAATAGTCTTCCACATATTCCTTCAGTTCCTCCGGCACCCCATCCAGCTCCAGCATCCCGTGAAGGCTCCGGGCTCCGTCCCAGGGCTTCTCCCCGCAGTACAGCACCAGGGTCACCACCGGAAGCAGTCTGTCCTTTTTCGCAAAACGGGACAAATATTCATTCCTCTCCAGACTCTTATGCTCTGCGTACCTTCTGCTGATTTCCTTTTTCTGGTGTAAATACGACAGCGTATCGCTGTCCATGACCCGCAGCGGCATCGCATAATCCACATATTCCATTGGCTCCGCCCCCACATACAGGCGCACAGCCGCGCTGTCCAGCCTTTTGTACAGATCGCGGTATCTGCTGCGGTATTCCCTTCTTTTTCCGCTTTTTCCTTCCGCCCTCCGGTCTGCCTCTTTGATATCTCCGGCTTCCAGGCGGGGCCTCCCCCTGAACAGCCAGCCGTTCAGCAGCTGGGCGAATCGTTCATTCTGGTTATAGTAAACCAGAAGCGGATTTTCTTTCCTTCCCAAATAATTTTCCTCCTTCATTGTACATGGAATCCTTACTGCCTGCAACCTTTCCTGTCCTGGAAAATTATCTTTTGCAACGCTCCCGGCAGGAGCCCTGAATATCATTGTCTGGAAATCCTGGAGAGATCTTCTCCCTGAATCAATAGATTTTAGACTTTTTTAGAATAGCAGTTTTGGAAGGAACTGTCAATGTCATTCAGAAAATTATTTCTAAAGTTTTCTGCTTTTTCAAACACAATCCCTTATGCTGCAGCGCCAGAGTAATCCTGCCGCTGTTGTCCCGCCCTTCGTTTTCCGGATTCCAGATTGATCCGGAAAACGAACAGCAGGTGTCAGACTGGTTTTGCCTCGCTTTTAACGCGCTGGCGAATGACAGCCGCGGGAATACAGAAACATCACAGCCTCATAGGGCCGCAGCTTAAGCGCGCCCGGCTGGATTTCCTCGTTATAATTGGAAAGCAGGCAGCGGCAGCCCTCCGGCAGGGAAAAGTCCACCGAAGCCTCCTCCGGGAAGAAGTTGCAGAAGACATACAGCTCCTGCTCTTTTGTCCTTCTCTTATAGGCGAGAATCCGGTCGTCCTCCTCCAGCAGCGCCTCAAAGGAGCCGTCTGCCAGAACCGGCACGGTCTTGCGCAGCCGTATCAGCTTCCTGTAATAGGAAAAGATAGAATTTTCGTCTTCCCGGTCCAGGGTATTGATTTCCTTATAATTGGGAATGACGGAAATCCAGGGATCTGCCTCGGAAAAGCCTGCGTTTTCTGTGTCGTCCCACTGCATGGGCGTGCGGGAATTGTCCCGGGACTTCCTGCGGAGGATTTCGTAAATCTCCTCCTCCGGCTTTCCCTTGCGCCTCATGAGATTGTAATAGTTCAGGGACTCGATGTCCCGGTACTGGCTGATATCGGTGAAATGGGCGTTCGTCATGCCGATCTCCTCCCCCTGGTAGATATAGGGAGTGCCTTTCAGGCCATGGAGGGCTGTCGCCAGCATTTTCGCCGATTCCAGACGGTATTTTCCCTCGTCTCCGATGCGGGAGACGATCCGGGGCTGGTCGTGGTTGTACCAGAACAGGGCGTTCCAGCCGCCTCCCTTTTCCATCTCCCGCTGCCAGGTGAAGAGATTTTTCTTCAGATCATGGAAGCGGAAGGGCTGGATCTCCCACTTGTTTCCGGACGGGTAATCAATCCGGAGATGGTGGAAGCTGAAAATCATGGACAGCTCGTGGGAATCCGGATTGGAATAGCGGATGCTGTTCTCCAGGGTCGTGGAGGACATCTCTCCCACCGTGACCATGTCGTCGAAGCAGCCGAAGGTCTCCCGGTTCAGCTCCTGCAGGTACTCATGGATTTTGGGGCCGTCCGTGTAGTATTTCTTTCCGTTTCCGGTCAGGTCATCCTCATAGGTCTCCGGTTTGGAAATCAGGTTAATCACGTCGAAGCGGAAGCCCTTGACTCCCTTGTCAATCCAGAAGTTTACGATGTCATAGCAGGCCCGGCGCACATTTGGATTCTCCCAGTTTAAGTCCGCCTGGGACACATGGAACAGATGAAGGTAATACTCATCCGTCCCCGGGAGATAATTCCAGGCGTCCCCGCCGAAATTGGATTCCCAGTTGGTGGGCGGAAGACCGTTCTTCCCTTTTTTGAAAATAAAGAAGTCACGGTAATAGGGGTCGCCTGCCAGGGCCTTCTGGAACCATTCATGCTTCGTGGAGCAGTGATTGAACACCATATCCATCATCAGGTAGATATTCCTGTCCGCCGCCTCCCGTACCAGCTGGTCGAAATCCTCCATGGTCCCGTACATGGGGTCGATACTGCGGTAATCCGCAATATCGTACCCATTGTCATTCTGGGGGGAGAGGAAAAACGGCGTGATCCAGAGATAATCCACTCCCAGCTCTTTCAGATAATCGAGCCGTCTTATGATGCCCTGCAGATCTCCGATTCCGTCCCCGTTGGTGTCCTGAAAGGACTTGGGATAGATTTGATATACGACTTTATTTCCCAGATTCATAATGCACTCCCATATCTTTTAATTTCGTCTTTGACAGTACGACCGTAATCAGGAAGGCCAGCGCGATGTCAATCACAATGCAGAGGATATAGACCAGTATCTTGTCGCCCCGCATGGAAAGGAAGGCAGGCAGGCCGCCGACGCCCACGCTGTTGGCGATGACGCCAAACAGGCGGGAAACGATTCCCATGACGCCGCTGGTCAGCATAGCCCCCACAAACGGGTAAAGGTATTTCAGGTTCACGCCGAACATGGCCGGTTCTGTAACTCCCAGATAGCCGGAGATGAAGGAGGGGATACCCACCTCCCTTGCTTTGGCGTCCTTACGGTTTACGAATACGAAAGCCATTACCGCGGATGCCTGGGCGATGTTGCTTAAAGCCACTACCGGGAAGGTGTAAATGCCGCCCATGGTGGCGACGGTCTGCAGGTCGATGGGAAGCATGGAATGGTGCAGTCCCGTGATGACCAGCAGCGGGTACAGAAGGCCGTAGATGCCGCTGAAGAGCCACGCAAAGGAGGAATTAAAGCCTGCCATGATAATGCCTGCCAGTCCGTCGCCCAGCATACGGCCGAAGGGCCCGATGATCGTGTGGGCCAGGATGATGGCCGGAATCAGGGAACAGAAGGGAACCACAATCATGGAAATCACCTCCGGAACATGCTTTTTCAGGAACCGGTAAATCACCGCAAATACAAGGCCCACCAGGATGGCGGGAATGACCTGGGACTGATAGCCTACCATGTTGATATGGAAGGAACCGAAGTCCCAGTACTTGACCGGATCGCCCGCCTCCACGGCCGCCACATAGTCAGAGGCGGACATCAGCTGCGGGGATACCAGCGTGATGCCGAGCACGATACCAAGCATCTGATCCACGTTCATTTTCTTGCACACAGACCAGGTCACGCCCACCGGCAGGAAGGTGAAGATGGCTTCGCCCGCCAGCCACAGGAAATTGTAGACGCCGGACCAGAAGGGATACATCTCCGTAATGGCCTTTGTGCCGTCCTCCAGAAGCTTGATGTCTCCGATAATATTCCGAAAGCCGAGAATCAGGCCGCCGACGATAATCGCCGGGATAATCGGGGCGAAGATCTCCGCCAGGTTCGCCACCGCCCTCTGCAGCAGATTCATATTTCCCTTTGCCGCCTTCTTAACCTCCTGCTTGTCTACGCCGTCCATATTGCTGACCGCAGAAAACTCATCAAAAAACTGCGAAACCTTGTTGCCGATAATCACCTGGAACTGCCCGCCCTGGGTAAAGCTGCCCTTCACGCAGGAGAGCGCCTCGATTCCCTTCACGTCCGCTTTTTTGTCATCCGCGAGGACAAATCTCATGCGTGTGGCGCAATGTGTAAAAGATACGATGTTTTCTCTTCCGCCCACCAGCTCCAGCATTTTTCTGGCGTCGTTTGTAAATTCAGACATAATACTCACCTTCCGCTTTCTATTTTCGTTTTTCGCATAACATGTACGTACTTGTTTGTCCGTAAAATATCATATACGTATTAGTATGTCAACGATTTCAGGCAAAAAAAGTACGCCAATCGTCATTTTTGGCGTACTGCATAATTTTATCCCTCTATCTTTGTGCAACTCCCACAAAGCGAAAGTGGTCAGGCCGGTGTCTGGATTCGGTATACTGGAACACACAGCCGTCCAACGTATACGTATATCCAGAAACTACCACCACCAGGTCATAGCTTCCCAGATCCAGATACTTCCGGTCAATCTCCCCAGCGTTCTGAACAGAAATCTCTTTGGTGGCATAACCGATTTTCAGTCCCTGCTCCTTCTCCAGATATTCATACACAGAATCCCGGCAGGCCCGAAGCGGAAGCTTTGGGACGACGCTCCTCCGGAAGTAATCATGGTCAATGATCACGCGTTCTCCTTCAATCCTTCGGATCCGGAGCAGATCATAAACCTCCTCCTCCCCGGCCTCCCCGAACAGCTCCGCGATCCGATCCGCGCCGGAGAGAATCTCCAGATTTTCCACCTCCGTCTGGGTCTGCCTGTTCAGATGGGCGTTCAGCTCCTTGAAGCTGGCAAGCTTCTCAAAGGGAAAGGTATAGGTCTTTTTTCCGGCGACCGTAGCGACCTTTCCCCTGGCCTTTTGAATGTACCCCTGATTCTCCAGGATTCCCAGGGCTTTTCGCACCGTATCCCGGGAGACTTGGTAACGTTCCATCAGCTCGCTCTCGGCAGGAAGGGCCTGTCCAGCCTCCAGGGCCTGCGACTCGATTCTGTTTTTCAAATCCGTATATACTTGTACGTATTTGCTTGCCATTTTTCTCTCTTTCAGATATCTTTTCTCTTTTTCCTATAAGTATAACGGATTTGTCCGAAATGGCAAGAGGGTTTTCAGCTTTGCCCCTGCCTTTCTCTCAGCCGTCCTCACAGCGGGCAGTGCGCCCGGCGCTGTCCTTATTCCCTCCGGTACAGGCTCTCCCCTTCCTTGATCGTCTCCAGCACCTGAATGTCCCGGATTTCTCTTTTATCGGTCTTCAGGGGATTGTGGTCCAGAATTACCAGATCGGCCAGCTTTCCCTCCTCCAGCGTTCCCTTGCGGTCCTCCTCGTGGTAGGCGTAGGCTGCGCTGCAGGTGACGCCCTTGAGGGCGTCGTAGACGCTGACGCACTGGTCCTGGCCGATGGGCTGTCCGCCGCGCGTAACGCGGTTGGCCGCGCACCAGACCGTCTGCAGCATGTCCGGCTCCAGCACCGGCGTGTCCTGGTGGAAATTGTAGGCGAGGCCCCGCTCCAGGGCCGCCCGCACCGGGCTTATATGCGCGCCGCGCTCCGGGCCTAAGTTTTTCAGGTGCACGTCTCCCCAGTACCAGGTGTGGGCCACGAAGATGGATGGAATCATGCCAAGCTCCTTCATCTCGTCCAGCTGATCATCCCGCACGGTCTGGCAATGAATCATCACCGGGCGGAGGGCACGGATTTTCTCCAGGTTTTCCGAGGAGGCTGCCGCCGCTTTTTCAAAGGCGGCCAGGTACTGGCCGGAGGCCGCGTCACCGTTGCAGTGGGCCAGGATCTGACGGCCGTTCTCTACGGCGCCGCGCACCTGGCGGTCCACCTCCTCCTGGGTGTGGGCCGGATAGCCCCGGTAGCTTTCCTCCCCCTCGTACGGCTTCGAGAGCCAGGCGGAACGGCCCTGGGGCGAGCCGTCCAGGATAATCTTCGCTCCGCCGATTTTCAGGCGGCTGCGGTACTGCCCGTCATAAGCCGGATAGGCCGCGGCCACGGCTTCCAGCTCGTCCGCCAAAATATAGGAAACCACATCCAGCCGGAAGACGCCCTGCCCCGCCGCCTGGGCGAGCTTCTGAAAGCCCGCCGTGTTCGTGGCTCCATCCTGCACCGTGGTGACGCCATATTTTAAATAGATCTCCTGAGCCTTCCTCAGCTGCTCATTAAAGTCCGTCTTGATCCGGGAAAACACAGGGAGCAGAATCTTCACCAGGGCCGGAACCTCTTCCACGTAGCCATCCGGCGTCCCATCCGCCTCCCGGCCGAATTTTCCGCCCTCCGGGTCCGGCGTGTCCGCCGTGATTCCACAGTCCCGCAAAAGGACGCTGTTGGCCGCGCACATGTGGCCTGAGGTGTGCAGGATGCAGACAGGCATGGCGTCAGACACCCGGTCCAGCACCGCCCTCGTGGGATGGGCCTGCTCCTTCAGGAAATTGTGATCATAGCCGTAGCCCACCAGGATATCGCCCTCTCCGAGGCCCTTCTCCTCCTTCCAGGCGGTAAGCGTCTCCACCAGGTCGTCGAAGCTCTCGCATTTCCCCAGATTGACGAAATCCGTGTACTGGGCCAGCATGGCGATATGGCTGTGGGCATCGATAAAGGAGGGCATCAGCGCCCGGCCGCCTAGATCGATCTCCTCCGCGCCCGGCAGGCAGCGCTTCCGCGCCTCCGAAAGCTCCCCCACATACGCGATTTTCCCGTCTGAGACGAGCAGCGCCTCCGGGGCGTCCGTCTCTGCCCGCATGGTAATGATATCTCCGCCGTAATATAATCTCTGCATATCCCTGACTCTCCTTTTTTGCCCTTTTTTATCAGTATACACAAATTTGGCCCGGAGACACAGCCTCCAGGCCAAATTTTTATGAAGAACACCTGCCCTTGTTACCTCAGGGCAGCCAGCGACTGGCTCTACCTTATTTCAGCTCAGGCCAGTATTCCTTGTTGGCCTCAATCATGTCGTCCAGAATCTCCTTAGCCACCTTCATGCTGGGCACAGTCTTGTTCAGAGTGAAGGCTTCCAGCACCTTCTCGTAGGAGCCCTCGATGCAGCCCTCTACCAGCAGCTTCTCGCTGTTCAGCTGCTGCATCATCAGTCCCTGCTGGAAAAGCGGGATCTCGTTCTGGGCGATAACCTCCGGGCCCTTTTTGCCGATATAGGCGGGAACCTCCACCATAGCGTCATAGGGCATGTTCGGGATCGCGCCCCGGTTCTCGGTGATAACCAGGAAACGGGCCTTCGTATCGTTCTTCAGAGCGATGGCCAGATCGGCGATCCAGTCGCCGTGGCTTCCCGCGTAGAACACGCTCTCGTCGATCTCTCCGGTGGCCAGGTATCTGTCGATGCCGTCGAAAAGGTTTTTCTCTCTCGTCTCCATGACCTCGTTGGCGCGGGTATGGTCCGGATCGGAATGCTCCACGAACTCCTTCTGCTGCAGGTAGTAGTTCAGGTAGGTATTCGGCAGGGTCTCCGGGAAGTTCTGCATAATCTCATAGACGCCCTTCCACACATAATACCAGCTGCCCTTGGTGTGCCGGTTTCCGCCGGATCCGCTGCTGGTCAGGGCCTTTTTGTCCTTCAGGTAGGCTGCCGGAAGCAGGATCTGCTGATCCATGATATAGTCGCGGAGCTTCGGCATCACATCCTCGCCCTTGTACTCGATGGAGGTGAACCAGCCGAAGTGGTTCAGTCCGTAGTAATCGTAGACCAGATCCTTCTTATCTACCTCCAGGGCCGCCGCTACCACATCGATGATGGCGATGGGCATATCGCAGATATTGATGATCCGGGCGTTCGGACGCAGTCTTCTGCAGGCTTCGGAGACGATGGAGGCCGGGTTGGAATAGTTCAGGATCCAGTAGGTCGGCTTCGCGTATTTCTCCACGTCGTCGATCACCTTGATCATCGGGAAAATGGTGCGCATACCGTAAGCCATGCCGCCGCAGCCGCAGGTCTCCTGGCCCACGCAGCCATGGCGCAGAGGAATCTTCTCATCCTGCTCTCTCATGGCGTATTTGCCCACGCGCATCTGGGCGAAGATGAAGTCCGCGTCTGTGTAGGCTTCCTTCTCGTCGTAGGTTACAGTCAGCTTGATGCCGCATTTCAGATCCTCGTCCAGAATCCATTTTACCAGCACGCCCAGCTTATCCTGGCGCTCCTTATCCACGTCAAAGAGACGAATCTCATCTACCTCCAGCTCCTCCTTGCGCAGAGCGATGGATTTTACAATTCCGGGAGTAAAGGTGCTGCCCCCGCCGACAATCGTAATAATCATAAAGCATTTCCTCCTTACTTTCCAAGTGTATACGGTTTATACGCTGTTATTTTGTGCTATACGTTCTTCAGGTAGTCTTCCACTGCGTTCCGAAGCTCCGCCACCTGCAGGCCGATGATGATCTGGATATCGTCACCCTTCTTCACGATACCGCTGTTCGGCGTCTTGTTGATGAGGTCATCCTTCAGAAGAGACGGATCCTTTACATTGACGCGCAGACGGGTGAAGCAGTTCTCGGTGCTGTTGATATTTTCTTTGCCGCCCAGGCCTTCTACCAGACTTGCCACGTTCGCGGTCAGGGCGCTTGCCTTCGGCGCGCTGCCTGCCCCTGCCGCCGCTGCCGCTCCCTCTGTCTCGGAGGCTGCCACATCCACGTCCTCACGTCCCGGGGTCTTCAGGTTCAGCTTCTTAATCAGGAAGGTGAACAGTACAAAGTAAACGATAATCTGGATCACAGCCAGCACATACATCATAGGCCAGTTGGTCTTCTCCGTACCGGCAGCCAGGTTCGTCAGGAACGAGGTAATGATGTTGCCGCCGCAGAAGGCCGTTACGTTAAAGATCTTCAGCAGGGCGATAAACAGGCCCGCGATAGCCGCATGCAGCACGAACAGAACAGGCGCCGCGAAGATAAACATAAAGTCGATGGGCTCCGTGATGCCTGCGATGCAGGAGGTGATTACCAGAGGAATCAGGGTCGCGCGCACGCGCTTCTTATTTTCCGGACGGGCCGTATGGATGAAGGCCGCCACGATGCCGATGTAGCCGAACATCTTTGTGAAGCCGATGGCCATATAGTAAATGCTGTCGGACATCTGCGTTACCTGGGGCATATTCAGCTCCGTCATGGCGATGGCGTAAGCTCCGGCCACCGTGGTGTCTCCCAGCTGCAGGACTCCGCCCAGGTCAGAGAACTGGAACGGCGTGTATACCAGGTGGTGAAGTCCGGTCGGGATCAGCAGTCTTTCCAGGAAACCATACAGGAACAGGCCAAAAGCACCGCTGCCGCTGATGACGTTTGCCAGAGCGGAAATTCCGGACTGTACCACCGGCCATACCAGGTTGCCCACCATGCCGAAGGCGATGGATACAAAAATCATAATCAGGAAAGAGAAACGCACGCCGGAGAACATCTGCATGGCTCCATTGAATCTCTTGTTGTAGGTGCGGTTGAACACATACGCCGTCAGACAGCCAAGGATGATTCCGCCGAACACGCTCATGTCCACGCACTGGATGCCCAGGATTTCCGTCTGGCCCGTACCTACCAGGCCCAGCATCTCGTTGGGCTCCGCCAGCTGTCCCATGGTGCTTAAGAGGACGTTAGAGGTGGTCAGGTACATCAGATAGGACATCAGGCCGATGATACCTGCGTGATGCTTGTCCTTCTTAGCCATGGCCGCCGGGATTCCGATGACGAACAGTACCGCCAGGTTATTGACAATCACATAAATCGTCTGATACATCAGATTTCCCAGGATCTGAATGGGCGCCCATTTCAGGAAGGGCAGAGCGCCGGAAATGGCGGAATTGGTCAAGAGAGCGCCAATGGCCAGAATCAGGCCGCCTACGGAAAGATACATCAGCGGCTGCAGCATTGCCTTGGAGAAGTTCTCCAGGGCATTCATAACCTTTTTCTTCATAACAGTTTTCTCCTTTGAAACAATAAAATTAAAACTAATAAAATATCTTGCTGAGATGCACCAGCAGATACACCTCTTCCTGGGCGTTCAGAGTATAGCTGAAATTCTCACCGATATACTCCTTAAGCCGTTTCATGCACTCCCTGTTTTGCTTATGCTTTTTCAGGAGCATCTCGTGCAGGCCTTCCATATCGTCGTCCGTCCACTGCACCTGCTGGAAAATGCGCTGTGCCAGGAACTTCAGATGGGTGGTCAGGCGCACCGTGTCAATCTGGTCGGGATCCAGCTCTACGCCGTAGGTGTCCCGGATGATGTCCATGCATCCTTTGGTGAGCTTCAGGGTATTGTAGGTCATCTCCCGGTTCATGGACGCGCTGGCCAGCTGCAGCGCGATATAGCCTGCCTCGTAATCCGGCAGCCTGACGC
>CALWBB010000085.1 GCA_944375885.1 uncultured Merdimonas sp.
CTGGCCCAGGAGATCCGGGATTTCCTGATTGAGAAAATCAGCGTGACCGGCGGCCATCTGGCGTCCAACCTGGGGGTGGTGGAGCTGACCATGGCCATGCATCTTGCCTTTGATTTCCCGCAGGATAAGGTGGTCTGGGACGTGGGCCACCAATCCTATACCCACAAGCTTTTGACCGGGCGCAGGGCCGGTTTTGACGATCTGCGCAAGTATGGCGGTATGAGTGGATTTCCCAAGCGCAAGGAGAGCGACTGCGACTGCTTTGATACCGGGCACAGTTCGACCTCGATTTCAGCCGGCATCGGGCTGGTGGAGGCAAGGGAGCTTCTCGGAGGAAATTACAGCGTGATTTCCGTGATTGGGGACGGCGCCCTGACTGGCGGCATGGCCTTTGAGGCGCTGAATAACGCCTCCAGGCTAAAGAGCAATTTTATCATTGTCCTGAATGATAACCAGATGTCCATCGCTGAGAATGTGGGAGGGCTGTCCCAGTATCTGAACGGCCTGCGCTCTGCGGAAGGCTACAATAATTTCAAGGAAGGCCTCCAGAGCACGCTGGAAAAGATCCCGGTTTACGGCGAAGGCATTGTGCGCCAGCTGAAAAAGACGAAGAGCGGCTTAAAGCAGCTGGTGATCCCAGGCATGTATTTTGAAAACATGGGAATCACCTATCTGGGGCCGGTGGACGGCCATAACCTGGATCAGCTGATCCGCGCTTTCAATGACGCCCGCAAGGTACGCCATGCGGTTCTTCTCCATGTATGCACCAAAAAGGGAAAGGGCTATGCCCCGGCGGAGCGCCATCCTTCCCGCTTCCACGGGGCGGAACCCTTTGAGATCGAGACGGGGCTTCCCAAGCACAAGCGGACAAAGGCCAATTACACGGATATTTTTTCCACAGTCATGCGAAAGCTGGGCGACCGGGATGATAAGGTGGTGGCGATTACCGCCGCCATGCCGGATGGAACAGGGCTGAAGCGTTTCCGGAACATGTTTCCGGACAGGTTTTTTGACGTGGGAATCGCGGAGCAGCATGCCGTGACCTTTGCGGCAGGCCTGGCGGCAGGGGGCTTAAAGCCTGTGGTGGCAGTCTATTCTTCTTTCCTCCAGAGAGCCTACGATCAGATTCTCCATGACGTCTGCATCCAGAACCTGCATGTGGTCTTTGCCATTGACCGGGCGGGCCTGGTGGGAAGCGACGGAGAGACACACCAGGGAATTTTCGATCTCTCGTATCTTTCCAGCATCCCCAATATGACAGTGATGGCTCCAAAAAATAAGTGGGAACTTTCCGATATGCTGAAATTCGCGGTGGCCTATGACGGCCCCATAGCGCTTCGCTATCCCAGAGGGGAAGCCTATGATGGCCTGCAGGAGTTCCGGGCCCCAGTGGTCTACGGGCGCAGCGAGGTGATTTACGAGGAGGCGGATATCGCCCTGCTGGCGGCAGGAAGCATGGTGAAGACAGCGGAAAGGGTGCGGGAAATTCTGAAAGACACAGGCTATAACTGCACGCTGGTGAATGTGCGTTTCGTGAAACCCATCGATGAGGAGCTGCTGGAGGAACTGGCAAAGAACCACAGACTGGCAGTCACGTTGGAGGAAAACGTAAGAAATGGAGGTTACGGCGATCATGTGCTGGAGTATGCGGCAGACCGTGAGCTTCCGATGCAGATCCTGAACGTGGCGCTTCCGGACGAGTATATCGAACATGGAAATGTGGATCTGCTCTACAGGGAAGTGGGGTTTGATCCGGAGACGATTGCGAAGCGGATCATTACGGAATACATCAGCCATATGTAAGGAGACGACGGCATGAAAGTGAGACTGGATGTTCTGCTGGTGAACCGGGGGCTTGCAGAATCTCGGGAGAAGGCCAAAGCCATCATTATGGAAGGGAAGGTCTTCGTAAAGGGCCAGCGGGAGGACAAGGCAGGAGCCATGTTCGACGAGGCGGCCCCTGTCGAGGTGCATGGCCAGAAATTAAGATATGTAAGCCGCGGCGGCCTGAAGCTGGAAAAGGCTGTCGAACATTTTGATTTGAAGCTTCAGGGGAAGATCTGCATGGATGTGGGATCCTCCACAGGCGGTTTTACGGACTGTATGCTGCAGAACGGGGCGGACAAGGTCTACGCGGTGGATGTGGGGACGAATCAGCTGGCCTGGAAACTTCGCAGTGACCCAAGGGTAGTCTGCATGGAAAAGACAAATATCCGCTACCTTCTGCCAGAGCAGCTGCAGGAGGCGCCAGAGTTCGCTTCCATCGACGTGGCTTTTATCTCGCTGACCAAGGTGCTGCGTCCGGTGCGGGAGCTTCTGGCGCCTGGCGGACAGGTTGTGGCCCTGATTAAGCCTCAGTTTGAGGCCGGCAGGGAAAAGGTCGGGAAAAAAGGCGTGGTGAGGGAGAAAAGCACGCATCTGGAAGTGATCCGCCAGGTACTGGCTTTCGCCTGGGCTGTGGGCTTTGACATCCTGGCTCTGGAATTTTCTCCGATCAAAGGGCCGGAGGGGAATATTGAGTATCTGGCCTGGCTGCAGAAGACGGAGCGGCCAGAGGAAGAAGTCCTTTCCTGGGAGCGGGTGGTGACACAGCTTCCGGAAGGTCTTATGCCGGATCAGGTTGTAGAGGCCGCCCACGGGGAACTGGACTGATGCTGGCTTTTTAAAGGATCCGGACTTGGACGAACAGCGCGCAGAGGATGACATGGCATGAACCGATTTTACATCATTACGAACAGCGAAAAGGACAGAGGGCTTAAAACCACCCGGGAGATTCATGATTATCTGAAAGCCCGGGGATGTGAATGTACTGTGCGGGAATATCAGGGCCAGGCAGAGCCTCCGGACAGGAGCCATTTTAAATATACAGACGCTTCCTGGATCCCGGAGGGGACAGAGTGCATTCTGGTTCTGGGCGGGGACGGCACTATGATTCAGGCGGCCCGCGATACGGTGGACCGTAAAATCCCGCTTTTGGGAATCAACCTGGGGACGCTTGGTTTCCTGGCGGAGATCGAAAAATCAGGCATTCCGGATGCCCTGGACAGCCTGCTTCTGGATAATTATACCATTGAACCCAGGATGCTTCTGGAGGGCCGGGTATGCAGGGAAGGCGGGGAGCCGGTAAAAAATATCGCCCTCAACGATATCGTCGTGAACCGGGCAGGGGCTTTGCGTATCATTGATTACGAAATCAGCGTAAATGGGGAATTCCTGAACCGGTATTCGGCGGACGGCATCATCGTCTCTACCCCTACGGGCTCCACAGGCTACAGTCTCTCTGCGGGAGGGCCTATCGTGTCGCCTATGGCGTCTATGATCGTAGTGACGCCGGTCTGTCCCCATACGCTGACGGCCAGAAGCATTGTACTTTCAGGAGGCGACCGGGTGACGGTGCATATCGGATCCGGACGGAGAAACGAGAGGGAAGAGGCTTTTGTGACCTTTGACGGGGATGTGCTGGTTCCGGTAAATACGGGCGATTATGTGGATATCCGGAGATCGGAAAAGACGGCCAGTATTTTGAAAATCAGCCGGATAAGCTTTCTGGAGGTTCTGCGCAATAAGATGCGGGCAAATTAGCGCCAGGAGAATGATACGGAAAGCTTTCGGGCTGCAGGGGACGGTACGGGAATACAGTTGGGAGGAGACAGAAAATATGAAGCTGGAACGGCATGCAAAAATAATCGAGCTGATCAACCAGTATGCCATAGAGACGCAGGAGGAGCTGGCCAGCCGGCTGAATGAGGCAGGCTTTCATGTGACGCAGGCCACGGTTTCCAGGGATATCCGGGAGCTGAAGCTTACCAAGATGTCCCTGGAGGGACGGCAGCGCTATGTGATTGTGCCAGGCCCGGACAGCCAGCTGGGGGATAAATATGCCGGAATTTTAAGGGAAGGCTTCCTGTCCATGGATATGGCACAGAACATCCTGGTGGTAAAAACTGTGGCAGGCATGGCCATGGCTGCGGCTGCCGCCCTGGATGCCTTAAGCTGGCCGGAGATCGTAGGCTGCATTGCCGGGGACGATACGGTATTCTGCGCGGCGCGTTCCACAGACGACGCCATGCTTGTGATGGAAAAGCTGCGCAGGGCGATAGACGGCAAAAAGAGATCGTAAGGAGAGGATATGTTAACACATCTGCATGTGAAAAATCTGGCGCTCATCCGCGAGGCCGAGATTGATTTTACAGAAGGACTGAATATCCTGACAGGAGAAACGGGAGCGGGGAAATCCATCGTGATCGGATCCGTAAGCCTGGCGCTGGGAGGCAAGGTGTCAAAAGACATGGTACGCCCCGGCGCGGACTATGGGCTGGCAGAACTGGTATTTCTGGTGAACCGCGAAAAACAGAAGGAAAAGCTTTTGGAGCTTGGCATTATGCCGGAGGACGATACGGTTATCATTTCCAGAAAAATTCTGGAGGGAAGAAGCATAAATAAAATTAACGGAGAGACTGTTACTTTAAGCCAGCTAAAAGAAGCCGCGTCCCTGCTGATTGATATTCACGGCCAGCATGAGCACCAGTCCCTGCTCCAGAAGAAGAAGCATCTGGAGATTCTGGACGAATTCGCGAAAGAAGAGCTGGATCCGGTAAAGGAGAAGCTGGGAGCGGCGTACCGGGAATGGAAGGAACTGAAAAAAACATTTTCCCAGGCGCAGATGGATGAGGAAAGCCGTCTGAGGGAGATTTCTCTTTTGGAGTTTGAGACGGACGAAATTGAGAAGGCAGAGCTCTCGGAAGGGGAAGACGAGGAGCTGGAACGGCGTTACCGGCGCATGACAAATGGCAGAAAACTTTTGGAGACGGCAGGAAATGTCTACGCGCTGACCGGGTATGAGGAAGAGACAGGAGCCGGGACGGCTATAGGAAGGGCTGTCCGGGAGCTGCAGTCGGCCCTGGCTTTGGAGGACGAGGAGCTTTGCGCGCTTGCGTCCCAGCTTTCGGATGTGGATGGGCTTTTAAATGATTTCAACCGGGAACTGTCCGATTATCTGTCTTCTCTGGAGTTCGACGAGAGGGAGTTTTCGGAGACGGAAGAGCGGCTGAACCTGCTGAATTACCTTAAGTCCCGGTACGGACACACCATAGGAGAGATTTTGGCTTATCAGAAAAAGCAGGCAGAACGCCTGGCTGCCCTCCAGGATTACGACAGGTACCTGCAGGATCTGGAGGAGAGGCTTGCCGGGGCAGAACATACGCTGGAGGAGCTTTGCGAAAAGGCGTCGCAGATCCGGAAGCGTTTCGCAAAGAAGCTTTGCGGAAAAATCCGGGAGCACCTGCTGGACTTAAATTTCCTGAACGCGGAGTTTGAGATGAGCTTTGAGGAGCTGCCAGAATTCACAGCTCAGGGAAAAGACAGCGCGGAGTTTTTGATTTCCACAAATCCAGGAGAGCCGCTGCGGCCCTTGATGAAAACTGCCTCTGGCGGAGAACTGTCCCGCATCATGCTGGCGGTCAAGACTGTGCTGGCAGATCGGGATGAGATTGACACGGTGATTTTTGACGAGATCGATGTGGGAATCAGCGGACGGACAGCTCAAAAGGTTTCTGAAAAAATGATGCTGATCGGGTGTACAAGGCAGGTGATCTGCATCACGCATCTGGCCCAGATTGCTGCCATGGCAGACAGCCATTACCGGATTGAGAAGCTGGTGGAAGACGGCGGGACGCAGACCCGGATCCGCCGCCTGGGAGAAGAGGAAAGCATAGAAGAGCTCGCGCGCATTTTGGGAGGAGCGGAGATTACAGCTGCCGTATTCAAAAATGCCGGGGAAATGCGGACGCTTGCAAAAGCCAGAAAGCAGAGCATTGCCGTCCAGCCGTAAGGCATATCTGTGACAAAAAGTGCCAGAGTACGGAACACCATATTTCACATACTAGAAGAGGGTGCAGAAAAGTTTTTTGCATCCTCCTTTTTGATCCCGGCTCCTGCATGGCGAAGGAGGCGCTGGGCAAAAGGGCATTATTTTGATGCGAAGGATGTGAAATTATGGACATCAGAAAGAAATACCGCCTTTTTTTGTCTGGCTTATTGCTTCTGTGCCTGGCAGGGCTTGGCGTCCTGAATTTTGTGCAGATCCGGGAGCGTATCCCGGATTCCTATATCCAGACAGAAGGAGAACCGATCCCAGAACGGGTAAGCCCGCTTGTATCGGAGGAGATCCGGGCAGACGCGGCAGAGGCTTCGGCGAACGCCTTTTCTTCTGGCAGCTATACGATCTCTTATAAATATCTTGGAATCTTCCCCATGAAGGAAACGCAGGTCGAGATCCGGGAACCAGTCTATGTCATTCCCGGAGGGATTCCCATTGGCATTTACCTGGAGACCAAGGGGATTCTGATCATCGGCACAGGTACGGTGACGGGGACGGATGGCCTTAACTATGAGCCCGCGCTGCGCATCGTCCAGGGCGGCGATTACATTATGGCAGTGAACGGCCAGGAGATTTCAGAAAAGGAAGAGCTGATAGAACTGGTAAATGGCTGTAAAGGGGAGGAGGTCGTGCTTGACCTGGAACGGAATGGGGAAAGCATACAGGTAGAGGTTGACCCGGTTCAGACGAAGGAGGGGGACTATAAGCTGGGGATCTGGGTACGTGACAACACCCAGGGCATCGGCACTTTGACCTTTCTGACAGAGGACGGAACCTTCGGGGCCCTAGGGCATGGGATTGCCGATGTAGATACCGGGATCCTGCTGGAGCCTTCCGGAGGAAGGCTTTACGATACGACGATTGTGAACATACACAAAGGAGAGACGGGAAATCCGGGGGAACTCTCCGGCCTGATCCGCTACCGGGACAGCTACATCTGCGGGGCGATTGCGGAAAATACAGAGGCAGGCATTTTCGGACAAGCCAACACGCATCTTTTGGAGAAATTGGGGACGCAGACACTCCAGGCAGGATATAAGCAGGAGATAGAGCCGGGAGAAGCCTTTATCCGCAGCTCAATCAGCGGGGAAGTGAAGGATTATCGTGTGGAGATTGTGGAAGTCCGGCAAAATGAGGAAGATGTAAACAAGGGAATCATTCTGGAGGTGACGGATCCGGAGCTTCTTTCCCTGACAGGCGGGATTGTCCAGGGCATGAGCGGAAGCCCCATCATTCAAAACGGGAAAATTGTCGGCGCGGTGACGCATGTATTCGTACAGGATTCCGCAAAAGGCTTCGGTATTTTTCTGGAAAATATGCTTGAACACACAGAAAATTAGGGGGGAATGTCGAAAACTGTCCCGGGCTGTCTCAAAAAGGCGTTCGATAGGGAATTGAAAGAAAAAGAGCTTTTTCGTTATAATAAGTGGGCAGCAGGAAAACAAGGATGGCATGAGGGAGAAAGCCGGGGGGTTTACCGGAAGCCAGATAGGTGTGTGAAAAGAGATTTTGGGGAGGAAAAAATGGGAAAACTGAATGTAGCAATTGCGGATGATAATGAAAGAATTGTAGAAGTACTAAATGCGCTGATCCGGACGGAGAGCGACATGGAAGTGGTGGGTACTGCGGGCAATGGGGAAGACGCAGTGGAAATGATTAAAAAGAGCGCCCCGGATGTGGTGCTTTTGGATTTGATTATGCCGAAGATGGATGGGCTTGGAGTCCTGGAAAAGCTTAAGAAGGATACCTCCATCCGGAAGATGCCGGCATTTATTGTGCTTTCTGCCATCGGGCAGGAAGCGGTGACAGAGGACGCGTTTGCCCTTGGGGCAAATTACTATATTATGAAGCCATTTAACAACGAAATGCTTTTAGGCAGGCTCAGAAGCATCCGCGGCAGGGGTGAGAAAGTACTGGTTTCCGCCAGTCAGGCCGGGGAGCGCAAAAAGCCGGCATTTCCGGAGGAACGGGATCTGGAGACGGACGTCACCAACATGATCCACGAGATTGGCGTGCCTGCCCATATTAAGGGATACCAGTATCTGCGGGACGCGATTATGATGTCGGTAAAGGACATGGAGATGCTTGGCTCCATTACAAAGGTCCTGTATCCTACGATTGCGAAGAATCACCAGACCACGCCCAGCCGGGTAGAAAGGGCGATCCGCCATGCCATAGAGGTGGCCTGGAGCCGCGGGAAGATGGATACCATCGACGAGCTGTTCGGCTATACGGTGAGCAACGGAAAGGGAAAGCCGACCAATTCGGAGTTCATCGCGCTGATCGCGGATCGGATCCGCCTGGAATACAAGGCGAAGGTATCGTGAGAGGGTAAGGCTTGAGAATTTCGAGGATTTCGAGGATTTTCATGAATTTTGCACAAATTTGTCTTTAAAATACACTGCGGATGCGTTATAATAGATGCAGATATTTTACCGAAACGGGGAGGAAATGCAGTGAAAAAGATATTGTTTGTTGCTTCAGAGGCGGTTCCTTTTATCAAGACAGGCGGACTGGCGGACGTGGTCGGATCCCTGCCGAAATATTTTGACAAGGAGCAGTATGATATCCGCGTGATGATTCCCAAATACCTCTGCATCAAGCAGGAGTGGCGGGACAAGATGAACTATGTGACGCATTTTTACATGAACCTGGCATGGCGCAGCCAGTATGTGGGCGTCCTGGAAATGGAATATGAAGGGGTTACATTCTATTTCATTGACAATGAATACTATTTCGCAGGGGCCAAGCCCTATGGAAATATCTATGAGGACATTGAGAAATTCGCATTCTTCTCCAAAGCGGCTATTTCCGCTCTGCCCTCCTTAAATTTCCGGCCGGACATCATCCACTGCCATGACTGGCAGACAGGACTGGTGCCCGTGTTCCTGAACGATTCCTTCCAGGACAATCCGTTTTTCCAGGGAATCAAGACGGTTATGACCATCCATAACCTGAAGTTCCAGGGAATCTGGGATATGAAGACGGTCAAGGACATCACGGGCCTGAACGCCTCCTACTTTACGCCTGACAAGCTGGAGGCCTACGGCGACGCGAATTATCTGAAGGGCGGCATCGTCTACGCGGATGCTGTGACGACTGTAAGCGACACCTACGCGGAGGAGATCAAGATGCCTTATTACGGCGAGCATCTGGACGGACTCCTGCGCGCCCGCTCCAATTCCTTACGAGGAATCGTGAACGGCATCGATTACAACGAGTACAATCCGGAGACGGATAAATTCCTGGCCCACAATTACAACGCGGTGAATTTCCGCAAGGAGAAGGTAAAGAATAAGACGGCTCTCCAGGAGGAGCTGGGCCTGAATGTGGATCCGAAGAAGATGATGATCGGAATCGTATCCCGTCTGACAGACCAGAAGGGCTTCGATCTGATCGCCTATGTGATGGATGAGCTGTGCCAGGACGAGGTGCAGTTCGTAGTTCTGGGAACCGGCGAGGAGCGCTACGAGAACATGTTCCGCCACTTCGCATGGAAGTACCAGGGCAAGGTGTCCGCGAATATCTTCTATTCCGAGGCCCTGTCCCACAAGATTTACGGCTCCTGCGACGCCTTCCTGATGCCGTCCCAGTTCGAGCCCTGCGGCTTAAGCCAGCTGATGAGCCTGCGCTACGGCACGGTCCCGATTGTGCGCGAGACCGGCGGCCTGAAGGATACGGTGCAGCCCTACAACGAGTACGAGAGTACCGGCACGGGTTTCAGCTTCACGAATTACAACGCCCACGAGATGATGAACACCGTCCGCTACGCGGAGCGCATCTACTACGACAGAAAGCGGGAGTGGAACAAGATCGTGGATCGCGCCATGGCGGCTGATTTCTCCTGGAACAATTCCGCGAAGAAGTACGCGGAGATGTACGACTGGCTGGCAGGCTGACGGAGAGCCGGAAAGCAATATTTATGAAATGATACGTGCGAAAAAGGAAGGGTTCAAAAAAAGAGCCCTTCCTTTTATGACCTCTGCGGACAGAACAGAAAATGCTGCGGCGCCCGGTCCTGGCGGCTACAGCCTGTCGCTTCTTTGTACAAGTCCAAAGCCAATGGAGTAAGGACCGGCGTGGACGGCGATGGTGGCGCCGATCTGGAAGACGGGAAGGGGCTCCTGGGGGCCGAATTCCTCCTCCAGCCGCCGCTTTGTCATTTCCTGGAGCAGGACGCCTTCTGCCGGGTCATGCCCATAGCCGATGAGAATATCGCAGTCAGCGGGCGTACAGCTTGTCTCCTTCAGATAGGAAACCAGAAGCTCCACGATGCCGGCCAGAGATTTCCGGCGTCCCCGCTTAATGCCGGAGGAATGGATCTCTCCATCCTGCAGTGTGATGAGCGGCTTTAAGTCCAGAAGATTTCCCGCGATGCTGGTCACTTTTCCGATACGGCCCCCGTGCTGGAGATAGTCCAGGTTTCCCACAGTGAACAGAATGCGGCCGGATTTGCGCAAGGGCTCCACGGCCGCAAGAGCCTCGTCGAGCGAACGCCCTGCGTCCCGCATGCGGCACAGCTCCAGGACAAAGGCGCTCTGCATCAGCGTGCAGCACAGGGAATCGACGAC
>CALWBB010000086.1 GCA_944375885.1 uncultured Merdimonas sp.
TCGGCTTCTGCACGGCTCATGCCTAAACGTAAAGTATGCGCCGGATATGTGGTCAACGACCCAACCCTGCGCACACTTTTAGTGTAACACACATGCAATATTTGTCAAGGGATCTTTGGTAAATTTGTTGTAAAAGTACAGAATAACAATACGGTGTTTTGTCTATTTTTTAACTAACTATCCGTTTGATTTTTGGCCTGTTTGTCAAATTTTATTCGCAATGAGAATAAACCAGATTCGTTCCTGTTATGTAGCAATCATACTTTTCAAAAAACTCTTTTTTCTTCTGGGCATCCTCAAAGCAGTGGGCGTCTGTTGAAATAAGGGCATCATAATCTTCCAGCATATCCAAAAGACGCGCCGTACATCCGTAATCCAGCACTTCGGTTCCATCCTCCAGGACTTCTGCCTCAAATTTGGTATAGGGCGGAATATGAACCAGATTGTCTGCTTCTGCCGTAAATTCCTCATCCAGTACCCGGAAACGCACAGAGCCTTTCGCTATCATAAACAGATTGCTTTCATTGTATGGACGGTTCCACTGGACGCAGGCACCTTTTTTCAAAACAGCCATCCAGATTTCATGGACATTATCTGTTTCCCATCGGCCAACCTTCTGTTTCAATACTGCTTTGTCAAAAACAAAACTTGAAAGGCCATAGCCATAAGGCCGCACCTCCCACATCTCATCCTTTGTCACAGATTTAACATGGACAGGATCTACCCTCTGAAAATTTTTTACCTTATCCAAATACCAAGAGCGAAAATGCGGCTCCTCATACATTCCTGGATAATGATCCTTAATCCAGTTTTTGTTGATGGTACTGCCTGACATATCGATATCATGAAACAGCTCGCGCCAAACCGTCCCCTCCTCAAGGAACGTAAAGCCATGACTGGTATTCGGCGGTATATGAACCATATCTCCCCGCCCAATCACGCAGCGTTTTCCACGGATTGTAATCTCCGCAGAACCCTTTGCAATATAAAAAGTTTCGCATCCCTTTTTGTGAATATGATACCCAACATGATCACCCTTTTTATAGAATGTATCACTGCACTCATTTTTCATACGGGGGCCTTCCGGCATGATAAACTGATGTACCTCTTCTGTCCCGTCATTCAGGTCAAACAGCCAATCCTCCGGATCGTAGGCCTTGATTAAATATTTCTTTTCCATTTTATCTGTCCTCTGCCTTACCAGCTCCAATCAGAAACCGCGTAGGTTCCCTGCGGAGACGCCTCAATTCCTTTTAAGTCCTTATTCGCCCCAATGGTAGTGTTTACCTGATAGATCGGCCAGACATCTACGTTATCATACATAACATGGACGATTTCTCTGCAGGCCGCCAGCCTTTCTTCTTCATCAATGCTGGTTCTGTTTGTATCAAATGCTTCATTCAGGGCCGGATCATCCAGATTGGAATAGTTCTGTGCCTGTCCGCCGCGGAACAGCCCGTAATTGTCATCGAAATCATTGATAGCCAGGGTCATGGAATAAAGGTTAATGTCAAAATCAGAATTTGCCGTCAGATCACTCCACGCATTCCTTTCCAGCTTTTCTACGCTCACATCAAAACCTGCCTCGTTCAGCTGCGCCTGAATCACTTCCACCGGCTTATAATATCTGGCATTCTCCTGCGTATGGAAAGTCAGTTTCAATTCCCCCGGCTCATAGCCACATTCTGCAAGAAGTTCCAGGGATTTCTGCGGGTCATACTCGTAGCCGCCGTACTCCGGATCGCTTCCTGGAAGCCAGGTCGGATACATGCAGTTTGTAAGTTCACCGTCTCCTTCCATCGCTGCAATCAATACGGCCTCCTTATCAATCGCATGCGCGACCGCCTGACGGAGCCTGATATCTGAAAAGACCCCTTCATGGTTGAAGAAGATATATGTCACCGTAGCAGATGCCGTCGTATCTGTCTGAAGATTGGGATCGCTCTGAATAGCAGATAAATCTGTCTGCAGAACGCTGGGCAGCACATCGATCTCATCATTTTCCAGGGCAATGGCAGCTGTGGCACTGTCTGTATATACCTTAAAGGTCAGATTCGGAATGGCGACTTCTCCATTATGCCAGTTTTCATTTGCCTCCAGCGTAATATGGTCTCCGCTCTGCCACTCTACAAATTTGTAAGCGCCTGTTCCGACAGGATTGCGCATAAAATCATCCATCCCTACTTCTTCGTAGTATGCCTTCGGGAAAATTACCAGTTCATCGCCTGCCACGCATTCGATACCCGGGCCATAGACGGACTTGAAATGCAGCACGACATGGCTCTCATCCACGACCTCCATGCTTTCCATCGCAGATGTTGTTGCTACCGCCAGCTGTGCATCAATAATCGTATTATAGGAAAAGGCCACATCCTCCGCCGTCATTTTCTCGCCGTTATGGAAGGTCACGTCATCTCTGAGTTCAAATGTCAGATCCATCCCATCTTCGCTGTATTCCCAGTTCTTAGCCAAATCCGGGATATATTCCCCTTCAGCCGTCTTTGCAATCAAACCGTCAAAAACCTGCATCGACACCATCTTGGAAGGCGTATTGGAGGCAAAACCGGAACACAGACTGTCCGGATCTGCTTCCAGTGAAACCCTGATCTCATCCCTTGCCTCAGCCATACCGTTATCCGCAGCGTCTCCGCCGCCGGAAGAACAGGCTGACAATGCCAGGGCTGCCGCCAAACATAAACCAATCATACCATATCGCTTTTTCATTCTTTTCCTCCTTATTGTTCTTCTATCTTTCATCATGCCTTATCAGCTGATGTTCCACATAATCTGCAGGCCGCAAAATGGGAGGCTCCCAAATCCTGGAATACCGGCGTTTCCCTTCTGCACGCTTCTTCAGCATACGGGCATCTTGCTGCAAACCTGCACCCCGGTCCCGAATCGATGGGACTGGATACTTCTCCGTGAAGAATCTGCCTTGGCTTTCCTCTTTTTGACAGATTCGGCATGGGGATGGCCTGAAGAAGCGCTTTTGTATAAGGATGCTTCGGATTTTCAAACAATTCCTGCGCCGGCGCAAGTTCCACGCATTTCCCCAGATACATGACTCCTATTTGATTGGAAATATGCCTTACCACCGACAGGTCATGGGTAATGAACATATAGGTGAGTTTCAAATCATCCTGCAGATCCATCAGAAGATTCAGGATTTGTGCCTGGATGCTCACATCCAGTGCGCTGACCGGCTCGTCGCAGACCACAAAATCAGGTTTCAGGATCAGGGCTCTTCCAATTCCGATTCTCTGTCTGCGCCCTCCATCCAGTTCATGGGGATAACTATTGATAAGCCTTGATGCCAGCCCTACAGTGTCCATCATTTTTCTTACCTGTTGATATACATCTGCCCGGTTTTTGTAGATATGGTTGGAAACCAGGGGCTCTGCAATCAGTTCGCTGACTGTCATTCTAGGATCCAGGCTCGCATAGGGATCCTGAAAAATCATCTGGGCCTTCTGCCGGAAATGCTTCATCTCACCGCGGGACATTTTCATAATATCTTTTCCCTCAAACAACACGCTTCCTTCTGTAGCGTCCAGAAGGCGCAGCATTACCCGTCCGAGGGTGGACTTTCCGCAGCCCGATTCCCCTACAATTCCTAGAGTACTGCCTTTGGGAATCTGAAAGTTTACCCCATCCACTGCATGAAGGATCCCGGAAGGCGCAGAAAAATACTTTTTTAAATTCTTTGTTTCTATTAAAACATTCATACAGCACCCTCCATGTCCACAAACCGGCATCTCACAGAATGGCTTCCCATACAGCGCACAGACGGTTCTTCTCTTTTGCAGATATCCTGACAATAGGGACATCTGGGGCTGAACTTGCACCCTGACGGAAGGCTGGAGGGATCCGGCATCAGTCCTTCGATAGGCTTCAAGCGTTTTTCATGGCTGTCCATGCTAGGTATGGATCCAAACAAGCCTTCTGTATAAGGATGATGGACTTTCCCCTCAAAAATGTCATACACTGTCCCCATCTCTACGATTTCTCCTGCGTACATGACCGCCACGATATCGCAGGTCTCGGCTACTACTCCCAAGTCATGTGTAATCATAATCATGGCCGTGCCGAATTTTTTCTTCAGACCATCCATCATATCCAGCACCTGTGCCTGAATCGTCACATCCAGCGCTGTCGTCGGCTCATCCGCAATCAGCAGCTTCGGACGGCATGCCAGCGCAATGGCTATCACAGCCCTCTGCTTCATGCCGCCGGAAAACTGATGTGGAAATTCGCTTTTCCTGACCTTTGGGATTCCCACCAGTTCAAACAGTTCATCTACCCTCTGGTCAATCTCCGTTTTCGGCAGTTTTTCTTCATTATGCAGCCGGAACATCTCCGCAACCTGATCGCCAACCGGAATCACCGGATTCAAGCTGGTCATGGGATCCTGAAAAATCATGGAAATCTGCTTACCTCTGTAAGAAAGCAGCTCTCCTTCCTTCAGTTCCAGGAGATTCTTTCCCTCAAACTCGATACTGCCCCTTCGTATAAATCCAATATTGGCAGGAAGAAGGCGAAGAATGCTCAGTGCAGTCGTTGTCTTGCCTGCTCCAGTCTCCCCCACAAGCCCTATTGTCTGTCCTTCCTCCAATTCAAAACTGATACCGTTTACTGCATGTACAACTGCTTCATCCGCTTCGTATTCCACCCAGAGATCCTTCACGGAAAGCAATGGTTTTCCTGACATCATCATTCCTCCCCTTAGTTTTTCAATTTGGGATCCAGCGCATCTCTCAGCCCGTCTCCAACCAGGTTAAAAGCGATTGTAGCAATCATAATAGCAATTCCTGGAATAATGACCAGATATGGGTCATCTCTCATAAAATTTTTTGCCTCAGACAGCATAGCTCCCCATTCCGGCGTCGGCGACTCAATACCAAGGCCTATGTAGCTGAGGCCGGAGATGGCAAGAATTGTCGATGCCAAATTTAGCGTGGCTTGGACAATAATAGGGCCGAGCGCATTCGGAATGATGTGCTTCATGAAAATCCGGATTTCTGTAGAGCCGCTCGCCCTGGCAGCCTCTATAAATTCTCGGCTTTTGATCGGCATAATTGCACTTCGGAATATCCTTGCGAACCCCGGCACCACTCCGATTGTACATGCCAAGACCAGATTCGGGATTCCTCCTCCCAGAGACGCCACAATACAGACAGACATCAGCGTAAACGGTATGGAATAAAAAATATCATTTATTCTCATAATCAGATTGTCTACTACGCCTCCGCAGTAAGCCGCCACACCACCCAGAAGAATTCCCAGGATTGTAGAAACCGAAATTACAAGCACACTGATAGACAGGGAAACCCTTGCCCCGTAAATGACTCTTGCCAGAATATCCCTTCCATATTGATCTGTCCCAAGGATGTGTCCCGGGCTCTCTCCCGGAGCCTGGAGGCGGTTTCTTACATTCTGAACCACCACGTCATCATGATAGTCAAAAAACACATCAGCCGTCGCGGATAGAAGCACCAATACCAGCACCATCGCCAACCCCAGCATGGCCAGTCTGTTCCTGCTGAATCTTTTGCATATAAAAGCTATCCTGCTCCTCTTACGGTATTCTGTCTCCTGCTTCATCTAGCCGCCCTCCTTGCCCTTTTCCGAGACACATACTGAGATTTCAGCCTCGGATCAATGTAAGCGTATAAAACATCCACAAACAAATTGATGAAACCTGCGAGCAGGGCGATAAAGATCACCTCCGCCATCACCAGAGGAATGTCCTTGCTTCGCACAGCAGTAATCGCCAGGGTTCCCAGCCCTGGAAGGGCAAATACGCTTTCAATAATCATGGTACCGCCCAGAAGGCTGCTCAGGTTCATGCCGATAATTGTAATAATCGGCATAAGCGCATTCCGCAGTGCATGACGGAATATTACGACCTTCTCGCTGGCTCCTTTTGCCCGCGCCATCGTAATGTATTCTGCGCGGATTACCTCAAGCATATTGGAGCGGGTCATCCTGACCAGCATCGCCATATTAGATGCCATCAACGCCACGCAGGGAAGAATAAAGCTCTTCCAGGATTCCGCTCCTGTGGCAGGCAGCCAGTGAAGTTTGGAAGCAAACAGCAAAAGAAGCATAGTCCCCAGCCAGAACCCCGGCATGGAAGCCAGGATGAGCGCTCCGGCCATCGTCGCATTATCCAGTATAGAATACTGCTTTACGGCAGATAAAACGCCTATCGGCACTCCTATGATGACAGTCAGCACAATTGAGCCAAGAGCCAATGTCAAAGTCGTAGGGAAACGGGCCATAATCTCTTCAAAAACGGGAAGGTGGGTACGGTAAGATGTCCCAAAATCTCCTCGCAGCGCATCCCCAATATAATTGATATACCGCACCAGGAATGGATCATTTAGTCCCATTTCCTCCCGCAGTTCTTCCACTGCCTCCGCCGGCGCCTTATCGCCCAAAATAATCCTGGCCGGATCTCCCGGCGCCTTCTCCAGGATCACAAAAATGAAAAATGACATGCCAAGAATGACTGGGATCATCATAAGCAATCTTTTCAAGATGTATTTTGACATTTTTATCCTCCTTAATGGCGCATTATTGAACGCGTTTAATATTTTTTACCTTGTTATCCTTATCCTATGGGGTTTTATGTAAAATACACTACTTTTCTTTTGCCAAATTATATGATATACTTAATTAAATTTATTTTAGCAATATATGCCTTTATCAGCGCCTTATAGGTTTGGGGAAAGTGATATAATCAGACTGGAATATCTATTTTTAATCACTCTAGTAATTAAATATAAATACAGATGTAATTTTATTTTCTTTTCATTATATTTAAACGCGTTCAATTTGTCAACTGTATTTTAAAAAGACCTAATTTTTTATCAATTTTTGTCAAAGGAGAAGAATATTTATGCAGAAAGGCCATTTGTCAGCCTCAGAAATATTATGTGCAGCCATTGGCTTGTTTGAAAGCAACGGTTACTCCCAGACTTCCATGCGCCAAATCGCAACGGCCTCTCAGGTTAGCCTTGGGCTCACGAATCATTACTTCGGCTCTAAATCGCATCTGGGAGCCCTGACCTTTGAAATCATCACCTCTATGATCACCGATACGGCAAGCCAAATGATTGATAAGGAAAAGGATCCTGTCCTTTATGACGCCGTCATCACCCGGTCTACCAATTATTATCTTTTGAATGGAAACTATAGGAAATTTTATATTGACTGTCTGATAGAAGATGTTTTCTGGAGTTTTCTGAGTGACCGTTCTGCCGGAACTTTAATTCGAATTATGCAAAAGGAGGGACGCCCGTCCCTCAGCAAAGATGAACTGGATTTATATGGGAAATATCTTCCCTACGGCGTTGAAAAGACACTGGTATTGAATAAGGAGAAGGGACTGTTCGAAACAATCCCTTACGACCAGATCCCCGATTATATTCTCCGCACCGAATTGGAGCGCTTCGTAGATGCTTTCACCATTAATACTGCTCTCGAATATTCTCGGAAATATACGGCGCAGGCTTTAAAAAAGATTCCTGCTATTATTCCTAGAGAATACATCTGCAGCTTTTTCGCGTCAGTCATTGGCTGATGCCTAAAACCGAGAACTGGATGATGGAGCGCCAAAAGAGACAGTCCCACAAAAACCCAGGACTTGCAAGATCCTGAGTTTTTATGGAACTATCTCTTAAATCATAGTCTCAATTTATCGAATACGTTCTACAGGAAAACTTACTCCGCCTTCTCCAGAGCCAGCGTCCTGGTGGTCAGGTCGCATACCTCTGCCGGTCCGTAGTACTGGATAGCGCCCGGGAAAGTAAAGCAGGTGTTCTCTGCCCACTCGTCTCTGTGCGCCGCGAAGTACTGGAACGGCTTTCCATCCAGCTCTACGAGGGCTTTGCGGATAACCGGCTTGTCCTCGCCGTGTCTTCTCTCAATGTTCATCATCTTGGTGATGGGCATACCGCCTGCGATCCACTCCTCAGCCGGCTTGGACAGGTTGGAAACCTTGGACAGGTATCCGTTGTAGCCATACTGGATCAGCATGAACGCGTTGTAGCCAAGGGAGTAGCAGTAGTCCGCGTCGAAGTTGGACGGGAACGCGCATCTTCCTTCGTAACCGAAGAAGTGGGTCTGGGTCGCATACTTGCCTGTGTAGGTGCCCGCCTCTTTTCTCGCCTTCAGCTTGTCGCCTACCAGAGCGGCGAACAGCTTCTCGGACTCGATCAGGGAAACCTGTACGTTGCCGTGCGGATCTCTTTCCAGGAACAGCTGCTGCTGGATGGCCTGGGGAAGAATCGCGAACACAGCCATGGACTCCTTGGTCAGTCCTTTCTCAATGAAGGCGTACTTCTCAGCCCAGGTGGGAAGCGCGTTGAACGCGTCTGCCTTGCTGCCTGCCAGAAGCTCGTTGATCTCGCCGATCAGGACGGAGAACTCCGGAACGAACTCAACCACGCCCTCCGGGATGACAACGACGCCAAAGTTCTGTCCCTTTGCGGCCCTCTTCTCCACCGCGTCCGCGATGTAATCCGCGATCTCGGACAGGGACTGCTTCTTCTCCTTTACTTCCTCAGAAATCAGGCAGATGTTCGGCTGGCACTCCAGAGCGCACTCCAGAGCCACATGGGAAGCGGAACGGCCCATAACCTTGATGAAATGCCAGTATTTCTTGGCAGAGTTGCAGTCTCTCTCAATATTTCCAATCATCTCGCTGTAGGTCTTGGTGGCGGTATCAAAACCAAAGGAGATCTCAATATCCTCATTCTTCAGGTCGCCGTCGATGGTCTTCGGGCAGCCGATCACCTGTACGCCGGTCTTGTGCGCCGCCATGTACTCGGCAAGCACGCAGGCGTTGGTATTGGAATCATCGCCGCCGATGATTACGATAGCGGTGATGCCGTGCTTCCTGCAGACCTCTGTGGCAATCGCGAACTGCTCCTCGGTCTCCAGCTTGGTTCTTCCGGAACCGATGATATCGAAGCCGCCGGTATTTCTGTACTGATCGATATACTCGTCGTCAAATACGATGAACTTATCCTCAATGAGTCCGCTGGGACCGCCCTTGAAGCCGATCAGGACGTTCTCCTTGTTGGTCGCCTTCAGCGCGTCGTAAAGGCCGCAGACTACGTTGTGTCCGCCAGGCGCCTGTCCGCCGGAAAGAATCACGCCTACAACCTGCTTTTTCGCCTCGGAGGTATTCTCGCCCTTTACAAAGGTAATCTCCGGCTCGCCGTAGGTGTTCGGGAAAAGCTCTTTGATCTTCTCCTGATCCGCCACGCTGGTGGTAGCGGCTCCCTCTTTAACGGCAATCTCAGCGATACCGTTTCTAAGCATTCCCGGAAGCTTCGGAACATACTCATATCTTGCTTTCTGAAGTGGTGAAAGATTCATAATCATACTCCTTTGTGATTTGATTTTTACAGAATTACCAGCGCCGGCACACGGCGGCTAAACCCCGGCCTTCCGGCGCTAATAATAAACTATCATTATTCAGCGGTTTCGTCAACCTTCCTGCCCGGATTAAAATGTAAATTTATCCGCGAAATAAGCGTCCAGCTCGTCGATCTTCACACGTACCTGCTCCATGGTGTCGCGGTCGCGGACGGTCACAGCCCCGTCTGTCTCAGACTCGAAATCGTAGGTCACGCAGAAGGGCGTTCCGATCTCGTCCTGGCGGCGGTAGCGCTTTCCGATATTTCCTCTGTCGTCGAACTCGCAGTTGTACTTTTTGCAAAGCTCCGTGTAAATCTTCTCCGCGCCCTCGTTCAGCTTCTTGGAGAGCGGCAGCACGCCGATCTTCACCGGAGCCAGAGCCGGATGGAAATGAAGCACGGTGCGGATGTCTCCGCCCTCCAGCTCTTCCTCGTCGTAAGCCGCGCACAGGAAGGCCAGAACCACGCGGTCCGCTCCCAGAGAGGGCTCGATTACGTAAGGAATGTATTTCTCCTTCAGCTCATCGTCGAAATAGGAAAGATCCTCGCCGGATACATTCTGATGGCAGGTCAGGTCGTAATCCGTACGATCCGCGATGCCCCACAGCTCGCCCCAGCCGAAGGGGAAGAGGAATTCCAGGTCGGTGGTCGCCTTGCTGTAGAAGCTCAGCTCCTCCTTCTCATGATCGCGGGCGCGAAGCTCTTCATCCTTCATGCCCAGGGACTTCAGCCAGTTGATGCAGTATTCCTTCCAGTAGGCGAACCACTCCAGGTCGGTGTCCGGCTTGCAGAAGAACTCCAGCTCCATCTGCTCGAACTCTCTGGTACGGAAGGTGAAGTTGCCCGGCGTGATCTCGTTGCGGAAGGACTTTCCGATCTGAGCGATGCCGAA
>CALWBB010000087.1 GCA_944375885.1 uncultured Merdimonas sp.
GGAGGCTGTGGAGGAAGCCGGGGAGCTGGACGTCTGCCTGATTCCCTATGAGAAGGCGGAAAACATGGCCCGCACCCGGGAAATCCTGTCCGGAATTCCCGCGGGAGCTTCCATCGGCGTGTTCATCGGGCCGGAGGGAGGCTTCGAGGAGGAAGAGGTCCGGGAGGCCATGGCGGCGGGCGCGCGGCCCATCACCCTGGGACGGCGCATCCTGCGCACGGAGACGGCCGGGATGGCCGTGCTGGCCATGCTCGGATATCTGCTGGAGGAATAGACGAAATGGAAATATATCTGGATAATTCAGCGACGACCCGCTGCTACGAGAGCGCGGCGAAGCTGATGTATGAATTGATGACGGAGCATTATGGCAACACTTCTTCCATGCACCAGAGGGGCGTAGAGGCGGAGCGGTACCGGAGAGAGGCCGCGAAGCGGATCGCCCGCAGCATGAAGGTGGAGGAAAAGGAGATCTGCTTTACTTCCGGGGGCACGGAGAGCGATAATCTGGCGCTGCTGGGCTGCGCCCGGGCGAACCGGCGGGCGGGAAAGCATCTGATCACCACCAGCTTTGAGCACGCGGCTATTCTGAATACCATGAAAGAGCTGGAAGAGGAAGGCTTCCGCGTGACCTATCTGCCGGTGGACGAGCGGGGAATCGTGCGTCTTTCGGATCTGGAGGAGGCCCTCTGTGACGATACGATTCTGGTCTCTGTCATGTACGTCAATAACGAAATCGGATCGGTGCAGCCCATCCAGGAAATCGGGGAGCTTCTGAAAAAACAGAATCACAAAATCCTCTTCCATGTGGACGCGGTGCAGGCCTACGGGAAATTCCGCATTTATCCGAAGAAGCTGGGCATCGATCTTATGAGTGTCAGCAGCCACAAGATCCACGGGCCCAAGGGAGTCGGCTTCCTTTATGTGGATTCCGGCGTGAAGATTCAGCCCATTTTGTTCGGCGGCGGCCAGCAGCGGGATCTGCGCTCCGGCACGGAAAACGTCCCCGGCGTGGCGGCCATGGCGGAGGCTGTGAAAGAGATTTATACCGGTTTTGAGGAAAAGACAGAGCGGCTGTATTCCCTCAGGGAGTATTTCATCCAGGAAATCAAGCAGATCGAGGGAACGGTGGTGAACGGTCCCCAGGGCCGGGAGGGAGCGCCCCATATCGTAAGCGTCAGCTTCGCGGGCGTCCGAAGCGAGGTGCTGCTCCACGCCCTGGAGGACAAGGGCATCTATGTATCCGCCGGGTCGGCCTGCTCCTCCAATCATCCGGCGCCCAGCCGGACGCTTCAGGCTATTGGAGTGAAAAAGGAGCTTCTGGAGTCCACGCTCCGGTTCAGCTTCTGCGAGTTTACCACAAAGGAGGAGCTGGATTACACGCTGGCCGCCTTAAGGGAGCTGCTGCCGGTGCTTCGGCGGTTCACGAGACGTTAGGAAAGGGGAAAGAGATGTTTCACGCGTTTTTGATAAAATATGGAGAGATTGGAATCAAGGGCAAGAACCGCTACCTGTTTGAGGACGCGCTGGTGGCCCAGATCCGCCACGCCTTAAAGCAGGTGGAGGGGGAATTCCGGGTAACGAAAGAACAGGGCCGCATTTACGCGGAGGCCCGGGGAGATTACGATTATGACGAGGCGGTGGAGGCCCTGCGCCGGGTATTTGGCATCGTGGGGATCTGCCCGGTGGTGATCTTAGAGGATCAGGGCTTTGACAGCCTGGCAAAGTCCGTCGTTTCCTATCTGAAGGAGCGTTATGGCGAAGACTGCGGCAAGACCTTCAAGGTTCACGCCAAGAGGGCGCGCAAGACCTATCCCATGGCATCCATGGAGATGAACGCGGAGCTTGGAGGGAGGATCCTGGACGCCTTCCCGCAGATGAAGGTGGATGTCCATGAGCCGGAGCTGATGCTCCACATCGAGGTCCGCGAGAAGATTTATCTGTATTCGGATGTGATCCCGGGACTGGGCGGCATGCCCATCGGGACGAACGGGAAATCCATGCTGCTGCTCTCCGGCGGCATCGACAGCCCGGTGGCCGGATATATGGTGGCGAAGCGCGGCGTGAAGATTGACGCGGTTTATTTCCACGCGCCGCCCTACACCAGCGAGCGGGCGAAGCAAAAAGTAGTGGATCTGGCGGAAAAAGTCTCCCGCTTCACCGGCCCCATCTACCTGTATGTGGTAAACTTTACGGATATCCAGCTCTACATTTATGAGAAGTGCCCCCACGACGAGCTGACGATCATCATGCGCCGCTATATGATGCGGATCGCCGAGCGGATCGCGGAAAAGACCGGCTGCCTGGGCCTTATCACCGGCGAGAGCATCGGCCAGGTGGCAAGCCAGACAGTTCCAAGCCTGGCGGCCACGAACGAGGTCTGCACGATGCCCGTCTTCCGTCCGCTGATCGCTTTTGACAAGGAAGACATCGTCACCATCGCCAAGCAGATCGACACCTACGAGACGTCCATCCAGCCCTTCGAGGACTGCTGCACGATCTTTGTGGCGAAGCATCCGGTGACAAAACCAAATATCCATGTGATCAAACGCTCCGAGCTGAAACTGGCGGAGAAGATCGACGAGATGGTGGATAAGGCCATCGAGACGGCAGAGCTGATTGTGGCAGGGTAAAAGTGAACGCCTGATTTATCCCGGCTCCCAAGACAGGTTTTTTGGAAAGTCAAGCCTGCCTTGGGAGCCGGATCTCTTCCCAGAAATTTGGCACACGATAGAAAAAGACAATCTCTGTATCTGTCAAATAGAAGTCAAGGTCATCCCAGCCTGCGGTACTCTTAAGTCCCATGGCACTGCTTATTTCCTGCAGAAGTTCAGTGTCGCTGATTCCAGTGATCTGAGAGGCGTTTACCAGTTCCCCGGTCTCACAGTTCAGAGTGATTCCGTCGCAGCATGAATCGGGGTTTGCGCCTCCGTAATAGGATACATCGTTGAACCGGAGGCTGACATAATCTTCACCAACGTAGGAAAGCGACAGGAGTTTCAGCAGGGAAAAGGGAGTATTTAAAAAATCGTCGGGACCGGATTTGGCTGACTGCGCTGTTTCCAGATAGGCTGCTTCGTATTCCGCGTAAATCTGCTGGAGTGCCTGGTTCAGGACAGAAGCATTGGAAAGAGCTTCGCTGAAAAAATACTCCTCCAGAGTATAATAGTAGTTCATTTCTCCGGTTTCAGAGGAGAAAAATTTCTGCTGTTTCTCTTCGATGGAGCCGTATGCATTCAGATCGTAGACCTTCTTTGATTCTCCGGCGTCCGTTTGTTCCATTTCAGACGCATTTGCAGAATCAGCTTGTGGGATGTCTGCAGCGTATTCCGGAAGAAGCAGTTCGGAGAAAATAATTCCCGGCGTTTTATTAAGGTTTGTAGTCTTGGGAGCGGAAGCAGCGGACTGCCAGGTGAAAAGGACAACAGCCAGAACAGCCAGAACTGCCGCGGCCGGAATCAAAATTGTTTTCAAATTTCTCATGTGAGTTTATCTCCTGGTTAGTACACTCTTTTTACTGGTATTCTGCCTTTAGTATAACATGAAACGAGCTCCGGCGAGAAAAAATAAAAAAATTTAAATAACTTCGTCGAAATCCGTTTTTCATCCGTCTAACAGATATAAGACAAATTCAGACAAAGAAAAAAGGAGACAAACCTATGAAGAAGAACACAGTATCACTTTTACTGGCGGCGTCCGCCCTTGTTTTTATGGCAGGCTGCGCAGGAGGAGCAAAGAACAGCGCGGCGCAGAAGGATGAAACGGTAAACGAGTCCCAGGCACAGACAGATGCAGTAGATGCAGTAGATTCTGAAGCGGCAGGCACGGAAGAGGCCGGCCTTAAGTCTCAGGAAACCTTTTCCTGGCTCCCGGCAGACGTGGTGCGGGAGAAATCCGAGACGGAGCCCAATGAGGAACTTCGAAAGCTGATTGCGGAATATTATGAGATTCCGGACGATGAACTGGCGGATTCCCGGTATTACTATAACTATGTGGATCTGGACAGCGATGGGACGAACGAGATCTTCGCGGTCGTGGTGGGAAGTTATACCAGCGGAAGCGGCGGCTCCTCGGCTCTCTGGTGCGAAGAGCAGGATGGCGCTCTGGCGGTAAAGCAGGCCTTTACCCAGGTCAATCTGCCGGTCATCGTTGTGGACAACGAGGAGGGCGGCCCCAAAGACCTGATTCTGGAGCGTTCCGGCGGCGGGGCGGAAACAGAGTATGTGAAGCTTTCCTGCACAGACGGCGTGTACACGAACGTCTCTGACGCGGAGGCAGTGAGCGGCCTGGAGAGCGTACAGGGCGTGGCGGTTCTCTGCAACGACCTGGCGGACGATATGCAGACGGGAAATTACCTGACCCTTGAGGGAGTATGAAAAGGCAGATAGGAAAGCACGAATTTGCGGAAAAAATCATGGAAAACCGTAAGCGGTTTTACTGCATTGCCTACAGTTATGTGAAAAACGAGCAGGACGCCCTGGACATTGTCAGCGAGGCCTCCTGCAAGGGCCTGCTGCACCTGAAAGATCTGGACAGCGCGGAATATTTTGTGACCTGGATGACGCGGATTATCGTAAATACCTCGATTGATTTTATCCGGAAAAATTCTCGCCTGGCTCCGCTTCCGGAGGATTCCGGCGGATATCCGGAGGCGGCGCAGGCAGGAGAGGCTTCGGAGACAGGGCCCGATCGGGAATCCCTGATGGATCTCTACAACGCGCTGGACATCCTGGAGCCGGAGGAGCGCACCTACATTGTGCTGCGCTATTTCGAGGCCTACAATTTCCGGGAGATCGCCCAGATGCTGCGGCTTCCGGAAAGCACCGTGAAGTCGCGGTCCTACAGGGCGCTGGACAAAATGAAACGACACATGACTGGAGGATAGAACTATGGATGCGGAAAGATTTGCTTATGAGAATATAGAGATACCCGACGACCGGCTTGTCCAGGCGATTTACGCCGGAATGGGAAGGGCGGAACGGATACGCCGGAAGAAACGCCTGTCAGCCTCCCTTACGGCTGCCGCCGCAGCGTTCGCTTTGCTTTTTTGCAGCGCGAACATCCCGGCCGTGTACGCTTACGCCAGCGGGCTTCCCGTGGTGGGAGAGTTCGCCCGGGCGCTCCATATCGGGGGCGGCGGGGAGACGACCCTGCATGAGGATATTTCTGTGGAGGTGGTGGACAGCGAGCTGATCGTCCGCTTCGTAAATCAGGGACGGACTACAGATACGATAGTTCCCTACAGGGTCCAGGGGCACGACGCGCCCTGCCGGATCGACCTGTCCCTGAAAAGCCTGACGGAGGAAGAATATGAAAAGCTGGAGGCCCAAATTCGGGAAATGAAGGGCGTGTCGGACGTCTACCGTACTCTTTCGCTGGAAAAGGATACCGTGAGCTTCACGATCGTCCTCGACCGCCTGTATGATTACGAGGTGATGGAGCAGATTTTCCCGGGAACGCTCTCCGTGCGCCTGTTCCAGGACGCCTATTATACGGCGGAGGAAAATGCGCCTGAGCAGCAAGTCTATTATCTGCGGACAGAAGGTATGGAGCAGGATGACAGCCTTCGGGCGCTGCTTGAGAAATATAAGGCGGAGGAGCCGTCGCAGGTGAGGACGCAGGAAGGAAGCTTTATCCTGGCAATTGGAGAATTTGACACCAGAGAAGAGGCGGAAAAAAGGCTTTCGGAGCTTCAGGAAAGCTATGCCGGGGCGGCGGAGCTGCAGGTGGGCAGCGGGATGGCGAAGGAGACGCCGCGAAGCTGAACCGGAACGGATAAAAGCTGGAAAGAATTTATGGCTGCGGAGGACAGGGACAAAAATGTTCCTTGCCTTCCGCAGTCTTAACGTTTACACTTAGAAAAAAGGGAAGGGGCCGGGCCGAGATACAGAAGGGAAAAGGCCCGAGAGGATAAATGTATGGGAAAAATCCGAACATATATGAAAGCACTGCTCCCGCTGCTGCTGTTTTTTATCCTGGAATTTTTTGCTGTCACGGTCATTACTGCCATTTTTATCTCCATATCCGTTCCATATGAGGAACCGCAGTACCAGCTTGTGATGCTGGCAGCTTCCAATATGCTGGCAATCTGTGTTATGGGCTGGTGGTATTACTTTTCCGTGGCGGACAGCCAGGAGAGAAGGAGGGGGTCTTCCCGGAAGAGCCTGGGACTTCGGGGTGTCGGAGGCGTCGTCCTGCTGGCCCTGGGAACGCAGCTTCTGGCAGGGCTTCTCCTGGCGCTCTGGAATCTATTCGCTCCCGGAATGACTGCAGATTACGGCCAGCTGCTGGCGGGGGCGGGCGTTGGCCTTTGGAAAGCGAATATGATACAGGCGCTTTTGTTTGGCCTGCTCCATGCGAACCTGGTGCAGGGAAGCTACGCGTGGCTTCTGGGAATCGCCCTGGGCTATATCGTCTGGAAGTGCGGAGCGCTTTTCCCGGGAATTTTCATGCACGTCATTTTCAATGCGTATGGGATGATCGAGCCGCTGCTGCTGGAGCGGATATTCGGGCCGGAGCTGACGACAGGGGCGCTGGTTCTGTATGGCGTGGTTTCCGGCGCCGCCGGAGCTGTTTTGGGTCTGTGCGGACGGAAGCTGCTGCAGAGCGCCGTTCTCCAGAAAAATGCAGAGGCGACAGAGTAGGAATATGGGATGAAGGAGTGTGAAAACATGAATATTCATATTCGAAATTATATCCCAGAGGATTGCCTCATCCTGGCGCGGCTGTTTTACGATACGGTCCACACGGTCAACGCCCGGGACTATACCCCGGAGCAGCTTGCGGCCTGGGCACCGGCGCCGCCTGATCCGGAGCTATGGAACCCTTCTTTTTTGGAGCATATTACCTTTGTGGCGGAAGCAGACGGAAAAATCGCGGGCTTTGGCGATATTGACAGCAGCGGGTACCTCGACCGCCTGTATGTACATAAGGATTACCAGAGGCAGGGAATCGGATCCATGCTCTGTGACGCCCTAGAGCGTTCTGCGGCGGCGGAGAGGATTCTGGTTCACGCCTCCCTGACTGCGAAGCCGTTTTTTCTGCGCAGGGGCTATCGGGTGAGAAAAGAGCAGCAGGTGGAGAGACGCGGCGTGCTGCTTACGAACTTTGTGATGGAACTGACCAGATAGACAGGGCGTTTGGCTTGCCAGAGGCTGGCCCTGGATGTTAAAATGAAAAAAAGACAGGAGCTTGGAAGGAGGGGAAGGCTTGTGCTGAAGAAAATACCGGTTGGGCTGGAAAGCTTTGAAAAAATACGCAGGGATGATTTTTACTATGTTGATAAAACAGGGCTAATAAAGGAGCTTTTTGAAAACTGGGGAGAAGTCAATCTTTTCACCCGTCCGAGGCGGTTTGGAAAATCATTAAATATGAGCATGCTCCAGAGCTTTTTTGAGACGGGCTGTGATAAGAGCCTGTTTGCGGGTCTTGCGATCGAGAAGGAGACAGAGCTCTGCGAAGAGTACATGGGAAAATTTCCGGTGGTGTCGATTAGCTTAAAGGGAGTGAATGCGGCAGATTTTGAGACAGCCCGGGGAATGACGGTGAAGGTTATCAATGAAGAGACCAGGAGGCTGCAGTTCCTGCTGGAGAGCGGAAGGCTGACAGCAAAGGATAAGGAGCTTTTTGCCCGCATCCTGGAAAGAGATATGGACGACGACACGCTGGCCTTCAGTCTTCGGGAGCTTACGGAGCTTCTGTGCAAGCATTATGGCCAGAAGGCGATTGTGCTGATCGATGAGTACGATGTGCCTCTTGCGAAGGCCAGCGAGAACGGATATTATGACAAAATGGTTCTGCTGATCCGAAATCTCTTTGAAAATGCGCTGAAAACGAATGACAATCTTTATTTCGCGGTGCTCACCGGCTGTCTGCGGGTGGCGAAGGAGAGTATTTTTACAGGACTCAATAATTTCAGTGTGTTTACAGTGGCAGATGTGGAGTTTGACGAGTATTTCGGTTTTACAGACGCGGAAGTAAGAGAGATGCTCCGGTACTACGGGCTGGAAGAGGACTATGGGACTGTGAAAGAGTGGTACGATGGGTACCGGTTTGGAGATAAGGAAGTTTACTGCCCCTGGGATGTGATCTGCTACTGCCGGGCCCGCAGGAATAATAAAAGGCTTTCTCCTCAGAATTATTGGGTGAATACCAGCGGAAACGAAGTGGTGAAGCATTTTATCAGGGAAATGGGAGCGCAGAAGGCGGTCACAAGGACCCAGATAGAGCAGCTGATTAACGGGGAGGCTATCCAGAAGGAAATCCACCAGGAGCTGACCTATAAGGATTTGTATGATTCTCCGGAAAATATCTGGAGCGCCCTTTACATGACAGGATATCTGACCCAGAGAGGGGAACCGGACGGAAATCTGTTCTGGCTGGGGATTCCGAACCGGGAGATCCGGAATATTTTTACGGAGCAGATCCTTACACTGTTTAAAGAGCAGGTGGCGGAGGACGGAGCCGCTCTTCAGGCGTTCTGCGATGCCCTGGAGAAGGGAAAAGCAGAGCAGGTGGAGGAGCTGCTGGCGGCTTATCTGAAAAAAACGGTCAGCATCCGGGATACCTTCGCGAGAAAGCCGCTGCGGGAGAATTTTTATCATGGAATCCTTCTGGGAATCCTGGGCTTTAAGGCAGGCTGGACCGTAACCTCCAACCGGGAAGCAGGGGATGGCTTTGGAGATATCCTGATTCAGACCGATGAGGAGGATGTGGGAATCATCATAGAGGTGAAGTACGCGGAAGGCGATATGGACACGGTCTGCAGAAGAGCGCTGGAACAGATTGAAGAGAAGGATTATGCGGAGGAGCTGTACCGGCAGGGAGCGCGCACCGTATGGAAATACGGGATCGCCTGCAGCAGGAAAAAATGCCGTGTCATGTGCGCCGGGCTGGAGGAAAAAGAGATAAAAGAGTAGTGGGCAGCAGATTTGTTAGAAGTAAATACCAGAAACAGGCGGAGCGGGAAATGCGAAAGCAGCATCCTGGCTCCGTTTTTTAATTTTTCTCCCTCTGTGACATTTGGCGGCTCTGCCCGGTATAATAGGTACAGGCCTGTAAGGAGGAACCCATCAATGGAAGATAAGGAAAGGCGGATCTGGAGGATCCGGGGGATTACACGGAGGATTCCAGCCAGGACATCACCTGCTGCCGTTATCAATTTAACAATATCAGTGAAAATCAGCTGAAAAACGCTGTCTTTGCCCTGGGAGGCGACGGCTCGCAGGAGGAACTGTTTTCCGGAACCTGGAAGCTGGATTTTACGGTAAGCTACGGGGAAACCATGAAAACATGGGATTTCACCGGGAAAGACCAGGCGGGAGGCCTGCCGGTGAAAAAAATTTCGGTTTCGCCGGTATCCGCGATCATCGAATTTGACACTTTGTCGGATGAAAACGTGGTTCTGGAGAGAGCGGCCCTGAATCTGAAAAATGGAAGCCGGATAGAAGCGCAGGCGGCTGCGGAGGAGAAAGCCTCCGGAGACGGTGTTAAATACAGGGTTCTCTGGGAAAGCATTGTAAATACGGAGGAAATCGAAAGCGTCTCCCTGAATGATTCCGTTATTTTCCTGTAAAAAGCAGGTAAAATTGGATTGTGAAAAGAATATCAAACATCAGACACTTTGTATGATTGCCGGATCGCGGGACGTGCCATATAATGAACGCATAGTAGATGAGACAAGTCCCCAAGGGCTTGTTAAATAATCTACAGAAACGATGGCTGTCCGAAAAGCGCGGACGCCCGCAATGAAAGGAGATATTTCGAAATGGGATTCAAATCTGACATTGAGATCGCACAGGAAACAGAGATGCTGCCGATTACGCAGATTGCGGAGAAGGCGGGAATTGACGACAAGTATCTGGAGCAGTACGGAAAGTACAAAGCAAAGATCGACTACAATCTTTTGAAGGAGACCAATGCTGAGGACGGCAAGCTGATTCTGGTTACTGCTATCAACCCGACTCCCGCAGGAGAAGGAAAGACTACCACATCTGTAGGACTGGCAGATGGACTTCAGAAGATTGGCAAGAAGGTTATGGTAGCTCTCCGCGAGCCGTCTCTGGGACCTGTATTTGGTGTAAAAGGCGGAGCTGCCGGCGGCGGATACGCGCAGGTAGTGCCCATGGAGGATATCAACCTTCATTTCACCGGCGATTTCCATGCAATCGGAGCAGCCAACAACCTGCTGGCAGCCATGATTGACAACCATATTTTCCAGGGCAACGCTCTGAA
>CALWBB010000088.1 GCA_944375885.1 uncultured Merdimonas sp.
GCCCCCTTTTGCCGGGTACTTCTTTCTGCATTGTTGCAGCGCAGTATAGGAAAAATCAGAGTCGTTGCGCAGCATGCCGTACCGGGGTCTTCACCGGCATACCGGGGAATCCGGATGGATGTCCAAGTGGAGGAGTTTGAAAATTGCAGCGGCAAAGAAAAAGAGATGGTTGTCAATGTATATGATTTGGAGCCACATTTGCAGAAAAGAGAAAATTTAGCTAGACACAACCGCTTTTACCAGGCTAAAATAGACAGTAGGTATATGAGCAGCGGGGAAGACGACTTTTCCATACTGCCGAATCTGTATGTGATTACCATCACAGATTTTGACCCGTTTGGAGAAAATTATATGATGTATACGGTTCAAAACCACTGTCTGGAAGTTCCATCTATGAAATATGAGGATGGCGTGCAGTTTGTCTATTTTTATACGAGAGGGCAGAAGGGCGGAAGTCAGGAGCTTCAGGAACTGCTGAGATACCTGCAGAACAGTACGGAGCAGAATGTGAGGAACGAAACCATCAGGAAAATACATGGTTTTGTGAACCAGGTGAAGGTATCGCCGGAGGTGAAGCAGGAGTATATGACATTTGAGCATTATGTATGGCTGAGAAAGCGGGAAGCAGCGCAGGAAACACAGGTAGAAAATATTCTGGAATTTCTTGGAGATTTGGGAGACGTTTCGGAGGATTTGAAAAAGAGGCTGGAGGATGAGGACGATATAAAGAAGCTGCGGAAGTGGTGTAAGCTTGCAGCAAGGGCAAAAAGCATTCAGGAGTTTCAGGTGCAGCTGGATAGTGCGGAGAATTAGGATGTGATCTGGTGTATCGAATGTTACAAATGATAAGCTTTCTGAATCCACAGGATGGAAATAAAGGCTTTCGGACAAAGGCAGAGCAGCTGCCGGGGGGCGGCTCCTGCGGATTCAGAAAAGGAATTTTCAGATAGTTATCTAAGTATTTATCAAATTTCCACCTGGCGGATTTCCCCGCCGGATACCCACACGAACGAGAAAATGTAAAAATCATACCAAAGACAGCGAAACCAGAAGCAGCGGAGGAAGGGAAAGGAATGTGCTGAAGATTGGTTCCGTCCTGGACGGAAAATATAAGATTCTGAGCGTCATAGGAAGAGGCGGCACAAGCGTCGTCTATCTGGCTATGAATGAACGGGCGAACAGGTTCTGGGCTGTCAAGGAAATCGTAAAGGAGGATTACGGGAGTTTTTCCCTGGACAAAAAAGAACTGGAACTGATGAAAGAACTGCGCCATCCCAGCATTCCCGGCATTGCGGACGTCATAGACAGCCGCGACCGGATCCTGATTGTCATGGATTATGTGGAGGGAAGATCGCTGGATATACGGCTTAGGGAGGAGGGGGCGCAGCCCTGGGAGAGGGTTCTGGACTGGGGCAGGCAGCTGTGCGGCGCCCTGCTTTACCTGCACAGCCGGAGGCCGCCTGTGATTTACCGGGACTTAAAGCCCGCCAATGTGATAGAGAAGCCGGATGGAAGCGTGGCCCTGATTGATTTCGGGGCTGCCAGGGAGTACAAGCCCCGGAGCCTGAAGGATACGGTATCCCTGGGGACGCGGGGCTACGCGGCCCCGGAGCAGTATGAAGAGAGCGGGCAGAGCGACGCCCGTACGGACATTTACTGCCTGGGGGTGATGCTGTTCCAGCTTCTCACTGGGGAAAGTCCCCACAGGCTGCGGCCGCTTGGGGAGTGCGGCTCGTTTTTTCCGGCCGGGCTGGAGGAGATTATTCTGAAGTGTACGCAGATTCGAAAAGAGGATCGGTACCAGTCCTGCGGGGAGCTTCTGTATGCGCTGGAACACCTTCAGGAGCAGGACAGCGCGTACAGGAAAAAGCAAAAGAGCAGGCTTCGCCGGTTTGCGGCCTGTCTGGCAGGCGCCTTGTGCTTTCTGCTCCTGTCCGGAATACTTCTGGGAGCGGAGGCAGGGATACGGAAGCACAGCTACGAGGCTTATCTGTTCGCTGCCCGGAATTCAGTGGACATGGAAGAGGAGATGGATAATTATGAGAAGGCTATCCGGCTGAATCCGTTCCGGGAGGAGGCCTGGCTTGGCCTTCTCGGGGAGTGCTTTCTGGAGGATCAGCTGCTGACAGCCCAGGAGAGCAGCAAGCTCCGTCAGATCCTGATTCAATATACCGGAGAGGGGCAGACCTTCGAGACGGTATTTCGGAAGAATGAGGAAGGGTACGCAAGGTTTGCCTATGAGGCCGGGATTGCCTATTTCTACAAATTTGAGGAGCGGGAGAATAAAAAGATCGCGAAGGGGTATTTTGAGTCGGCTGCCGCTTCTGAAGCGCTGGAAGAGCCAAAGAGAAGGCGGGCGGAGCGCCTGGCGCTGATTTCGGGCTATTACGCGGAAATTGGCCTGGCAGACGCGGCCGGGGACGCCTTTGTGAGCTTTCGGGATTACTGGGATGATCTGGTGGAGCTGTCGGCGGGAAATCTGGCGGAAGAGGATAATGAGCGGACGGCGCTTGTGATGTACCGGGAGCTGGCGGGGCAGATTGTCTCACGGGCGAAGGAATTCCAGGACTCAGGCGTGGAAAAAGAAGAAATGCTGGAGGCGCTTGCGCGGATGGAAGCGCATCTGGAAGAAGATTTTCAGGATATTTCCGCAGATTTGAAGGAGAAAATTCACGGTGAGACAGCCGGTCTGGAAGAAGAAATCCGGCAGGCCAGGCGGGTGGTTTGCTCCGCGTTCCAGCAGGAAGAGAATGGGGAGGAAGAAAAGGATGAGTGAGATTTTAGAAAAGCTTAGCTTTTACCATAGCCTGTCAGTCCTCTGCCTGGCTGCCGGCCTTCTTCTTTTGTCCGCCGCGGCAGTTTTGTTTTTCCGCTGGAAGCTCCGGGCAGCGATCCGATATCTGTCCGGACGGCAGGCCCAGGAGGAGATTCGCCGCCTGGAGCGTGAAAACGGTTTCCGGGAGACGACAGTTCTGCTGGATAAGCAGAGAAACAGACAGAAACGGGGAGGGAAAGAATTTGAGGAAGAGAATACGGTTTTGCTTTCTTTTGCTGATTCTGCCTCTGGCGCTTCAGCAGGGAACGCAGCTGGAGAGCCTGGCGCAGCCGCCGACAGAGGAGGAAATCGGTCAGGAAACGGAGAACGGGGCTGAGAGAGGGAACGTGGAGGACGAGCTTTTGCTGCAGGTGCGGACAGAATGCCCGGAGGCTGCCTGGGAGGAGGAAGACAGGAAATATTATGGCGGCACAGAAGGGGAGACAGAGCAGATTGTCCTTGTCTTTGAGGCAATGGGAAAAGAAGAGACGGAGACGGCGTCTGGGCAGGAGGAAGAGACAGGCCGGGAAGAGGCCGGCCAGGAGGAACCAGACCAGGAAAAGGAGCCTGATAAGCTGGGAAAACCGGAGCTGGCAATCCGAAAGGATGGGCACAGAATGGATCCGGAGGAGACGAAGGACTGGATTTCCTGGAGCTTTTTTGAGGACGGAGGGGATTTGGCGCGGATCACGCTTCCCTATGAGGCTGGACAGGAGATCTGCTACCAGGTGGAAGCCGTATGGCAGAATGAAGCCGGGGATCCTTTGAGGGCGGCAGAAGGAAGCTTTGGCGGCATGGAGGATGAAAAGCGCGGTATTTTTGTGACAGGGGATTTTTTCCTGGATGCCAGGGCGCCGGAGCTTTTGGACTTCACGGCCGAGGGAGACTGTGTGCAGATGGTGGACTGGGAGAATGGAAGCGTCCCGCTTTTTAGAAATAAGGACGGGGCAGATCTCCGCGTTTCCTTTACGATTGACGATGGCGGAGAAGCATGGAGCCCGGAAGCTCTTCAGCTCCAGCTAATCAGCCTGACGGATGGAAGAACCGCAGTGGAGCTTGACGGAAACAGCGAGGCCTTTTCGTGGACCCAGGAGGGCAGAAGACACAGGGCGGAGCTGGAGCTTGACGGAGAGACGGGAAGAGAAGGAATCTACCAGATTCAGCTTCGTTATCAGGACAGGACAGGCCATCCGCTGTGCGGCGGGCAAGTTGGAGAAGAGGACGGCGGCATTTTGGCAGCTGTGGAGGAGGGCGTCTGCATGAGCACTCCTTTCGCCCTGGATCATGCGGCGCCGCTTCTTTATCTTGGTCTGCCGGAGGCGTCCACAGCATTGAAAAACGGACAGGACTGTGACGCGTCTGAGATACATACGGCGGATTGTACCTTTTATTATAAGGAAGATCTGCTGGTGGAAATCCTGCTTCGGGATCCGTATATGGTGCCGTCCGAGGAGGAGGGAGAGCCTGGCGCGCCGGAACATTTCTGCCTGAAGCTCTGGCAGGGAGCGGCAGAGAATCCAGACGCAGGGAACCCAGACGCGAAAGCGGCTTCGCCGGAGGAGATAAAGGATGTGACAAAAGATGTGACAAAGCAGATTTCCTGGAGCAGGCTGGAGGACGGAGGACTGAAAGGAAGCCTTACGGTTTCTGGAGAAGGAGATTTCCGAATCCTGGCCTCTTATGAGGATCTGGCGGGAAATCCGGCCCGGGCAGAGAATACAGTGGGGCAGCTGCAGGGAAGCATGGAGGACGGAAGCTATGAAAGCCCGCTGATAGTTCTGGATAAGACCGCTCCAGTCGTGTCGATCGCCTATACGGAGACGCCAGCCGCAGAGTATCAGGGCAGAAAGTATTTTGACAGGGCGGTAAATCTTCGGATCATGGTAGAAGACCGGAATTTCCGGGTGCGGGATCTGAAGGAAATTCTCGAAAGCTTTACGGCTGTGGGCAGCGGCGGCGAAGAGAGAAAGGAAGAGACGGCTCTCGCAGCCTTTCTGGCTTCGCTGGACGGGGAGCAGGTAAGCCGGGAGGTGTGGAGCGTGGAGCTTCCGCTGCATACGGACGCCAATTACGCCATTCCGGTCAGCGTTACAGATCTGGCGGGCAATCAGGCGGAGGTTACGGCTTATACAGAATGCCTCACAGTGGACACAAAACCGCCGGAGGGATTGGAGCTTACGTATCCCGGGGGAACGCCTGTCAATTATCTCCCCTCTGGCTGGGTCTTTTCCGGGGAGCCGTTTACGATGCAGGCAGCTGCGGGGGATGAGACGGCCGGAATCCGGGAAATCCGCTTCGTCGTTACTGGAGAGGACGGGACGGAAACGGTCAGAACGCATACGTTTGCTCCTGCCCAGAGGAAAGGAGCAGAGCTTTCCCTGCCTCTGGAGGGCTCGGATTTTAAGGGGACTGTGCGGATGGAGATCTGTGACTGGGCGGGAAACCGTCTGGTACAGGAGAGAAGTGCCGGGGTGGAAAGCCAAAAGCGGCATGAAACGACCATGGCAGCGCAGCTTAAGACTGTGACAAGGCCCTCCCGTACCGTGGACGGAGTGGATTATTATAATACGGACGTGGTTTTCCAGGTGAACCTGCGGGATGAGTTTTCCGGTCTGCGGGAGGTAAGCTATTCGGGCGGCAGGACGCTGTCCGGCGGGCGGGATTACGCCAAAGAGGCAGGAAGCGGCCTGGAGGCTGTCCCGGAAAAGGAGCTTACCTATGAGTTTTCGCAGCAGTTTACGCTGGAAGCCGCAGCCAATCATGGAAATGCCATCCCGGTGCGGGTCTCCTTCACAGACAATGCCGGCCATACGGAAAGCCTGGAGCAGCGCTATCATATTGATGTGGCCGCGCCGGAAATCACGGTGGAATACGATCTGAAGGAGCCCGTGAACGGCCGGTATTTTTGCCAGCCCCGGACGGCCACAGTCACCATACGGGAAAGGAATTTTGATGAGCGGGACGTGGAGCTTCGGATCACAAGCCCGGAAGGCGTCCTGCCGGAAATCAGCGGCTGGACTTCCTCCGGAACCGGCGACGATACGCTGCACCGCTGTACGATAGTTTTTGAGGAGGACGGCGATTATACCTTTACCGCTGCTTTTCAGGATCTGGCGGGAAACTGGGCGGATTATGAGAGGACGGATGTGTTCACCATCGATCGGACGGCGCCGGAGCTTACCGTATCCTGGGATAATACAGACAGCCGACATGACATCTATTATAAGGAGAGACGCACGGCTGTGATTGAAATCTTAGAGCATAATTTTGATCCGGAAAGGATCCGGGTGGAGGCTGGGACAGAAAGGAAAGATGGCGGGACGGCAAAAGAAACTGCCAAAGCCAGGCTGGTTCTGCCGGACTGGAGGCAGGAAGGGGATCGGTATACGGCCAGCGTCACCTTTTCCGAAGATGGGATTTCTTCGCTGAAGATAGAAGGAGAGGATCTGGCGGGAAATCCGGCAGCGGCTTATGATTCCGGTCTGTTCGTCATCGATCAGACGCCGCCTGATCTTGAAATATCCGGGGTCAGCCACCGTTCGGCTAACCAGGGAGAGGTGCGCCCTGCGATCCGCTATACAGATGAGAATATCGAGATGGAAAGCCTGGAGATTTCGCTGAGGGGATACCGGAACGGGGAGAGCGGCTGGAGCGGGAAGGAGCACCTGCTTGCGGACGGAGCGGAGCTTTGTCTGGATGACCTTGCTCATACGCGGGAGCAGGATGATATGTATACGCTGAGGGCGTCTGTCCAGGATCTGGCGGGCAACAGAAGCGAGGAGCAGATCAGCTTTTCGGTAAACCGGTTCGGTTCTGTCTATACCTTTGATGAAAAGACGGAACGGCTGGCGGGGCAGCAGGGAGTATATTTTACGAAGCAGGAGCAGGAGCTTGTAATCACGGAGACGAATGTGGACACGCTGGAATTTCAGGAGATTGTCTGCAATCATAACGGGCAGCTTCGTACCCTGGAAGAGGGCGTGGATTATACTGTAAAGGAAGACGGCGGCTTTCCCGGCTGGAAGCAGTATACCTATACCATAGGCAGAAAAAATTTTCAGGAAGAAGGGAGCTATGTTCTGACGATTTATTCAGAGGATCGGGCCGGAAACATGTCGGATACAGGGAGCAAAGGGAAAAGGCTGGAATTCGCCGTGGATAAGACCGCCCCTGTCATCCTGGCCTCCGGAGCGGAGGACGGCGGAAGGTACCGGGAAAGCGCAAGAGAGATAACGCTGGATATCCAGGATAATCTACAGCTTGAGGAGGCCGTGGTTACTTTGAACGGAGAAAGGATTGTTTACAGCGGAGCGGATCTGGCAGAGCAGGACGGCAGGCTTGTTCTGTGGATAGAAGGAGAAAATTACTGGCAGGAGCTTTCGGTGACGGCCCGGGACGCTGCGGGGAACACGGCGGAAACACTTAAGCTTCGTCTCCTTGTGACACCGAATCTGCTGGTTCAGCTTGTCACGAACCGGACGCTGTGCTATAGTATAGCGGGAATATTGGGACTGCTGGCGGCTGTGGCCGCGTGCGTCCTGCATGCCCGGGCGCGGCAGCCTGACGAAGAGAAAGGGAACCGCCTGCGAAACAGGAACGGACGGGAAAAAGATTTGTAAAAACAGGTTGACACTGGGAAATTGATATGCTATGATAATTCGGTGACAGCAAGCAGAGTATCCACTCTCACCTCAGCGCAGAAGGCGTCTTGGGTTCATCATTATCGGCATGACGGGTATGGGATATGCCCGGAGTTTTGATATTTCAAGTGGATAGTCTGACTATCCACTTTTTCTTTTCTTAATAAGGAGGGTACTACAATTAGCGATTTAATGATTAACGAACAGATCCGGGATAAGGAAGTCCGCCTCATTGGAGTGAACGGAGAACAGCTGGGAATCATGTCTGCCAGAGACGCCATGCGGATTGCCCGGGAAGCAGAACTTGATCTGGTAAAGATTGCGCCGACGGCCAAACCGCCTGTGTGTAAGATCATCGACTACGGAAAGTTCAAGTACGAGCAGGCCAGAAAAGAGAAGGAAGCCCGTAAGAAACAGAAGATTATAGAGATAAAGGAAGTCCGTCTGTCACCAAATATTGAGGAGAATGACCTGAACACGAAAGTGAGCGCGGCCAGGAAATTCATTCAGAAGGGCGACAAGGTTAAGGTGACCTTACGTTTCCGGGGAAGAGAGATGGCACATGTGCAGAAGACGAAGCAGATTCTGGATGTGTTTGCTGAGAAGCTGTCTGATATTGCGGTCGTGGAGAAGGCCCCGAAGCTGGAAGGCCGGCAGATGATGATGTTTCTGACAGAGAAGCGTCAGTAAATTCAGAGAATCAGCCACAGACGTGGAATGATTTTAATAGAAATTTGGAAAAGCAGATGTAACTGTGAAGGTACTGAACTGTTACAAGCAGGCTAGGATAGGAGGAGTATATAAAATGCCTAAAATTAAGACAAGCAGAGCTGCTGCAAAGCGTTTCAAAGTGACAGGAACCGGCAAGCTGAAAAGAATGAAAGCTTATAAGAGCCATATCTTAACCAAGAAATCTCAGAAGAGAAAGAGAAATCTCAGAAAAGCGGCGATTACGGATGCAGCCAACGTAAAGAGCATGAAGAAGATTCTTCCGTATCTGTAAGCTGCGTCAATTCAGGGATATCGTAGAATCGGGAAATTTCAAGGAGGAAAAGAGAAATGGCAAGAATTAAAGGCGGTTTGGGCGCTAAGAAGAGACATAACAGAGTATTGAAGCTCGCAAAGGGCTATAGAGGAGCAAGAAGCAAGCAGTATCGCGTGGCAAAGCAGTCTGTGATGAGAGCGCTGGCTACTTCCTACGCAGGAAGAAAAGAGAGAAAGCGTCAGTTCCGTCAGCTTTGGATTGCGCGTATTAACGCAGCAGCCCGCTTGAACGGACTGTCCTACAGCAAATTCATGTACGGCATCAAGCTGGCTGAGGTTCAGCTGAACCGCAAGGTGCTGGCTGATATGGCAGTGAATGATCCAGCCGGATTCGCGACTCTGGCTGAGGTTGCCAAGAGCAAGATTGCGTAAAAAACATACGGAAACTCAAGAAAGCCATTGCGGGATAAGGAAGCCTTCCCTGCAGTGGCTTCTTTTCCACGCAGCCATTAGAAAGAAGGAAGAAGAAGATGACAGAGATTACGATTATCTCCGGCTTTTTGGGAGCCGGGAAGACGACTTTGATTAAAAAGCTTCTGGAGGAGGCCTTCCAGGGTGAGAAGATTGTGCTGATTGAAAATGAGTTTGGTGAGATCGGCATCGACGGCGGATTCTTAAAAGACGCAGGCATTCAGGTGAACGAGATGAATTCCGGCTGTATCTGCTGCTCACTGGTAGGAGATTTTGGGACGGCGCTTAGGGAAGTGCTGGACACCTATGCCCCGGATCGGATCCTGATTGAGCCCTCCGGCGTGGGCAAGCTGTCCGATGTGGTAAAGGCAGTGGAAAATGTGGCAGGATCCATGGATGTGCGCATCGACAGCGCCATCGTGGTAGTAGACGGCAAAAAATGCAAGATGTATATGAAGAACTTTGGTGAGTTTTTCAATAACCAGGTAGAACATGCAGGGACGATTGTACTCAGCCGGACCCAGAGCATGACAGAGGAGAAGCTTCAGGAGACGGCGGCTCTTCTGCGCGAACACAATCCGAAGGCGACTATGATCACGACCCCCTGGGATGATTTGGATGGGAAGCAGATTCTGGACGCTATGCACCATGCAGAACTTGATATGACAGATACACATGAACACCATGCTCATGGCCATGAAGAGCATGAGCACGACGAAGAGTGCGGCTGCGGCCATGAGCATGAACACGATCATGAGCATCATCACGATCATGAACACGATCACGAGCATCACCATGATCACGGGGAAGGCTGCACCTGCGGCTGCCACGATCACGCTCATCATCATGACCATGATCACCATGGCCACGAGGGACATCACCATGCGGACGAGGTGTTTGTAAGCTGGGGGGTGGAGACGCCTCGGCGCTACAGCACCGAAGAGCTGCAGCAGATGCTGGAGAAGCTGGGGAACTCTTCGGAATACGGCGTGATCCTGCGGGCAAAGGGAATCCTGCAGAATACGGACGGAAGCTGGATGCAGTTCGATCTTGTTCCGGAGGAATATGAGGTAAGAGGCGGAAGCCCAGAGTATACGGGCCGGCTCTGCGTCATTGGATCCGGGCTTAAGGAAGACGGATTGAAGGCGCTGTTTGAGGTTTAAGGAACGGGTAAGGAGTAGAAGCTATGAGTCTGGGAAATAAAGTACCTGTCTATCTTGTGAACGGCTTTCTGGAGAGCGGCAAGAC
>CALWBB010000089.1 GCA_944375885.1 uncultured Merdimonas sp.
TCGCAGTCCTGATTCAGATATAGCAGCAGATGCTTACTTGCAAGCACGACACATCTGCTGCTATATCTGAATCGGCTATGAATAGTAACTTTTATCTATGTCACAATATCCAGCTCCACCACGCAGGCTACCGGAATCCGCGTTCCATCCTCCAGAACGATCTGCTGCGCGCTAAAATCGATTTTCCGAATCCGGCCGGCTGCCTCCCGGTAAGCGCCCCCGGCCTTTTTCTCATCCGGCACGAAGTAAAGAATCCGTATCCCCGGATTTTGGCCTTTTTCGGCGGCAGCGCAGATCTGCCGCAGCGTATCGTCAAGCCTGGCCCGCTCTTCTTCTGAGAGATCGGGCGTTTCTTCTGTAAACCTGGCCTTCTCCCGCACCGCGTCCCCGTATCCGGTCAGGGCCGCGAAGGGGGAAAACTGGGCCGCCCGGTCCAGCATGGACATCTGCGGGTGGCGGGAGGAGACGTGATGGGGCAGCTCGATGATATCCTCATAGGAAGTCTGCCTGGACGATCCGGAAAAGCCTTTCTTTTTTCTCTCCATTCTTGACCAAATCCTCCTTTTCTAGGCCCTGTGGCCGCCGATCTGATTGTTCCGGTTCCTGGCGGTAGCGCCCTCCTCCAGATTCATTCCCTTGAGGACGGCGTTTTTCCCAAACTTCTTTTTAATATCCAGCATGGCCTGCTGCAGCTTTTTCTCCCGGGCAAGCTCTGCTTCCTCCGCTTCCCTTTCCTTCTCCCGGGCGCTGTAGTCGGTAAACAGATCAAGCTGCTCAAAGCCTGTTTCCATTTTCTCTGCTGCCTCCCGCTCTGGAATCACGCGGTTTGCCGCCAGGCTGAGCCGCCGGACCAGAAGTCCCTTATCCACAATCCTCTCATACAGCTCCGTAGCCGCCTGGATAAGGCGGCTGTAGGACGAGGTATAAGTCTTCAGATTTTCCGTCCCGTGAGCGTGCTTTGGGATCGCCCTCCCGTAACGGTCTGTCTTGATCTCGCCCTGATATTTCTTCCGCAGAATCGGATCTTTCAGATTGTCGATGTCATAGCCCACCGTCAGCACCAGCTGGTTTGTCGCCAGCCCCTTGTCCACCAGATCGAGCGCCAGCATATCCGCCATCTCCCGCACAACCAGCCTGGCCTTCTCGAAGGAATAAGGACACTGGAGTACCTGCCCGGAGACGATGCTGCTGCTCTCCGGCTTATACGCCTTGATGTCCGCTATCGTGCAGGGCTCCCAGCCCCAGGCGTGGTCAATCAGGAGTTCCGCGTTCACGCCGAACATCTGATACAGAAGCTCCTCGTTATAGTAATCCTCCGGCTTTCCCAGGGAACAGCGGGCGATATCTCCCATGGTATACAGCCCCTGCTCCTCCAGCTTCTTTGCGTAGCCGGGACCCACACGCCAGAAATCTGTCAGAGGACGGTGGGACCAAAGAAGCCTCCGGTAAGACAGCTCATCCATTTCCGCGATGCGCACCCCATTCTCGTCGGCGGGTACATGCTTGGCCCAGATATCCATGGCGGCCTTGCAGACGTAAAGATTGGTCCCGATGCCTGCCGCCGCCGTGATTCCCGTGGTGTCCAGCACGTCCAAAATCATTTTCATGGCCAGCTCCCGGGCCGTAAGGCCATAGGTCTTCAGATATCCCGTGGCGTCGATGAACACCTCGTCGATGGAATAGACGTGCATGTCCTCCGGAGCGATATATTTCAGGTATACCTCGTAAATCCCCGCGCTGATCTCCATATAGCGGGCCATCTGCGGCGGCGCCACGATATAATCCACCGCCAGGGAGGGGTTTTCCGAAAGCTCCCCGCTCTGGCAGGAGGATCCCGTAAACTTCTGTCCTGGAGCCCTGCGCCTGCGCCGCGCGTTCACCTCCCGAACCCTCTGCACCACCTCGAAAAGCCTGGCCCGTCCGGAGATTCCATAAGCCTTCAGAGCGGGCGAAACAGCCAGACAGATGGTCTTTTCTGTCCGGCTCTTATCCGCCACCACCAGGTTTGTGGTCATGGGATCCAGCCCACGCTCCATACATTCCACCGAGGCGTAAAACGATTTCAGATCGATGGCGATATAAGCTTTTTCCGGCAATTTCTTTCCCGCCTCCTTTTTGCTCCTCCTCACCCTCTGAAATGGCAGGCTCCGTGTACTAGGCACACAAGTCATAATAATTTCTCACATACTAACCTATCCGCGCAGAATTTTCTCCATCGCCTTTCCCTTTGCCAGCTCGTCAACCAGCTTATCCAGATACCGGATCTCCTGCATCAGCGGCTCCCCGATATCCTCCACGCGCACTCCGCATATCACGCCCTTTATCAGCTTCCGGTTCGGATTGGGCTTTGGCGCATTTCTGAAAAAATCTCCGTATGCCATATCCGCGGACACCGCTCTTTCGATTTCTTCTGTCTCATATCCGGTCAGCCAGGCAATTACCTGATTCACCTCCTCCGCGGTCCGTCCCTTACGTACCGCTTTATTTACCAGAAGCGGATAGATTTTCGCAAAATTCATAGTGTATACTTTTTCATTTTCCATACTTTACAGATACCTCCCTGTCACGCTCTCCGGCGTCATCCGGATCTCCTCCGGCGTGCCCGCCGCCACGATCCGGCCGCCCTCGTCTCCGCCGCCCGGCCCCATGTCGATCACATAGTCCGCGTTCCGGATCACGTCCAGATCATGCTCAATCACAATCACCGTCGCCCCATTTTCGATCAGGGTTCGGAATACGCCAAGCAGCGTCTGCACATCCAGCGGATGAAGGCCGATTGTGGGCTCGTCGAAGACAAATACGGAATCGGACTGGGCGCGTCCCATCTCGCTGGCCAGCTTCAGCCGCTGGGCCTCGCCGCCGGACAGGCTCGGCGTCTCCTCGCCCAGCGTCAGGTAGCCAAGCCCTAAGCTCTTCAGCACCTGGAGCCGCTGGGACACCAGCTTCAGATCCGCGCAGGCCGGAAGGGCCGTATTGATATCCATAGCCATCAGATCCGGCAGGGCTTTTCCATGATACCGGATCCGCTCCGCCTCCTTCGCGTACCGGGAGCCACGGCACTGGGGACAGGGAATCTCCACATCCGGCAGAAACTGCACGTCCAGGCTGATGACGCCCGTCCCGTCGCACATGGGACAGCGAAGCCTTCCGGTATTGTAGGAGAAATCACCCGCCCTGTATCCGAGCGCCTTCGCGTCCGGCGTCCGGGCGTAAATTTTTCGCAGCTCGTCGTGGACATTGGCGTAGGTCGCCACCGTGGAGCGGACGTTGATGCCGATGGGCGTCGCGTCGATCAGCTTGACGCGCCCGATTCCTTCCGCTTCCACAGATTTTACATGCTCCGGCAGTCTCTTTCCCGCGATATGCGCCTCCAGGGCGGGAATCAGGCTCTCCAGGATCAGCGTCGTTTTGCCTGATCCGGATACGCCGGTCACCGCCGTAAGCCGTCCTTTGGGAAACTCTGCCTCCAGAGGCCGCACCGTATGGATCGCTCCGGTGGAAAGATGAATCCGGCCTTCCGCAAACATTTCCGCGCCGGACATCCGGCTCCGGCCGCCGCCTGAAAAACTGCCACGGCTTTCGCGGCTTCCGCCGCCCTGCGTTCCGGCCCTTTCCCATCCTTCCGCCAGAAACGGTCCGATCAGGGAAACCGGATTCCCGGCAAGCTCCGGCACCGTCCCTTCCGCGATCACGCGTCCGCCGTCTGCCCCGGCTCCCGGCCCCATCTCAATCAGCCAGTCGGCCTCTTTCAGGATCTGCGTATCGTGATCCACCAGAAGGACAGAATTTCCATCCGCTTTCAGGTCGCGCATCACCCGCGTCAGCCCCACGATATTGGAGGGATGGAGGCCGATGGAAGGCTCGTCCAGCACATACAGCACGCCTGTGGTCCGGTTGCGCACCGCCCGGGCCAGCTGCATCCGCTGGCGTTCTCCCGTAGAAAGAGTGGAGGCGCCCCGGTCAAGAGACAGATAACCAAGCCCCAGCTCCATCAGCCGCCTGGCCGCCGTCTGGAAGGACTCACAGATGCTCTCCGCCATCGGACGCAGCTCCTCCGGCATGGAGGAGGGCACCTGCGCCACCCACTCCACCAGCCGGGAAAGCGTCATCTGGCAGGCCTCGTCCAGGGAAATGCCGCAAAGCTTCGGTTCCCGGGCCGCCGCCGAAAGCCGCGTGCCGCCGCAGTCCGGGCAGACCTCCTCCTTCAGGAACTTCTCCACCCGCTTCATGCCCTTCTCATCCTTTACCTTGGAAAGGGCGTTTTCCACCGTGTATACCGCGTTAAAATAAGTAAAATCAAGCTCTCCCGCCTGATTGGAATTTTTCGCTTTATAAAAAATATGCTTTTTCTCGGCAGGGCCGTCAAACACAATCTCCCGCTCCCGCTCTGTCAGCTCCCGGAAGGGCACATCCGTGCGGACGCCCATCTCCCGGCAGACGTCCACCATCAAAGACCACATCAGGGAATTCCAGGGCGCCACCGCTCCCTCCTCGATGGTCAGCGATTCGTCCGGCACCAGGGTCGTCCGATCCACTGTGCGCACCACGCCCGTACCGCCGCAGGTCCGACAGGCTCCTTGGCTGTTGAAGGCCAGCTCCTCCGCGGAAGGAGCGTAAAATCTCGCGCCGCACTCCGGGCAGACCAGATCCTGTCCGGCCGCCACCGCAAGGGACGGCTCCAGATAGTGTCCGTTCGGGCACCGGTGGCTCGCAAGCCGGGAGTACATCAGCCGGAGGCTGTTCAGAAGCTCCGTTCCCGTGCCAAAGGTGCTGCGGATCCCAGGCACGCCCGGCCGCTGATGGAGCGCCAGCGCCGCGGGCACGTACAGAACCTCGTCCACCTGCGCCTTGGCGGCCTGGGTCATCCGCCGCCTGGTATAAGTAGAAAGGGCTTCCAGATAGCGCCTGGATCCCTCCGCGTAGAGAACGCCCAGAGCCAGGGAAGACTTGCCCGACCCCGACACCCCGGCCACTCCCACGATTTTGTTCAGCGGAATGTCCACATCGATATTTTTCAGATTATGCACCCGCGCACCGCGGATTTTTATTTTATCAATCATCACGATCACCTGAATCTATTTTCCCCTTTTCCTGTCATATTTGCAAGCAGAATCTGTCCAGAAAATATTTTTATTAGGTGTGAAAAGTTTGGGACATATTGACAGCTCCTTCTTCATATGTAATAATATTATTAACCAAATAGTTAATAATAAAAGGTGGTATCTGCGTGGAAATCACATACGCCAGATTAATCCTTGAGCCAAATGCGACACAAGACACCGTCATGATCTGCACAGAAATTGAAGTGGAAGGAGTGAGTGAATACCATGGCAGCAAAGAAAACTGGTATCTCCCCTGAATTGATCATTCATCCTGGGGAAACTATCACTGATATATTGGAAGACCGCGGAATCACACAGGCTGACTTAGCTTCCAGAACCGGAGTGTCTCCTGCCTATGTATGCAGTGTGATAAATGGGAAAAAAGGAATTTCCGCCAATTTTGCGATGGGACTGGAATATGCTCTGGGAGTTCCCAAATCCTTCTGGTTAAATCTTCAGGCAAATTATGAGTCCGAACTTTTAGAAGCAAATGAAGCTTTGACCATTACGGAGGAAGAAAGAGACGCCCGGGAAGCTCTGAAGGATGTGGTAAAGTATCTGAGATCAAAAGGAAAAATGCCTCCTCGGGAAAGCAAAGAAAATTCCATTCTTTCTCTTCGAAAGGCACTGCAGATCAGCAATATCGCAAATCTGAAAGAAATGATTCCCTCTGGCGCTTTCCGGATATCTGCAAATGCAGCCATGAATCCTTATGTGCTTGGAGCCTGGATCCGACTATGCCAGATTGCCGGAGATAACGCCGTGCCCTCCGCTCAGTTTGACAAAGGACGCATAACTGAATTATGCGGCAAGATAAAGCAAATCATGTGCCGCAAGAATGCAGTTATCCAGAAAGATTTGAAAGAGCTTTTAGATAAATATGGAATTAATTTTTCTATCGTCAAAAATTTCCGAGGCGCACCTGTACAGGGATATATCTCTCAAAACGAAGCTGGTTTCTATCAAATGGCTCTTACTATCAGAGGTTCCTTTGCAGATATCTTCTGGTTTTCATTATTTCATGAAATCGGCCATATTGTAAACGGTGATGTCGGGAAAACAGCTAAGTTTATAGATGATGGCCATGACGGCGATAAAGAAGCTGCTGCCGATCAATTTGCCAGCAATACGCTTTTATCTCCGGAGAGCTATCAGATTTTTCTTCAAAATAGTGATTTCACGATTGAAGCGATTAAACAATACGCTGTATCCCAGAACGTAATGCCTTATATTGTTATTGGCAGGCTGCAGAAGGAGAAGCATCTGGAATACAGCGACTACAGCGACTATAAGCTCCGCTATAAATGGGCTGATCCTACTTAAAGATATGAATCAGCCCCCTGTCGTTGAGATTTTTCAAAAGCGACAGGGTAATCGGAAAACCAAACAGGCCCAAAAGCCCGAAGAACTGCAGGCCGGTCAGCATACTGAGCAGCGTCACCACCGGATGGAGGCCCACCTGGTATCCCACGATCTTCGGCTCAATGACATTGCGGATCACCGTGATGATCACGTACAGAGCCAGCAGGCCGAAGCCCAGCAGCCATTTTCCCAAAATCAGACAGATAATCCCCCAGGGGATCATGATGCCGCCGGTGCCCAGCACCGGCAGAATGTCAAAGACAGCGATACACAAGGCGATCAGAACCGCATTCGGCACCTGCAGCACGGCAAGGCCGATAGAAAGCTCCGCAAAGGTAATGCAGAGGATCAGCGCGTAGGACGCCAGGCACTTCAGCAGCGTCCCGCCCACATAGCCGCGCACCTCCTCAAGATAAAATTTTCCCTTCTCCGGAAGCTGCCGCAGAAGAAAACCCGTAATCTTCGGATAATCAACCGTCAGAAAGAAGGTGACGATAATCGTAATTACAATATTCAGAAACAGGCCGGGCACCGACGCCGCGATGCCGGAGATATAGGAAATAATACGGACTGATGCGTTCGTCACAAAGCTGCCAAGCGATCCCAGCATGGAATTCACATTTTCGCTTAAAGCCGCCACCACCGCAGGATCCAGCTCATCCAGATACACACGCAGACTGGAAAACACAGTTTCCAGCGCCGGTTCCAGCGTACTTGTATAGATTTGAGGCAGCGCGCGGACCGTATTCCACACAAGCATCAGCACCCGAAGGCCCAGAAAGCTGAACAGGGCCGCTGCCAGAATGTAAAATATCAGCGTAAGTCCCACTGCCGGCAGGCCTCTCCTTCCTCCCAGCTTTCCCGCCAGAAATACAATCGGGCGGTTCAGAGCCGCCGCGATCAAAAAGGCTGCCACAAAGGGAAGCACGATCGGCAGCACATATTTCAGTCCCACTATCAGCAGCAGTGCCACCACCGCCCAGAACCCTATCCGAATTAAAAACCGTTTCTGGGTCTCAATGTTCATATGGCTCCTCCGATTTCTTCGTCCACAGACGGAATAACTTTGCCATCAGCGGAATATAGGCTGCCAGAAATACCGCTGCAGCTGCCGCACACACCACTTTTCTCTTCTCCTTCGGAACCTGCATTCCCACTATCAATCCGATGGAAAACAGGCAGAATTTCAGAAGGGCAAGCGTTTTCCAGCTGCTCTCCTTACAGTATCTGTCAGCCACATCAAACAGCTTCATTTTATCTCTTCTCCTTTCCGCACCACTGTGCAATCTCTCCAATCAGTTCCAAGGCCTTCCCTTTTACCAGCCCGTCCATTTTTCTCTTCCTGTATAGTATATCAGGAAAGAAGCATTCAGATCAACGAAATTGCTGAATATAAATGCGCCTGCTTACGTATTTTTCTCTTTTTATAAGTACATTTCAGGGGCAGGCATGACTCGCATGAGTCACGCCTGCCCCCGTTTGGAACTGCTCCCGACAGCCCCTTTCCCTTAATAATTCTTCAAGAAAATTTCTATTCCAGCCCTTCCAGATACGCCGGAAGCTCCGACAGGTTCCGGAGCACCGTAGAAGCGCCTGCCGCCAGGAATTTTTCTTCCACGCTCCGGTGCCCTGCTTCCTTTTCCTCGGGAGACAGGGCGGCGTATTCCGCTTCCGAAAGCCCCATCACGGAGCTTCCCTCCACGATTCCCAGGGAAAGCATGCCCGCCGCCAGGCCCTCCTGAATGTCAGACACCGTGTCGCCAATCTTGACGGCCGCCCCCACAGAGGCCACTTCCAGCTTCTTCAGGTTCTCGAAAATCATATACGGATAGGGCCGTCCGAAATTTCCCACGGAATCCGGAGAGAACCAGCAGTCCGGGCTGTAGCCTTTCTTCGCCGCCTCCGGCACGACGATCTCCATCATCTCGTCGGTGTAGCCTGTGGTGGAACCGATTTTAATCCCCTTCTCCCGCAGAGCCTTCACCGTCTCCAGCACATAGGGCTTCAGATCCGTGAATTCCCGCACGGTCTCCAGCAGGCTGCGCTCTGAGATCCGGTACACTTCCTCCACATCCTCCTCCGTAAAATCTCTTCCGTGTACGCGCTTCCACTCCTCATGAATGCGCTCCATATTCATCATCGTGCGGATATGATCCCGCTTTAGCATCCCCATGGGCTCCCGCACCTCGTCCAGAGTCGGCGTGATGCCGTATTTCTGGAATGCGGACACAAAGGCCTGCACCGGCGCCATACAGCCGAAATCCACCGTAGTCCCGGCCCAGTCAAAGATGACCGCCTCAATTCTTCTGCCCATTTACGCCACCTCCTGGCAATGCTTTTTCAGAAACTCCTCCAGGATATCGCATACCCGGTCGATATCCGCAAGATAAATCTCTCCGATATTTCCGATGCGGAAGGTGTCCGCGTCCGTCACCTTGCCCGGATAGATCGCGTAGCCCCTCTCCTTGATATAGCGATACATCTCATCAAAGGAAAAGTTCCTTCCCTCCGGATAGAAGAATGTCGTAATGATCGGCCCCTGGTGTTCCGCGTCGATGTAGGGGCGGATTCCCATGGCTGCCATACGGCGGATCAGCTCCCGGTTGTTCTCCAGGTACCGCTTCGCCCGGGCCTCGATTCCGCCCTCCGCCTCCAGCTCCTCCAGAGCCTTCGCGAAGGCCAGAACCGTGTGGGTCGGAGAGGTGAACCGCCATTTCCCATCCTTCTCCATAGTCGCCCACTGATCGTAGAGATCCAGGGACACGCTTTTACTCTTCCCCTGGCAGGCCATGAGCGCGCTTCTCCTGCAGATAATGTAGGAAAAGCCCGGAACGCCCTGGACGCATTTGTTGGCGCTGCTCACCAGGAAGTCGATGCCGATGCCCGGCACATTGATATCCACGCCCGCAAAGGAGGACATGGCATCCACAATAAAGGTCTTTCCTGCTGCCTTCGCCGCCTTTCCCACTGCGGCGATATCATTCAGGATCCCGGAGGTGGTCTCGCTGTGGATCATGCCCACATGGGTGATTTCCGGATCCTCCCTCAGAATCTCCTCTACCTTCGCGGCCTCCGGAATCCGGTCGTAATTCTCCCGGTAAACGGTCACATTCTTTCCCATCTTCCGGGCGATCTCCGCCATGCGCTCTCCGTAGGCGCCGTTGGCGCAGACCAGGATCTTATCGCTGTCGCCCACAGAGCTTCCGATGACAGACTCCACCCCGAAGGTTCCGCTTCCCTGCATCAGCACTGCCGTGTATTCCTCCTCGGATACATGGGCCAGCTTCAGAAGCTTTTTGCGGATTTTCTGGGTGATCTGCTTGTAATCATCGTCCCAGGTGCAGTGGTCAAACATCATTTCCTTTTTCACCGTGTCCGTGGTCGTCAGCGGCCCCGGCGTCAGCAGTTTATAATTCGGCATTTCTCTTACCCCTTTTATTTTTTAGTTGTTTTCTATTTGCAGCTCTCGGACAGCTCCTGGTGTTTCTCCAGAAGATCGAGGGTCAGCGGTTCCGGGAATACCTTCGGATACGCGGAGCTGTTGGCCTCGTCCGTGGTCTCTCCTTCATAATACCGCGTTCGGATAATATTTCTGCAGCTCGCTTCTGCCCTGGGTGATGATGCACTCTGCCATCTCCTGGGCCAGCGGATTCGTGTCGCCGCCCTTGTCGACCACTGCCACAGACTCG
>CALWBB010000090.1 GCA_944375885.1 uncultured Merdimonas sp.
CATCCCCGTCCCTCCTTAAGCAGAGAGCCTTCTGCTATCACCCTGCTGGACGTCTATAAAGCTGTGGAGGGCGAAAAACCCCTGCTCCATCTGGACACCCATACCAATCCGGAATGCGGCGTAGGGGTTCATATTCAGTTATCTCTTCAGGATTATTTTGATCAGGTGCAGGAAACTGCAGAAAAAGAAATGCAGAAAATTACGCTTCAGGATATTTTGGATCGGTATCAGGAGAAGCTCTCCCAGCTCTGAGTTTGACAGAAGTGGGGAATTCACAAAAGTCTTTAGAGCTTCTGCCGGAGTAATCTCCTCTGAATACCGGAGATGTTACAGCAAAAAGTTTCCCCCAGGCTGACAAGGACATACACCGCCAGCTTGGGGGATTTGCTTTATCCTCCGTTTTCTCCATGAAAGTCTCTCTAAGAGCTTTACTCTCTATACACGTTCAATCTTCTGGTTCCCCGTGGACCATACATGTTCTTCTTTTGCTGCTGCCGGCGTATTCTGCGCCATGACGCCCACCAGCTTATGGGGCACATAGGCTTCTTCCAGATACAGGATTTCTTCCGGCGTCAGTTCCAGATCGACAGCTTTCGCCGCGCCCTCAACATGATGAAGCTTGGTAACGCCCGCCACAGGAGCTGTGACCTTTGTCAGAAGCCATGCCAGAGAAACCTCTGTCATCGATACCCCATGTCTATCCGCAAGTTCTGCTGCCCGGTCAATGGTAATCTGATCCTGAGCTGCAGTGGCATCATACTTGAAACGGGCGTAGCTGTCTTCCCGAAGACGCTTTGACGTCTCACCGGGATGTTTGGAAAGCCTGCCGCCGGCCAGGGCACTGTAGGGAGTCATGGCGATATTGTCTTCTGCGCAGAGTCTGGCCATCTCACGCTCTTCCTCCCGGAAGATCAGGTTATAATGGCCCTGAATAGAAACGAACTTTGAAAAGCCCTCCTTCTCCGCCAGTGCGTTTGCCTTCGCAAGCTGATAGGCAAAACAGTTGGAAATGCCGATATAGCGTGCCTTTCCGGCCTTCACAATCCGGTTCAATCCGTCCATGATGTCATACAGAGGCGTCTCATAATCCCACATGTGATAGATATAGAGATCTACATAATCCATTCCCAGATTTTTCAGGCTGGTATTAAGCAACCGCTCGATATGCTCCTGCCCACTTATACCAGCCGCAATCTCTTCCTGCGTCCTTGGCAGGAATTTTGTAGCCACTACGATCTCGTCTCTTTTCGCGAAATCCTTCAGCGCCCGTCCAAGATACTGCTCGCTGGTTCCGCTCTGATAGGCAATAGCGGTATCAAAAAAATTAATGCCCAGCTCCAGCCCACGTTTTATGATTTCCCGGGAATGCTCCTCATCCAGCGTCCAGCTGTGCTGTCCATTCCTGGCGTCTCCAAATCCCATACATCCCATGCAGATGCGGGAAACCCGCAAATCTGAATTTCCTAATTTTGTATATTTCATTGTCATACCTCGTTCCTTCTATTTTTTACGACTGGTTCCAGCTTTTTTCATACCTTTGGAAAAGTAATGGGCTATGAAAATGAAAAATCCCATCATGGCCAGATAATCCAGGTAAAACAAAGTGTCAGAACGCCTGCCAGCAGCACACAAAGTAATTTTTTCATAAATCCTCATCCTCCATTTCGGAATATTATTTTGAAATGCTTTTTAAGCATTCTTCGGCTTGTTTCTTATCCTGTCTGTTTCTTATCTCGTATCTGAGATAGTCCAGCCGGGAAAGCTGTTTTTCACGAAAATGGATCTCATCCAGGGCCTTTTCCCGAATTTTATCCAGCATTTTAAGCCGCTCCGCATCCTTCTGCTTTCCTTCCAGCACCAGATTCATATAATGCTCCACTTCAGCGGGTTTAAAGCCAATATCATGAAGCGTCATGATCAGGCTCAGACGTTCCAGATCCTCATCTGTATACCGCCAGTCATCCATTACTTTCTGCACCGTGCTGCATAATCCCCATTGTCTGTACTCCTCTAATATTTTTATGGGAATGTGATAACGTTCCGATACTTCCTCCGCTGTCATATATTGCATAATGCTCGTCTTATCCTTCTATTTTGCATGTAGCTTTCGACGCCTAAAAGATTCCTATCTCCGAATCCTGTATTTGAGTTTTTTATTCTAAAGCGTTGTATGTCTCATCGTTTACCGCTTCCAGCCATTCATTGAAGGTGTCTTCACCGGGCAGCTCCACCGCCAGATGGGAGAACCAGCTGTCCTTTGCAGCGCCATGCCAGTGTTTGACGCCCGCAGGGATCTCCACCGCATCGCCGGGATGCAGTTCCCTGGCTTCCTTGCCCCACTCCTGATACCAGCCCCGGCCTTCCGTGCAGAGCAGGAGCTGTCCGCCGCATTTCTGCGCTTTATGGATATGCCAGTTGTTGCGGCAGCCCGGCTCAAAGGTCACATTTGCAATATTGACGCCGCTCTGACCGGCCACAGGGTTTAGGTAGCTCTGTCCCACAAAATACCGGGCATAGGCATCGTTGGGCTGTCCAAGACCGAACATGCCGCCATGCTGTTCCTCTTTCTCCCCATCCTCGTCCTTCCAGACCTCTTTCGCCAGCTGATCTCTGCCTGCTGTCTGTATAATTTTTTTACTCATCTGTTATCCCTCCATTTTGTTTCCAAACTGAACTTCACATGGAAAGTCTCATTAAAAAAATGTGAGTGTACCGGGAAAGCGTTCTGCTTTTTTGGTACACTCACATTGTAAGAATTTCTTTGTCATTTGTAAAATACTCATTTTCTTTGCCTGCTATACTCTGTAAGCATTTCTAACCAATTCAAGAAACTTCTGCACTGCCGGGCTGGACGGCTGATATTTCTTCCAGACCATCACCGACGTATTGCTGACTTCTGGATAGAGCGGGCGGAAAACAAGTCCCGGAATGGGTTTTAGCGCCCCTTTGATTACAAAAGCATATCCAAGCCGGCGTTCCACCAACAGGGCGGCATTATCAGCCATATCATAGGTACAGAAAATATTCAGGCGCCCGGTATCTCCGCCAAACCATGCTTTTGCTTCCCGCTCATCAATACGCCAGCTGACGATCAACGGAAGAGATCGCAGAGCTGCCGGGGTGATTTCCGTTTTTTGTGCCAGAGGGTCGTCTTCCGGCATAAGAATCCCCCATATCTCTTTCTGCGGCAGACGGACAAACTCATACTTCTCCACCTCCACAGGCTCCATCAGGATTCCCACATCCAGAAGTCCTTTATCCAGTTTGTCTTTAATCCCTTCCGCTGTGCCTGTGTGCAGTTCAAACTGCACCTGTGGATAGTTCTGTGAATATTCTTTAAGAAGCTCCGGAAGCGTCTCTGAAACTGCTGCGCTCACTCCGGTGCCGATAGAAATCAGACCCGTCAGCTCATCGCCGCTGTCCAGAAAGTCCTGTTCAATTTTGTCTGCCAGCGCAACCAGTTCTTCCGCCCGGCGGCGCAGCAACAGCCCGGACTCAGTCAGAATAATCTTCCGGTTTGTCCGTTCAAAGAGTCTTGTATGCAGCTCTTCCTCCAGTTCAGACATCTGCCGGCTTAGCGTGGGCTGAGTGATATGTAAGATTTCCGCGGCGCGGGTAATATTTTCTTCCCGTGCGACGGCCAGATAATAGCGCAAGACTCGAAGCTCCATTTGTTTTCTCTCCTCCTGATAGATAAGTGCAGGGTTTTCTTATTGCGCAGCAATCTTTGCCGCCAATTCCTCAAGATACATCCACCGCTCCATCTTCTCCTCCAAAGCCGCTTCTGCTTCCTCTTTCTTGACCATAAGCTGATTCAGCTTGACAAAATCACTGGCGGAGGCTTCTATGTCCTTGTCTAAGGACGCGATTTTTTCTTCCAGGGCGGCCATATCTGCCTCGATCGTCTCATACTCCTTCTGCTCTTTATAAGTAAATCTCAGCTTCCTTTCGCCCTTGTCCCAGGAGGGCTTTCCGCCAGAAACCTTCTCAGGCTTCCCGGAGGCAGCGCCGCCTGCCTTTTTCCCCGCGGCTCTGTCCAAACTCTCCGCGGCCTCTGTGCCCAGCTCCCGCTTTCTGGCCTCCAGGTAGTCCGTATAGCCGCCCTCATATTGGCGGAAATGGCCGTCTCCGTCAAAGGCGAAAATCCGATCCACCGTATTGTCCAGAAAATAGCGGTCGTGGGAGACCAGAATCACGATTCCAATGAAGGAATTGAGATAATCCTCCAGAACCGCCAGGGTCGGGATGTCCAGCTCGTTGCTCACCTCGTCCATCACCAGCACGTTTGGCGCGGCCTGCAGAACGCTTAAGAGATACAGGCGGCGCTTCTCACCGCCGGAGAGCTTTCCGATGGGCGCGTACTGCATATCCGGGGTAAAGAGGAAGCGCTCCAGCATCTGGGAAGCGCTGATCCGGCCTTCCCGGGTGGGAATATATTCCGCGATATCCTTCACATAATCGATAACCCGCTGGCTTTCGTCCAGGTCGGGAATTTCCTGGGCGAAATACCCCAGGCGGATGGTTTCGCCCAGCTCCACCGTTCCGCTGTCCGGCTCTAGCTGCCCCGCGATGATTTTCAGAAGGGTGGACTTGCCGCAGCCGTTGGGGCCTACAAAAGCGACCGTCTGATTTTTCAGGAAAATGTAACTGAAATCTTTGACTATGTTCTTATCGCCATAGCTTTTGGACACGCCATGCAACTCGATGGTCTTCTTTCCCATGCGGGTCTCCACAGAATCCAGCTCCACCTCTTTGTCAAACTCCGGCGCCCGCCCGGCCTTCAAAGCCTCCAGACGCTCAAGGCGCGCCCTCTGCTTCGTGCTTCTGGCCCGGCAGCCCCTGGCCGCCCAGGAAAGCTCCATGCGCAGAATGCTCTGGCGTTTCCGCTCCGCTGCCAGCTCCATCTCTTCCCGCTGGGCCTTCAGCTCCAGAAAACGGCTGTAATTGGCCTCATAGCTGTACAGTTTTCCCCTGCTGATTTCCAGGATCCGGTTCGTCACCTGATCGAGAAAATAGCGGTCATGGGTCACGAGGATCACGGTTCCCCGGTACCGCTTCAGGTACTGCTCCAGCCAGCGGATCATTTCCTCGTCCAGATGGTTCGTCGGCTCATCCAGCACCAGCACATCCGAGGGCGTAAGAAGGGTTCTCGCCAGCGCCGCCCGTTTTTTCTGTCCTCCGGAAAGTCCGGAGAGCTTCTGCGCATGATCTGTAAGCCCCAGGGTATTGAGCATGCTCTTGGCTTCGTTGTCCGCGTCCCACTCCTCCTGCCGGATGGCGGAAGCGGTGTAGGAAAGCACCGTCTCCTCCTCCGGAAAGTCATTGTTCTGGGTAAGCACGGCGATTTTCAGCCCGTTCTGGCGGACGACCTGGCCCTGGTCCGGCTCCTCCGCCCCGGTGAGGATGCGCAGAAGCGTCGTCTTTCCGGTGCCGTTGATGCCGATGATGCCGATCTTCTCCCCTTCCTGAATGCCGCAGGAGATGTCGTCGAAAATCCATTTGTCTCCGTACAGCTTGCTGACGTGCTCGATATTCAAAATGTTCATATTCCCAAAAACTCCTCTTATTCTCTTCCTGTATAACCGCCGGCGAGTGCGCATGTGGGTGGGCGGCTGCAACGAATCACCCTCCGGCCCCTACAGGCTCATCCTCCGGATTCCTTCCTCCCGGTACGCAAGCAGCCTCTTTTTCAGCGCCTGGTGCTCTGGGAGGGCCAGTTCCGGATCCTCCTTCAGAAGCCTTGCCGCCTCTTCGCTGGCTTCCTTCAGGATCTTCGCGTCTGTGAACACGTCGCCGATTTTGAACTCCAGAAGGCCGCTCTGGCGCACGCCGAAGAGATCGCCCGGGCCACGGAGCTTCAGATCCTCCGAGGCGATGTAGAAGCCGTCGTTGGAGTGATTCAGGATTTCCAGGCGTTTCTTCGTCTCTTTATTGTCAGAGCCGCTGAGAAAGATACAGTAGGACTGGGCCTTTCCGCGGCCCACCCGGCCCCGCAGCTGATGAAGCTGGGCCAGGCCGAAGCGCTCCGCGTTCTCCACCATCATCACCGTGGCGTTTGGCACGTTCACGCCCACCTCCACCACGGTGGTGGACACCAGCGCCTGGATTTCCCCCGCCGCAAAGCGTTCCATAATCTCGTTTTTCTCAGCCGGCTTCATTTTCCCGTGGAGATAGGCGATCCGGATGGACGGATCCAGGCTCTTTCTCAGCTTTTCCGTGTAATCGACCACATTTTCCAGCTCCAGCTCCGGATTCTCCTCCACCATGGGACAGATGATATAGGCCTGATGGCCCGCTCCGATCTCCCGCTCCAGAAAGCGGTAGGCGTTCGGCCGCCAGCTCTCATCCACCACACAGTTTTTAATCGGAAGACGGTTCGCCGGCATCTCGTCGATGACGGAGATGTCCAGATCGCCGTAAAGGATAATCGCCAGGGTCCTAGGGATGGGCGTGGCGCTCATGACCAGCACATGGGGATGAAGGCCCTTGTCCGCCAGCCGCTCCCGCTGGCGCACGCCGAAGCGGTGCTGCTCGTCCGTCACCACCAGGCCCAGCCGGTGGAATTCCACCTTTTCCTGGATCAGCGCGTGGGTGCCGATGATGATGGCGGCCTCCCCGTCCCGGATCCTTTCATACGCCTCCCGCTTCTCCTTCGCCGTCATGGAGCCCGTGAGCAGAACCGTGGAAAGCTCCAGGCCGCAGCCCTCCAAAAGCTCCTCCACCGACTGGGCGTGCTGTCTCGCCAGCACCTCCGTGGGCGCCATCAGGGCCCCCTGATATCCGCTCTCCGCCGCCGCAAGCAGCGCCAGGAGGGCGACCACCGTCTTCCCGGAGCCTACGTCTCCCTGGACCAGGCGGTTCATCACCCGGCCGCCTGCCAGATCGGCCTTGATCTCCTGCCAGACCCTCTCCTGAGCCCCGGTAAGCGCGTAGGGCAGGGAGGAGAGCAGACGCCCAGCCCACGCCCCCTCCCGGATGGGGCATTCGTTTTCCATCTGCTCCGTCTGCTCCCGCATCTGGCGCAGGGCCAGGATAAACAGGAAGAACTCGTCAAAGACCAGCCGTCTTCTGGCTGGCAGCAAATCCTCCTTCTTTACCGGAAAATGGATGGAGCGGAGGGCGAAATTATATTCCGCCAGCTCCTGTTCCCTTCGGATCTCCTCCGGCAGGAACTCCGGCTCCATGGAAAGCTCTTCCAGAGCCTGGCGCACTGCCTTGGCCACCGTCTTGCCCGAAAGGCCTGCCGTCAGCCCGTAGATGGGCTGCATGGTGTCAAGAAGCCTCTCGTAATCCGCCGGGGAATAGATCTCCGGCTGCTCCATCAGGAGACGGCCCTTTTTCTTCTGGATCCTGCCCCGGAAAATATAGGTGCCGCCAGGCTGAATGGTATTGCGCAGAAAAGGCATATTGAACCAGGTCAGATGCAGGTACATGCCGAACTCCTCCAGCGTCAGGGTCGTCACAGTCAGACGGCCCGCCTTTTTGCTGTCCGGCATCCGGCGCGCGAAGCCTGTCACGGCCTGCACCCGGTCTGTCTCCAGATTGGCGAAGGTCACTGGTTTTTCATAGGTGTCATAGGTTCTCGGATAATAAGACAAGAGCTCTCCCACCGTGTCTACGCCGACACGGTGAAAGAGCGCAGCCGTCTTATCACCCACGCCCTTCAGGGCGGTCATTGGGGATGCTGTATTCATTTCACACTCCTGTGAAAACAAGTCGTCAATCTTTACTCTACCGATACCACGTAATAATAGATGGGCTGTCCGCCGAAATGCACCTCCACGTCGCAGTCCGGATATTTCTCTCCCAGAGCCTCTCCCAGCTTCTGGGCGTCCGCCTCCTGCACATCCGCGCCATAGTAGATGCTGATAAGCTCGGAATCCTCGTCAATCAGCTCCGCGAACATGGCAAGGGTCGTCTCTGCCACATCCTGTCCCACAGACAGAATCGCGTGATCGCCGATGCCCATGATGTCGCCCTCTTTGATCTCCTTATCGTCGATATGGGTATCGCGCACCGCGTAGGTCACCTGGCCGGTCTTCACGTTGCCGATCTCCTCGGACATCCGGGCCTCGTTCTCCTCTGCGGAAGAATCCGGCATATAGTTGATCATAGCCGTAATACCCTGCGGCACCGTCTTGGTGGGGATCACGATGATGTCCTTGTCCTTGCAGAGGGCCTTCGCCTGGTTGGCCGCCAGGATGATATTCTTGTTGTTCGGCAGGATGAAGATATGATCCGCGTTCACCTGATCGATGGCGTTCAGCATGTCTTCCGTGCTGGGGTTCATGGTCTGGCCTCCCTCGATCAGGTAGTCCACGCCCAGGCCCTTAAAGATCTCGCCGATGCCCTCGCCGATGGATACGGAGATGAAGCCCATCTCCTTTCTAGGCTCATTCTTCTTCGCCTCTGCCTGCTGGGCCGCAATCTTGGACGCCTCCTTGATCAGCTTCTCCTCATGCTCCTCCCGCATATTGTCAATCTTTAAGCGGGACAGGGAGCCAAGCTCCAGGGCGCGCTCGATGGCCTGGCCGGGATGATTCGTATGTACGTGGATCTTTACGATATCATCATCCGCCACGCACACGATGGAATCGCCGATAGATTCCAGAAACGCCTTGAATTCACTCTCCGTCTTCGCGTCAAAAGTCTTGTCCAGCATGATCAGGAACTCGGTGCAGTAGCCGAATTTGATCTCAGCCTCCGTCTGCGCGCTGGCCTTCACAGGAACGCCCTTGGCCTCCGCAAAGGTATAGTCGATCTCCTTGCCCTGGAAGGCGTCGTAGGCGCCTTTGAGCACCTCTACCAGTCCCTGTCCGCCGGAGTCCACCACGCCTGCCTCCTTCAGCACAGGAAGCAGATCCGGAGTCGTAGCCAGCACCCGCTCCGCCTCGGAAATAATCTCAGAAAAGAATATATCCAGATTATCCTCTTCCGCCGCAAGCTCGGCAGCCCTCACAGCCGCGCCCTTCGCCACGGTCAGGATCGTTCCCTCTTTCGGCTTCATAACCGCCTTGTAGGCCGTCTCCACCGCCTTCTGGAACGCATTGGAAAGAATCTGCGCGTCCAGCTCCTCATAGCTGCGGATCACCTTCGTAAAGCCGCGCAGAAGCTGTGACAGGATGACGCCGGAGTTTCCCCGGGCACCACGCAGGGAACCAGAAGAAATCGCCTTGGCCACGGTCTCCATGGTCTTCTCAGGCAGACCATTCACCTCAGAGGCCGCCGACATGATCGTGAGCGTCATATTCGTACCCGTGTCGCCGTCCGGCACCGGGAAAACATTCAGTTCATTGATCCATTCCTTCTTTGCCTCCAGGTTCTTGGCGCCGGCCAGGAACATCTTTGTCAGCATCTCTACATCTATCGTTTTCATAACTTCCAAAAACTCCTCCTGCAATTAATCTATTACCCGCACACCTTCTACGAAGATGTTGATTTTCTCAATCGTCATACCGGTGAACTCTTCCACCTTGTACTTCACATTGCTGATCAGGTTGTCCGACACAGCGGAAATGCTGACGCCGTAAGCAACGATCACATGGAAGGAAAGCGTGATCTTATTGTCATTGATCTCCACATTCACTCCGCGGGTCAGATTGTCTCTCTTGAGAAGCTTTACAAGGCCTTCCTTTACGTTTACCATAGCCATGCCCACGATGCCGAAGCATTCCACGGCCACAGAGCCTGCATATCTGGCGATAACTTCCGGGTCGATCATGACAGCGCCCATCTGCGTATTCATAAGTCCCTTCATTATGATTACCTCCACTTTTATTTTTTATGAAAAGAATCCTTCAGCCGGGATCCTTTGTCTGTGCATTTGGAAATAAGGGCGCACTTTTCCCTTTACTAATGGTATTATAACCCGTTTCCCCGGAAAATTAAAGCAATTTTTCATACTTTATTGAGTTTTAGAAAAAACAGCATGATTTTTAAAATTATGCTTGCAAAATATAGTGGTTTCTGCTAAAATAACCTGTGTTGCGGGTCTATATGCGGTATACCGTAGATCCATTATCGGTCAAGAGGAGGTGCAAAGATGGCTAAATGTGCAATCTGTGAAAAAGGCGCTCATTTCGGAAACAATGTAAGCCATTCACATAGACGTTCCAATAA
>CALWBB010000091.1 GCA_944375885.1 uncultured Merdimonas sp.
CGCGGAGTGAAAGTAACGCAGCAGGGGCGGGGATTCAGCCATTTTTGACCGTATTGTCCCTTGGTACACCGACGCTATGGATTCTTCTGGATTTGTATAATCTCATTGCCAGCCAGCCATACTGTTCTTAAAAAGTGAAAAGGAGCAGAGAAAGCCATGATTGAATCAGATACGATCAAGCTCCTGCGGGAATGTGACGCAGGCATCAAGATGGGAGTGGCGTCCATAGACGAGGTGCTTGATTACGTACATGATGAGGAGCTGGGAAAGACTCTGAGAAAATGCCGGGATGAGCACAATGAGCTGAAAGGCGAGATTCTGACGCTGCTGGGGCAGTATCATGATGACGGCAAGGAGCCGAATCCCATTGCAAAGGGCATGTCCTGGGTCAAGACAAACGCGAAGCTGGTGATGGATGAGTCGGATCACACGATAGCCGATCTGATGACGGACGGCTGCAATATGGGAGTGAAATCCCTGAACCGCTATCTGAACCAGTACCGGGCGGCAGATGAAAAGACGAAGAGCATTGCGAAGAAGCTGATTCGGGTGGAAGAAAAGCTTACGGCTGACATGGAAAAGTATTTGTAGGAAAAGTATCCGTAATGGAATGAGCGGAAGAACGGGGTGCTGCAGGGCATCCCGTTTTGCCGTGCAAAAAGCTGTGCAAAAAGCTGATTCCGGCAGCAGGATCCCGCTTCCCAAAAGCAGGCGGACATGGTAAGATAAAAACAAACAAGGGGTAAAGTTATAAATGGCAGGAGGATAAGAGAACATGAGAGTAGGAATTACAGGAGCGGGCATGACAGTGCCTTGGTTTTTGGAGGCAGCAAAGCTGATTCCAGAGATGGAGATAGGGGCTTTGTTCGTGAGAAAAGAAGAGAAGCGAAACGAACTCTGCGAAAAATACCATATCCCGGCAGCTTATGACAGCTATGAGAAGCTGCTGGCGGATGAGTCGCTGGACGTGCTGTATCTGCCGCTGCCAAACAGCCTGCATTACAGCTTCGCGGAGCAGGCGCTGGAGGCGGGAAAACATGTAATTTTAGAAAAGCCTTTCACTGTGACCTATGCGGAGGCAAAGGAACTGGCGGAGTTGGCGGAAAGGAAAGGCCTGGTTCTCTTTGAGGCTGTCACGAACCAGTACAATCCCAATTATGAAAAGGTAAGGGAGCTGCTTCCCGGCCTTGGCGATGTGAAAATCGTCCAGCTGAATTATTCCCAGTACTCCAGCCGCTACGACGCGTTCAAGCAGGGAGTGATTGCCCCGGTCTTTGATGCGGACAAGGCAGGAGGAGCGTTGCTGGATCTGAACGTCTACAATATCCATTTTGTGACAGGGCTTTTCGGGGAACCGCAGGGCGTCCATTATTATCCGAATATGGAGCGGGGCGTGGATACCTCCGGAATCCTGATCCTGGAATACCCTTCTTTTAAATGCTCCTGCATCGCCGCCAAGGACTGCGGGGCGCCGCTGTCTATCAATATCCAGGGCGATAAAGGATGTATCTTCAGCCACTCCAACGCTGGACGTTTTGAAGAGTTTTCCTATCAGGAAAATAAGAAAGAAAGCGTGCCCTATGCGCTTGTGAATACGGAGCGCTCCGTTCTTTATGATGAACTGCGCGCTTTTACAGATTACTGGGTGAGGGATGACAGGGAGGAATTCCAGAAGCGTCTGGAACAGAGCCTGATTGTCATGAAGGTATTGGACAAGGCCAGAGGGATCGCATAGGAAAAAGACGCGCCGGAAATGGAAAATTTCCAGCGCGTCTTTTTCTCCCTTATGTATTACAGCTCCCGATAATAGGGACAGATATCCTCGTAATGGCCGTCCTTCATGAGAAACCCGCCGGGAATCACCCCAAGCTGGATAAAGCCCAGGCGCTCGTAGAGATGCCTGGCGTGGGTATTGGTGCGGACGACGGCGTTAAACTGGAGGATCCGGAAGCCATGGGCTTTTCCCTGGGCCAGGCAGTCCTGTACAAGCTTTTCGCCGATGTGGAGTCCGCGGAAGGCTTTGCTTACGGCATAGCTGGCGTTGCAGATATGGCCGCAGCGGCCCACATTGTTGGGATGGAGGATGTAGAGGCCGAGAATCTGCCCGCTTTCTGTGTCCTCCGCGACGGCGCAGAAGGTCTGCCCTGCAAAAAACGCCGCTCCGGTCTGGCGGTCCAGAAGCTCTGTCTGGGGAAACGCGGCGCCGTCCTCCACGACTTCGTTCCAGATGGCGTTCATGGCGTCGAGATCGGTTTCTTTGTAGGCGCGTATCTGTATCTTCATGTTTTTTTGTTCCTTTCCTACCCTCAATTGACAAGGACGCACACGCTCTTGTCAATTGAGGGTAAAATTTCTGAAAGCAATTTTCCACAAGCATTTTCCTGGAGTATAATCCTGCCGTCCGCGTTTGTCAATGCGGCGCCTGTATTTTTCCGTTTGCGTTTTGCGGCCAATTTACCCTTGCTTTTTTGCTTTGTCTACTTTCCCCTTTACCCGGAGGAAAAAAAGGTATAGAATAGAGTCCGGAGAAAAAGAAGAGCAGGAGGCCAGCTATGTTTTTTGCGATTCACGATAAGGAGATCCGGGAGATTGCCCTGGAAAATCTGGACGAGCATGATATCTGCGTGGGCTATCTTACACTGGATGAGCTTCGCAAATGCTATAAGGAACTGGGTCTTTCGGAGGTGGCAGTCAAGGACTGCATGACAGATTTTACGCATTTTCGTACCAGTATCGATGTGTATGATGAATTCAGCTTCGGCATGATCAATATCGTGGATATTCTGAACTTAAGCAGCAGGAGGAACCGCATCGGGTTTTTTATCAAGAAAAATCTGTTTATCGTGGTGAAGATTATTGATAAGGGAGACAGCATCCGGCAGATGTTCCTGGACGCCATCGGAAGATTCCGGCAGAACGCCACCATGGAGAAGGTGGTGTACGGCGTGCTGGAGCGCCTGCTTTCCAGCGGAAACAGGGGACTTGTCATGACGGAGCGGCAGATCATCGCCATGGAGCGGGAGGTCGTGGACGGAAAGACGGACCGGGAACTGAACACGGAGATCTTTGAACTGCGCAACCGCCTGTCTACTCTGAAAAATTATTATGAGCAGCTGATTGATATCGGAGAAACCCTGCAGGAGAACGAGAACGATCTGTTTGAGGAGGAGGATCTGCGGTATTTCAAGATTTTTACCGACAAATCGGAGCGCTTAAGCAACAACGCGCAGCTTCTCTGCGACAACCTGATCCATCTAAGAGAGGCGCTGGACGCCACGCTCAACTACAACCTGAACAATACCATGAAGCTTTTTACGATGGTGACGATCATCTTCCAGCCGCTGACCCTGATCGTGGGCTGGTACGGCATGAATTTTACGAATATGCCGGAGCTTGGCTGGAAATTCGGCTACCTCTACGTGATTCTTCTGTGCCTTGCGGTGGCGGGCGCGATTCTATACTATTTTAAGAAAAAGAAATACTGGCAGAACTGAAAAAGGAAACGAAAAAGATGAAGACGAGTGATTTTTATTATGATCTTCCCCAGGAGCTGATCGCGCAGGATCCGCTGGAGGACAGAAGCAGCTCCCGCCTGCTGGTCCTGAACCGGAAGACGGGCGCTATGGAGCACCGGGTGTTCCGTGACATTATCGAATATCTGAATCCGGGCGACTGCCTGGTGGTAAATAATACGAAGGTCATCCCGGCCCGGCTGATGGGCGTCAAGGAGGATACAGGCGCGGGCATCGAGGTGCTGCTCCTGACGCGAAAAAGCGACAATGTCTGGGAGACGCTGGTGAAGCCGGGAAAGAAAGCTCGCCCCGGAGCGCGGATCGTCTTTGGAGACGGGCTTTTGAAGGCCGAAGTCCTGGACGTGATCGAGGAGGGCAACCGCCTGATCCGCTTTGAGTATGAGGGGATTTTTGAGGAGATTCTCGACCAGCTGGGCCAGATGCCCCTGCCGCCCTATATCACCCACCAGCTGAAGGATAAGAACCGCTACCAGACCGTCTACGCGGAGCATGACGGCTCGGCGGCCGCGCCCACGGCGGGACTTCACTTTACGCCGGAGCTTTTAAAGGAGATCGAGGCGAAGGGCGTGAAGCTGGCCCATGTGACCCTGCACGTGGGCCTTGGCACCTTCCGCCCGGTGAAGGTGGAGGATGTGACCCAGCACCATATGCATTCTGAATTTTATATTGTGGAGGAGGAACAGGCAAGGCTTATCAACGAGACGAGGGCCGCAGGCGGCCGGGTCATCTGCGTGGGCACCACCAGCTGCCGCACCCTGGAATCCGCCGCCGGTGAGGACGGCGTTCTGCAGGCAAAAAGCGGCTGGACAGATATCTTTATCTATCCGGGCTACCAGTTCAAGATGATGGACGCCCTGATCACGAATTTCCATCTCCCGGAATCCACCCTTCTGATGCTGGTGTCGGCATTCGCGGGCAAGGAGAGGATCATGAAAGCCTATGAGGAAGCAGTGCGGGAGAGGTATCGGTTCTTTTCCTTTGGGGACGCCATGTTTCTTGTATAGCGTCGGTGTACAAGGGGCGTATTTTCCTTTGGTACACCGGCGCTGTGGCGTCAAAGCGGAAGCCTACTCATCTTCGCCGGCGCCGTAGGCGTCCTCCAGTTTTTTGCGGTGGGCGCTTTCCAGTTCACTGCGCACAAAGTCAGCGCGGGCAGAATCCTGCAGGGAGATGTCTCCCCGCAGGTAGCTTTCCAGCATGGTGTCGTCCCGGCCGCCTGCGGCCAGGTTGATGGCACGCTCGGCCCAGTCCAGCTGGCTGCGGTACGCGTCCATCTCCGCCTCCAGAGCATCCCGGCGCTCCCGCTGGCGGCGGGCAGCCTCCTTCTGGGCCGCAGCCTCGCGCCGCTCGTACTCCCGGAGCTCCTGCTGTCCGCGTTTCCACTGCTCCAGGCCCGCCCAGGCGCCCACAAGGCCCAGTGCCTCGGCGTGATCTGCCAGCTTTTGGGCCGTTTCGCCGCTGAGCCCGTAGGGTAAGACCGCCTTCAGATAATACACCAGCTCCACGTCCCGCTGAAACAGCTGACGAAACCAGTAGCCGCTCTCTTGCTGCAAATTTTTATCGACAGCCATGAGCTTGCGCAGGGATGTCTCGCCCCGCTTCCACAGATGTTCGTCCATGTTGCGGTACAGATACCACAGATGCAGGCAGGCTTCGTTGTCGCCTGTCTCGGCGGCCTTTCGGTTGAGGGCCAGTTCCACCCTTGTCATCAGCATGGCCTCCCGGTATCTGGAAGATTCCTCCTCTTTCCCTTTGGAACTTCGCCAGAGGGACTGCAGGAACCTGGTCAGATGGCGCACGGCGTCCAGATCTCCGCCGCGGGCCAGTTCCAGCAGGCCGGAGGGGTCGTCATGATTTTCGGCAGAAAGAAGATAGTTCCCAAGCTGCCAGCTGCCGGTCAGAGGCCAGCCGGCAGCGCGGATTTTCTGGGCCCATACCTCCCGTTTGTGGGGCTTGGCGGCTTCGGGCCAGAATTCCCCCAGGGAGGACAGGCGGTACATGGCTTCGCCGTGACCCAGGCGCGCCGCCTCGCGGTACAGTTCCACCACCTTGGGATAGTTTTTGCCTTTTTGTTCCAGCACCCGGCCCTGGGAGTAGGCCCATTCGGCCTCGGGTTCGTATATCGAAGGTTCCCAGTCGTCCGGCTCCCGGCCTTCCGGGTAGGAAAACAGGGTATGAAGATTGTGAACAGGCGTCTCCAGGAAGTATTTGTTCTGCTCGGCGAACAGTGCCGCCTTGTCCCGGGCGATCAGCAGGCTGCAGAAGGCCTTTAGCAGTTCCTCCTCGCGTCCGTCCGCATCCTCCAGCTCCTGTACCTGGGCCTCCAGGGCGTCCCGCTCGTCCAGCAGTGCCTGCATGGCGCCGCGCTTCTTCGCAATAACCTGGGCGTCCTTACGGCGCGCCGCCTGCCAGCCTGCCAGGCGGTCTTCAAAAGGCTGCTGATCCTCAGGCTCGCCAAAGGCGACGGTGTCGTACAGATCCTCCCAGAACTCGAATTCGTTTGCCATATGGGGCCAGGGATCGGTATCTATCCGTGTGGCGGCGGTCTGCATAATGCAGATGCAGTCCTCGCTTCCGTGCAGGGCAGCGTAGGCTACGGCTTCCATCAGTTCTTTGTCGGTGTTGTCCGCACGGCCGAGCGTCCAGTAGGCCTGCTGGGCGGCGGCTTCGCTGCCCGCCCGGGCAGCCTTCAGCAGAAAGGCACGCAGGCAGGCCTGGCCGCCGCCCGCCTGGGCCTGGTCGAGGCGCTCCAGCTCATCCATGGCAGAAAGGATTTCGGCGCGCTGCTCTTCGTCCGGCAGTTCGCCGGCCCATTGGCGTATCTGGGCCAGATCGTACAGCTCTCTGGCGGAAGGGGCGCTGGCGTCTGCGTTTTTGGAGGGCTTTTTTCCTTCCTTTTCCTTATTTTTAAAGAATAAAAATCCCATTTGTCTCCTCCTTCTTCCCGCTTGGCCGGCGGGACTGTCCTTATTCTATTATATTTCCGAGCCGGACTTTTGGCAAGAGAGAGGGGAGAAAAGGATGTTTATTTGTGGGGAGAAGAAGAGGGATATTCGCGTTACTTTCAATGATGTGTCTCACTTTTATAGAATCCAGAATGAAGGTTTAGAAAAATATTTTTATAAATCAATGGAAACAGTGGAATGAAAAAGGAGGAAGTACAAAATTGCGAAAGATAAAACTGATTGCCATCGACCTGGACGGCACGGCGCTGGACGAGAAAAGCCACCTGACGGAGCGGACCAGACGGGCGCTGGAGCAGGCGGCGCAGAGGGGAATCTATCTGGTGGTGGCCAGCGGCAGGGCGTATTCCTCCCTGCCGGAGGACGTGATGGGGGTAAAGGGACTGACCTACGCGATCACCTCCAACGGGGCGGCTGCCTATGACGCAAAAAGCGGGGAGCGCAGCTTTTCCTGCCTGATGGAGGAGGAGAAGGTGGAGACGCTTCTTGGCTTCCTGGAGGAGGAGCCGGAGACGGCAGTGGAGGTATTCTGGGACGGAGAGCCCTATGCGGGACGGCGTTTTCTGGAGGAGCCGGAGAAATACGGGGCGCCGGCCCGGGCGGTTCCCTACCTTCGGCAGACCCGGACGCCGGTGGAAGATATCTTTTCCTTCATCCGCAGGCATAAGAGGGAGCTGGACGCGGTGGACATCATCTGCGAGGGGCCGCTTGACAAGGCGGAATGGGTAGAGAAGCTGGATGAGATCGGCGGCCTGTACGTGACGTCGTCCACGCCCTACCGCCTGGAGATTTCCAGCGAAAGGAGCGGAAAAGGGGCGGCCCTTCGGGAAGCGGCCGCCCGGCTCCACGTACTGCCGGAGGAGATTATTGCCTTTGGCAACGCGGAAAACGATGTGGATATGCTGTGCTTCGCAGGCTTTGGCGTGGCGGTGGCCAACAGCCCGGAGCATGTGAAGCAGCAGGCGGATCACGTGGCCCCCGCCAACACGGAAGAAGGCGTGGCCCAGGTTCTGGAGGAGCTGCTGGGGCTTTGACGCCCTGGCGGCAGAGGCTTTCGTGACAGTGGCTCTAGCGGCAGAGGCCTGCATGACAGTGGCTTTAGAGGCAGAGCCTTTGGAGATCCTGATAAAATCCCGGATAAGAGATATTGACGCACTCCGCGTCCTGGATCACGGTTTCTCCGTCTGCGTTCAGGGCGGCGACGGCGAAGGACATGGCGATCCGGTGATCGAGGTGGCTGTTGACGGCGGCTCCCCGTAAGGGGCGGCCGCCTTCTATGATCAGGCCGTCGTCTGTGGCCGTCACCTGGGCGCCCATGGCGGAGAGATTTTCCGCCATGACGGCGATGCGGTCGGATTCCTTGACCTTTAGCTCCGCGGCGTCCCGGATGACGGTGGTTCCGTCCGCGAAGCAGGCCATGACGGCGATGACCGGCAGCTCGTCGATGAGCGTGGGGATCAGCTCTCCTTCGATCACGCAGCCCTTCAGGGAAGAGGAGCGCACCAGCAGATCGGCGGCAGACTCCCCTTTCTGGTTTTCGTAAGGCATCACGGTGAGATCGGCTCCCATCATCCGGCAGACACGTAAGATCCCGTCCCGGGTGGGGTTGATTCCTACATTTCGGATCAGAAGCTCGGAACCAGGCGTGACGCAGGCGGCCGCGATAAAGTAGGCGGCTGAGGAGATGTCGCCGGGGACTGTGATCTCCTGCCCGGCAAGGCGGGGGGCGGGCGCTATCGTGGCAGTCGTCCCCTCCGTTTTCACATCGGCGCCGAACTGGCGCAGCATCAGCTCAGAGTGGTTGCGGGAGAGGGCGGGCTCCGTCACGCTGGTGGGGCTGTCCGCGTAGAGCCCGGCCAGCAGGATTGAGGATTTTACCTGGGCGGAGGCCACCTTTGTCCGGTAATGGATGCCGTGCAGGGGACGGCCTTCGATCCGCAGGGGCGCGCAGCCGTTCCCGGAGAGGCTTTCGATGGAAGCGCCCATCTGGGTCAGCGGCTCGATGATGCGGCCCATGGGCCGCTTCTGGATGGAGGCGTCCCCGGTCAGCGTGCTGTCAAAATCCTGTCCGCTTAGGATCCCGGCGATGAGGCGGGTGGTGGTGCCGCTGTTGCCCGCGTCCAGGATCTGGGAGGGAGCCGAAAGGCCGTGAAGCCCTTTCCCATAGATCCGGATCTCGTCTGGCTTTTCCTCGATCTGGATTCCCAGACGGCGGAAGCACTCTATGGTGGAGAGGCAGTCCGCGCCCCGCAGGAAATTCCGGACGGCCGTCGTCCCTTCTGCCAGGGAGCCGAACATGACGGCCCGGTGGGAGATGGATTTGTCGCCGGGGACAGAAAGCTCTCCCCGGATGCTCTTTACTCTTGTAAATTTCATGGAAGTTCTCCTTATCAGCATTTCAATTCAATTTAGCGTTCATAAATGGTGTAGCGGTATTTCCGCAGCAGGGCCGCAGCCTTCTGGCAGGCCTCTTCGTCGTAAAACTCCACCCGCAGGACGGCCTCTTCAAATTCCCGGTTGTGGATGATGCCGATGTTGCGCAGGCTGATGCCGCCTGAGGCGAGGATGGTGGCCAGGGTGGCGATGCCTCCGGCCTCGTCCACCATGTCGCAGTAGAAGGCGTAGACCTTTCCCAGCGGGCCGGAAGAGGTGTCGGGAATGGAATTCCGGTAATCCCGGGCGGCCGCAAAGAAGCTGTGAATGCCTCCGGCGTCCTTTTTTAGAAGCTCCTGGCGCAGTTCCTCCAGCTGTCCCTGGTAATGCTCCAGGGCTTTCAGGATATTCGCGGAATTCGTCAGGCAGATCTGCTCCCACATTTCCGGGGAGGAGGAGGCGATCCGCGTAATGTCCTTAAAACCGCCTGCGGCGATCTGCTTCATCAGCTCCTCCTGGCTGTCCAGATCGCGCACCAGTCCTACCAGGGAGGAGGCGATAAGATGAGGCAGATGGCTGACGCAGGCGGTGATAAAATCATGCTGCCGGTAATCGACCACCATGGGAATCGCCTTCAGGGAAGCGGTAAAGGCGGTGAAGGCCTTTACCGTCTCTTCCGGTACGTCCTCGCCCGGCGTCAGCATATAGTAGGCGTTCTCGATAAGATGCGGCTTGGCGTTCTCATAGCCCGTCTTTTCGGAGCCGGCCATGGGGTGCCCGCCGATAAAGCGGCCGGTAAGCCCAAGCGCCCGGACCTTTTCGTGAATATCCGTCTTGGTGCTGCCCACGTCCGTCAGCAGGCAGGAAGGCGCAAGCAGGTCTTTCAGCGCCTCCAGATAGCGGGCGTTCGTGGCGACGGGGGCGCACAGATAGATTAGATCGCAGGCGGAAAATTCCGCGCCTGCGGCCTGGCAGGCCTGATCCACGGTTCCCTCCCGAACCGCCTGCTCCAGCGTATCCCGGCTGCGCATATAGGCCAGGATCCGGATATCCGGGTGATATTGCTTTATGGCTTTGGCGATGGAGCCGCCGATGAGGCCCAGGCCGATGAAGCCGATGGTTTTGATTCGCATGACGCAGATACCTCTTTTCTGTCGATTCGCTGTATTTCCAGTAAGGCGTAAAAGAAAGCCTCTGTTCTTCTGAGCTTCTAGTTTATAGGGTTTCGGCGGAAATGTCAATGCTCTT
>CALWBB010000092.1 GCA_944375885.1 uncultured Merdimonas sp.
ATGTAGATAAGGGACTTGCGGCCCTGGAGAAATATGCCAGAATGTTCGGTCTGGGTGATAAATCCGGACTGGAGCTCTCCGAGTATGAGCCGCAGATTTCCGACGAGGACGCGGTCCGTTCCGCCATCGGACAGGGCACGAACGCGTTTTCCCTGTCCCATATCGGCCGGTACGTGGCGGCGGTCGCGAACCGGGGAAGCGTCTTTAACCTGACGCTCCTGGACCGCCTGGAATCGGCGGACGGAGAGCTCATCGAGGACTATGAGCCGGAGCTTTACAATCAGGTGGAGATCGCGGATTCCAGCTGGAACGCGGTGCAGCAGGGGATGCGCCTGGTGGCGGAGGATACCACCTCCCTGAATGCCTTAAGCGGGCTGGGCCTCAATGTAGCGGGAAAGACCGGTACAGCCCAGCAGAGCCGGAGCCACCCGAACCACGCGCTGTTCATCGGCTTCGCGCCCTATGAGGATCCGGAGATCGCGGTGGCGGTGCGTATCGCCAACGGCTATACCTCCGCGAACACGGCGGAGGTTGCCGCAGATCTGTTTAAGTATTATTATAATCTTGTGGATGAAGAGGAGATCCTGACAGGAACCGCCAGCGGCTCCTCGGGACAGAATATAGCGGATTAGGAGTGAAGAGGGATGTCGAATCAGTCGGTGGTGATAAAGAGCAATAAGCAGGGGCTGATCGTGGTTTTGGATGAAAAGACGGATTGGGAGAGCTTAAAGAGGGATGTGGCGGAGAAGTTCCACGCATCCGCCAAGTTCTTCGGAAATGCCCAGATGGCCCTGTGCTTCCAGGGCCGGAGGCTTTCCTTTGCAGAGGAGCAAGAGCTTGTGGAGACGATCTCGGCAAACTGCCAGATCCAGGTGGTCTGCATCGTAGATGAAAACGAGGCCACGGAGAACGCCATGCGCCAGGCTCTGGAGAGGCAGCGGCAGAAAGAGGAAGGGGATCTGATGAATCTTCAGGACGGCCGCTTTTACAAGGGAACCTTGCGCTCCGGCCAGGTGCTGGAATCCGAGACCAGCATCGTGATTCTCGGCGACGTGAACCCGGGCGCCCGGGTGGTGTCCAAGGGAAATGTGATTGTGCTGGGAACCTTAAAGGGCAACGTCTATGTGGGCGCCTCGGGCAATGAATCCGCCTTTGTGGCGGCCCTGTCCATGGATCCCATGCAGATCCGCATCGGAGACGTCATCGCCAGAAGCTCCGACAGCCAGCCGGCCAAAAGCCTTCGGAAGAAAAAGACAGAGGACACGCCGAAGATTGCTTTCGTGGAGGATGGAAATATTTATATAGAGCCTATTACAAAAGAAGTCCTGAATGATATCAATTTATAGAAAAGGGTTTGGAGGAAAAAAGCTATGAGTGAAGTGATTGTGATTACATCCGGAAAAGGCGGCGTGGGGAAGACGACCTCCACGGCGAATATCGGCACGGGCCTGGCTAAGCTCGGAAAAAGCGTCGTGATGATCGATACGGATATCGGTCTCCGGAACCTGGACGTGGTGATGGGCCTGGAGAACCGGATTGTCTATAACCTGGTAGATGTGGTGGAAGGAAACTGCCGCATGAAGCAGGCGCTGATCAAGGACAAGCGCTATTCCAACCTCTATCTGCTGCCCTCCGCGCAGACCAGGGATAAGACGGCGGTGAACCCGGAGCAGATGAAGAAGCTGATTGAAGAGCTGCGCCCGGAGTTCGACTACATACTGCTGGACTGCCCTGCGGGCATCGAGCAGGGCTTTAAGAATGCCATTGCCGCCGCGGACCGGGCTTTGATTGTGACGACGCCTGAGGTGTCTGCCATCCGCGACGCGGACCGCATCATCGGCCTTCTGGAGGCGAATGACATTCACCAAATTAACCTGATTGTGAACCGTCTGCGGATGGATATGGTGAAGCGGGGCGACATGATGTCTATCGAGGACGTCATTGATATTCTGGCCATCGATCTTATCGGAGCCGTGCCGGATGATGAGCATATCGTCATCGCCACGAACCAGGGCGAGCCTCTGGCCGGCGATTCCTCCCTGGCGGGGACTGCTTACATGAATATCTGCAAACGGATCCTGGGAGAGGAAGTACCCCTGATGAACCTGGAGGCCAGCAATGGCTTCTTTGCGAAGATTGCGAAGCTGTTCAAATAAGCGAAGGGGGAAATGACTATGGCGCTGATGGACTTTTTCCGGAGAAAGAGCTCCGGTGACGTGGCGAAAGATCGCCTGAAGCTTCTCCTGATTTCGGATCGGGCGAACTGCTCCCCCGAGGTCATGGAGCTGATCAAAAACGACATTATCAAGGTTATCTCGAAATACATGGAGATCGACTGCGATCACCTGGACATCCAGATCACGCAGACGGAATCTGACGGTTCCAACGGCCGCGTACCGGCGCTCTGCGCGAATATTCCGATTAAGGATATGAAGCATACGTCAGAGAGGAGATAACTGAAAAAAGAAGGACAGAGGAGATTATGTTAAAACAGTACCGGCTGAGGGATTACAGGTTCCGGCTTGTGTGTTATGTGTTTGCGATTACGATTATAGGGATACTGGTCATAGGAAGCGCGGAGAAATCCGTCCAGGATCAGCAGATCCTGGGGTTTTTTCTGGGGACTGCGGCGATGATCGTGATTTCGCTGATTGATTACAACTGGGTTCTCAAGTTCCGCTGGCTCATTTACGGCTTCAACCTGCTGCTGCTTGTGCTGGTTATCAGGACGCCTCTGGGCTACGAAAACAACGGGGCGACCCGGTGGCTGCGGCTTGGCGGCTTCCAGTTTCAGCCCTCGGAGCTGTGCAAGCTCTGCCTGATTCTGTTTTTCGCGAAATTTCTGGACAGATATAAGGAGATGCTGAACACCTGGAAAATCCTGGTTCTTTCGGCGCTGCTCTTTGGCCTTCCCGCCGCGCTGGTGGAACAGCAGCCGGATCTGTCCACGACGATTTCTCTGTGTGTGATCTTCCTGATCCTGATTTTCATCGCGGGATTAAGCTGGAAGATCATCGGCGGGGCGCTGGCGGTGGGGATCCCGGCGGCGGTGATTTTCATCAGCCTGATTATGCAGCCGGATCAGACGCTCATCGACGGTTATCAGCGGACCCGTATTCTGGCCTGGCTGAATCCGGCGGCTTACGCTGACAATGCCTATCAGCAGCAGAATTCCATCATGGCCATCGGATCGGGCCAGCTGGTGGGGAAGGGGCTGAACAACAACCTGGTGTCTTCGGTGAAGAACGGCAGCTTTATCGCGGAGCCTCAGACAGACTTTATTTTTGCGGTGGCGGGAGAAGAGCTTGGTTTTATCGGCTGCGCAACAATTATTTTACTATTGGCGCTGATTGTGTTAGAATGTATACAGATTGGCAGACGTTCGAGGGAATTTTCGGGAACCCTGATCTGTTGTGGGGTTGCAGGTTATATCGGGTTCCAGAGCTTTGTCAATATCTGCGTGGCCACGGGGCTGATGCCCAACACGGGAATTCCGCTTCCCTTTGTCAGCTACGGGCTGACCTCCCTGGTGACGCTGTACATGTCAATCGGTTTTGTACTGAATGTCGGTCTTCAGCCGAAAAAATATTAACGGGGGTGTCAAAGTGAATATTGGACTAATCGCACATGACGCAAAAAAGAAACTGATGCAGAATTTCTGCATTGCCTACAGGGGCATTCTCTGTAAACATAATCTGTACGCCACCGGCACAACCGGACGGCTGATCGCCGAGGTGACGAACCTGAACGTACACAAGTACCTGGCGGGGCATCTGGGCGGCGAGCAGCAGCTGGCGGCGCAGATTGAGCACAACCAGATGGATTTGGTGATATTCTTACGGGATCCGCAGAACCCGAAGAGCCACGAACCGGATGTGAACAATGTAGTCCGGCTCTGCGATACCTACAATATCCCCCTGGCCACAAATCTTGCCACGGCGGAGCTCCTGGTCAAGGCCCTGGATCGCGGGGATATGGAGTGGAGAGAATTGTATAACTAGAATTGTATAATTAGTCTAAACCCGGGAAATAACAGTTGAGTTTTTTGGGCACATAGACTATAATAAGGGTATCTGATAGAGCGGCAGCGTCTGGCGGCAGGCCTGCAGGGCCTTCCCGGCCGCTGTCTCAAAAATATAGAGGACCCAAGGAGGACAAGGCTATGGTACAATTGATTGTAGGAAGCAAAGGGGACGGAAAGACAAAGCATCTGCTGGATCGGGTGAACAGCCAGATCAAGACTGCGTCGGGCAATATCGTATATCTGGACAAGAGCACGAAGCACATGCACGAGCTGGACAACAAGGTACGGCTCATCAATGTGAAGGACTACCCCTTAAAGAACAGCGATGAATTTATCGGCTTTGTGTGCGGAATTATTTCCCAGGACTATGACCTGGAGCAGATGTATATAGACAGCTTTTTGAAGGTTGCGAACCTGGAAGGCCAGGATCTGACGGATACTCTGTCCCAGCTGAACCAGATCAGCGAGCAGTTTAAAGTCAATTTCTGTCTCAGCATTTCCGTAGAGGAGAAAGACCTGCCTGAATTTGCGAAGGAGCAGGTGCTCATTTCCTGCTAGAGATTGTACATACCAGCAAAGAACGCTGTGAACAGTAACTATATCAGGGCTGCTGCAAAAGAGAAGGTTTTGCGGCAGCCTCCTGTTTTTAAGAACAGGGAGGCTGAAGCGTGGAGGCCGCAGAGAGAAAATCTGGCGCCACGCGGGGATAAGGCGGAGGAAGAAGGCCAGTGGCGGACGGCAGAAAAAGGAATACGAAAATTGTAAGATACAGACGCCCGTTCAATATTGGCGTTGTATTTTTTGGGTTCATTGCGGTTTATCTCATAGTCTGCGTATATCTGTACCTTACATCGGAGCACATTTCCGGCTATGAGGTGATCAAAGGGAATTTGGCTGCGGACTACCATTATACAGGAGTGGCACTGCGCACAGAGCAGGTGTACACCGCCCAGAAAGCCGGCTATATCAACTATTATGCGGCGGAAGGGGAGAAGGTTTCGGTGCTGTCCACAGTCTACACAGTGGATGAGAGCGGCAGGATGTCGGAGCTTTTGGAAGAGACTGCCGGAGACATGAGCCTTGGGGAAGAGGACTACAGCAAGATACGTTCCGTCATCAGTTCGTATCAGGGGAATTATTCGGATATGGACTTTGAAAGCGTGTACAGCTTTCAGACAACGATAGACTCCGCGATTCTGGATCTGGTCAACCAGAATATGATAGACCAGCTGGACAGCGCGTCAGAGGGCGGCAGCGAGCTGTTTACCAGATATAACGCCGCTACGGCAGGAGTGGTGGAATACTATATAGACGGGATGGAGGAGGCCACGGCAGCCTCTATCGATCCGGCCTGGTTTGAGGAAGAGGGGTATGAGCGCCAGGAGCTTAGATCGGCAGACTTGGTCAGCGAGGGGGAACCGGTGTACAAGCTTGTGACGGAAGAGGACTGGCAGCTGGTGTTTCCGCTGGATGAGGAGACGGAAGCGTTTCTTTTGGATGAGATAGAAGCGAATAAGACTGTGTCCAAGGATGGGACTGTGGTACAGAATACCACGTATATTGAGATACGTTTTGGTTTGGATGACGAAATTGTGTGGCCCTCCGTCACAGTACAGTATGTGGACGGCCAGGCTTACGGGGTGCTCTCTTTTGTGAACTCTATGATCCGCTATGCCGGGGAGCGCTATCTGGATTTTGAGATTCTGCGGGATGAGGAGACAGGGCTTAAAATTCCCCAGTCAGCTGTGACGGAAAAAGACTTTTTTGTCATAGACGCCTCTTATGTGACGCAGACAGAAAACCGGAGCGGTTTTATGAAAAAGACAGTGTCGGAGGACGGCACGGAAGCGGTGGAATTCGTGGATGCCACGATTTATTACCAGGATGAACAGTACGCCTATGTGAATCCGGAGGAGGAAGATTTCAGTACCTCGGAAAAACTTTTGGAGAGCGGCGACCTGCTTGTGAAAAAAGATTCCGCTGAATACTACCAGGTGGGGCAGACAGAGAAGCTCAAAGGCGTTTACAATATCAATAAAGGATATACCATCTTCCGCATTATCCAGATTTTATATGAAAATGAGGAATACTGCATTGTGGAGGAAGGAACCAGCTATGGCCTATCTGTCTACGACCACATTGTGCTCAACGCGGATACGGTTGCGGAGGATCAGGTGATTTATTAGGAGGAACAGGAAACATGGTAACTGAGAATCTGGCAAAGGTAGAGAAGAATATCTGCGCCGCCTGTGAGCGGGCGGGACGCAGGCGGGAGGAGGTGACGCTGATCGCGGTCAGCAAGACCAAGCCTGTGTCTATGATAGAGGAGCTGCTCCCAGGGGGAACCCGGGATTTTGGCGAGAACAAGGTGCAGGAGCTCTGCGACAAGTATGAAAAACTGCCCAAGGACATCCGCTGGCACCTCATAGGCCATCTGCAGCGCAATAAAGTAAAATATGTGGTGGACAAGGCCTGCCTTATCCACTCGGTAGACAGTCTGCGCCTGGCTGAGACGATCAGCGCGGAAGGACAGAAGAAGGGGATTACAGTCCCGGTACTTATCGAGGTCAACGTGGCTGGAGAGGAGACAAAATTCGGCGTGAAGCCAGAAGAGGCAGAAAAGCTGATCCGGGAAATCGCGGAACTTCCCTCGATTTCAGTCAAGGGGCTTATGACGATTGCTCCCTATGTGGATAATCCGGAAGATAACCGCGTACATTTTGCCAGTTTAAAGAAATTATGTGTTGACATAAAAAACAAAAACATTGATAATGTATCTATGGATATTCTGTCCATGGGGATGACCGGGGATTATGAGGTGGCCATCGAGGAGGGCGCCACCATGATCCGCGTCGGGACAGGAATTTTCGGTGAAAGGCATTACAATATTTAAAAGATAGATTGGAGAGCTGTACCATGAGTGTAATCGATAAATTTCTGGATGTCATGAAGCTCGGCGGTGATGATTACGACGAGTATGATGACTATGATGATTTCGATGACGACTATGAGGATGAGAAGCCCCGGAAAAAGGCTTTCGGGAGAAAAAAGGACGACGGTGAGGATGGATACGGGGAGGATGCCCCGGCAAAGGCGAAGCCCCAGAAGGTGACGCCCTTCCGGCAGGCCTCCAGAAAGCAGGGCAGCGGGATGGAAGTATGCGTGATTAAGCCGACCAGTTTTGAGGATTCACGGGAGATCACGGAGACTTTGCTGAGCAATCGGACAGTAGTGCTGAATTTTGAGGGGCTGGATGTGGATGTGGCCCAGAGGATCATTGATTTCACATCGGGATCCTGTTTTGCCATCGGAGGGAATCTCCGCAAGGTTTCCGCGTCTATTTTTATCGTTACCCCGAAGAACGTGGATATTTCCGGCGATCTGCAGGATATTTTGAGCGGGGCTATCGATATTCCTTCCGTGTACAGCAATAATAAGTTTTAAACCATGACGAAAGAAGAGCAGCAGCTGGAAAAGCGGTTCCTGGAGCTGGGCGAGATGGCTTATCAGAGAGGGACTGCAGTGTATTCAGATTTTCTGAATCTGAACGAATTGAATATTTTTCAGGGTGTCTGCCAAAAGCTTTCCTATCTTGTGACAGAAAGCCTCGGCGGCTATGAATTAGCGGAGCGTCAGATCGCGGTATTCCGGCCTGAGGCTCCCCTGTTTTGTACAAAGCCTCCTATCGCCTGTCTGAGGATCGCGCCTCTGCAGGAGAAATTCGCGGAAAGCCTGACACACAGAGACTATCTGGGGGCTGTGCTGAACCTGGGACTTCAAAGAAGCTGTCTGGGAGATATTCTGGCGGAGGAAAAGCAGGCGTATCTTTTCTGTCTGGAACGGATTGCCCCCTTTATCTGTGAAAACCTGACCCGGGTGCGGCATACGACAGTTTCTGTAAGCGTGATAGAGGCTGCGGATTTTCATTATGAGCCGAAGTATAAGGAGATCATAGGTACGGTGGCCTCTGTGCGCCTGGACAGGCTGCTTTCCGTGGCCTTTGGCGCGTCCCGCAGCAGCCTGTCCGGCCTTATCGAGGGCGGGAAGGTCTTTGTGAATGGAAAGCTGGTGACATCAGGCGGATACCAGCCCCGGGAGGGGGATCTGGTTTCCGTGCGCGGCATGGGCCGCTTCCGCTTCCAGGGGGGCGGCGGACAGTCAAAAAAAGGGCGGGAGTATGTGACGCTCCTGCGGTATATCTAAGGAAGCAAAGGGAAAGGAACATTTATATGGAAAAAGAAAGGCGCAGCCTTACGATCCGGCGGGAGGGGAAATTTTGTTATGAGATCCGGCTGGAGCGGGATTTTGAAAGCCTGTCGGAGTGCGTGGAGGCGCTGGGGGTGCAGGGCAGGAAACTCTGCATCGTCACAGACAGCCATGTGGGGCCGCTTTACGCGGAGGCAGTCCGGGAAAAGCTTTCGGCGGTCTTTGAAAAAGTGACAGTCTGGACGGCAGAGGCAGGCGAAGAATACAAGACGCTGGATACAGTGAGAGCCTTGTATGAGCACCTGATACGGGAGCATTTTGACCGGAAGGATATGCTGGCGGCTTTGGGCGGCGGCGTCATCGGGGATCTGACAGGCTTCGCGGCGGCCACCTATCTGCGGGGGATTGGCTTTATCCAGCTTCCGACGACGCTTTTGTCCCAGGTGGACAGCAGCATCGGCGGCAAGACAGGGGTGGATTTCGACAGTTATAAAAATATGGTTGGGGCTTTCCATATGCCGCGGCTGGTCTATATGAACCTTTCTGTGCTTGACACGCTTCCGGACAGGCAGTTTGCCTCCGGTATGGCGGAGATCCTAAAACACGGGTTGATTAAGAACGCGGACTATTTTCGGTGGCTTGCGGGGCACCGGCAGGAGATCCTGAACAGGGAGCCGCAGGCATTGATGTCCATGATTGAGGAAAGCTGCCGCATTAAAGGTGACGTGGTGGAACGGGATCCCACAGAGCAGGGGGAACGGGCGCTTCTGAATTTTGGCCATACGCTGGGACACGCCGCGGAGAAGCTGAAACATTTCCAGCTGCTCCACGGAGAGTGCGTGTCGGCCGGCTGCGCGGCTGCGGCTTATCTTTCCTGGCGGCGGGGGCTGCTTCCAAGAGAGGAAGTAAAGGAGATCTGCGAGGTTTTGGAGAGCTTCTTTCTGCCTGTAAAGATACCGGGACTTGATCCGGGAGAGCTGCTGCTGACGACCAAATCAGATAAAAAGATGGACGCGGGGAGCATCCGCTTTATCCTGCTGAGGCGGACAGGAGAAGCCTTCGTGGATTTAAGCGTGTCAGAAGAAGAGCTCCTGGACGCGGCAAAATGGATGACAGGGGATAGAGATGATGACAAGACAGAGGTATAATCTGATCGGGATTCTGGCGGCGGCTGTGCTGATTGCCCTGGATCAGTGGACAAAATATCTGGCTGTGCTCCATCTGAAGGGACAGAGCCCTATCGTACTCTGGGAGGGAGTCTTTGAGTTCCATTACCTGGAGAACAGAGGCGCGGCCTTTGGCATCCTTCAGGGACAAAAGGGTGTGTTTCTGGCATGTACGGTGCTGATATTGTTTCTGATTGCGTTTTTCTATACCCGGATGCCGGCAAAGAAGCGTTATTCCCTGCTTCGGGCGGTAGGCGTTCTTCTGGCGGCTGGAGCTGTAGGGAATCTCATAGACCGGATGAGCCATTCTTATGTGGTGGATTTCCTGTATTTTAAACTGATTGATTTTCCGGTCTTTAATGTGGCGGACTGCTATGTGACGGTGGGGGCCGTGCTGCTGGCTGTCCTGATCCTGTTCGTGTATAAAGAAGAGGAACTGGGATTCCTAAGCCTGAAAAAGCGGGAAGGGAAGAAAGAGGACGAGGTCCGGAACTACCTCCAGGCCCTGCTGGACAAGCGGGCCTTCGACCGGGCGGGCCTCATCTACGGCATGGGCCACGCCGTCTACTCCCTCTCCGACCCCCGGGCCAACATCCTCCGCTCCTTCGTGGAGAAGCTCTCCCGGGAGAAGGGCCGCAACGAGGAGTATG
>CALWBB010000093.1 GCA_944375885.1 uncultured Merdimonas sp.
TCTCAAGCAGGGCTACAAGGATTCGAACCTTGAAATGACGGAGTCAGAGTCCGTTGCCTTACCGTTTGGCGATAGCCCTTTGTTACCAGCGAATGTAATTGTAGCACAGGTTCTCTTTGAATGCAAGCACTTTTTTCTATTTTTTTATTATTTTTTTACTCCTATTTTTTTTACTTTTTTTACTTACAGGTTAGCATCGGTGTACAAGGGACGATACGCCCCTTGTACACCGACGCTGCTATTTATTACGGCCAATTCAGAAAGGATAACAGAGGCTTACGTGCAGGCGCGGCACCTCTGTTACCCTTTCTAAATCAGAACTGGGAAGCAGCCGCCCCACCCACATGCGCACCCGCCGCCTACTGCTGTTCCGCAATGTAGCCATTTTCCAGTGTAATGACACACTGGTACCTGGGATCAAGCCCATGCACCTTTTCCTCGAGTTCCAGGCGCAGCTGAGCTTTTTCCTTCTCATGATAAGAATGAGGGATTACCACGTCAAAAATCAGATTTATCTGCTGTTCCCCGTCTACCACACGGAAATCGTGGAGTGTCAGGCGGCTGTCCAGCTGCTTCAGGACGCCGTCTATCTGGCTTTTCAGCGCTGTGACCCTCCCGTCGCCCACCGCGATAGGATCCATATGGATCACCAGGAACAGTCCCAGCTTCTTGGCCGCGTCCCGCTCAATCCGGTCGATAATCTCATGGGATACCTCCACGTCCACGTCATTGGGAACCTCCGCGTGGATGGACGCCAGGCTGCGGGTAGGACCGTAATTGTGGACGATCAGGTCATGGCTCCCCAGAATTCCATCGTAGCTTTCCACAAAATCCGAAATTTTCTTATACAGCTGCGGATCTACCGGCTGGCCAATCAGAGGTTCGAGCGTATCCCGGGCAATCCCGATTCCCGCCCACATGACCACCAGCGATACAAGCAGGCCCACAAAGCCGTCGATATTGATTTTTGTAAAATGGAAAAAGAGAATCGAGCCTATGGTGGCCAGCGTCGTGACCACATCACCCAGCGCGTCCGTGGCGGCGGCCTGCATGACGCTGGAATTGATTCTTTTTCCCAGAATTCTGTTAAAATATCCCAGCCAGAGTTTCACACATACCGACGCCAGGAGAATCAGCATAGACACCAGATCGAAGCTCAACGCCTCCGGGTTCCGGATTTTCTCAATGGAATTCTTAAAGAAGGTAAAGCCCACCTGGAGTACCAGGAACGCTACCGCAAGAGCCGCGATATATTCAATTCTCCCGTGTCCGAAAGGATGCTCCCTGTCCGCCGGTTTTCCTGCCATTTTCACGCCCACGAAGCTTATGACAGAGGAGGCCGCGTCAGAGAGATTATTAAAAGCGTCCGCCATGACAGAGACGCTTCGCACTGCGGCGCCGACTGCCAGCTTTCCCGCAAACAGCAGCACATTGCAGATGATTCCTACAATACTGGAGAGAATACCGTAACTGGTGCGCACCTTTGCGTCTTCCGTATTTTTATAATTTTTTATAAATAGTTTTACCAGCAGGTTGATCATATTTTCCACTCCTTAAAGAAGGAACTCCCGGATGTCTCCTTTCCGGCAGTTCCCTCTTAACTATCCATTCGATTCTGAGCATCGGCGTACAACGGGCTCTACGCCCTGGTACACGGACGCCGCCCTCCATGGAGGGTACATCGCTTATTGGCCCGTATCGATCTGCGCCTGGGGATCGGTCTGCACGACCGCCGTCCCGTCCCCGCCCGCATTGATCTGGGCGGAGGGATCCCCGATTACCGGGCTGATGGCCGCTCCGATTACATTTCCGGGATGCAGGCTGCAGGGCTTCGCCACCAGGGGCGATCCGGATACGCTGTTATCCTCCGGAATCAGCGTAATGATGCGGAACTCATGGGTTGGGCACATATCCGTCGCGAGTGCGCCGCTTTCCACGCAGGCCTCGCCCGTCACATGCACGTCGCAGTATTCTGTCGGGGTCGTCCCTTCAGCAAAGTACTCCGTCTTCATCATTCCGTCGCAGATGCCCGGAATCGGCAGCTTGCCCGAAGCCGCGCAGACGGTAGCGCTCGTGATATTGTCCGGCATCGCAAAGCTCTTGTTCTCCAGGTTCTCATGGATCCGGGACATGACCTCGCGCCAGATATTCAGATGATACCGCCTCTCATTGTCCGCGCTGCTTAAGCTGTGGTTATTGTCATAGCCGGCCCAGACACCCGCCGTATAGTAGGGGGTGTAGCCCACGAACCAGACGTCGTTGTAATCTGTAGTCGTACCGGTTTTCCCGGCGATGGTCATACCGGAAAAAGCTGCCCTCGTTCCTGTTCCGGCCCGCACCACATCCTGCATGGCGCTCGTCAGCAGCCACGCCGTACTGTCCTTCAATACGGTCTTCGTGTAGGAAACCGTGTTATCAATCAGGACATTCCCGTCGTGGTCGAGGATTCTCGTATAAAATACCGGCTTGGTATAGACGCCGCCATTGGCAATGGTCGCGAAGGCCGCCGTCAGCTCTACGTTTTTTACGCCCTTTGTCAGGCCGCCCAGAGCCATCGACTGGCTGATATCCGTATTGCCGTTCTCATCCAGCTGGGTCTGCAGGGTCGTGATCCCGAAATTCTGCACATAGGCGGCTCCCACCTCCGGCGTGATGTCCGTCAGGGTCTTGACCGCCACAATGTTGATAGAGTTGCGGATACCATCCCGGTAGGATGTCCACCCGCTGTAATTCCTGTTGGCGTTGCGCACCTCTTTGCCAGTCCCGTTATTATAGAAGTAGGGAGCGTCGTACTGGGTGGACGCCAGGGTCATGCCGGCGGAATCCAGGGCCGGCGCATAGGTGGATACAATCTTAAAGGTCGATCCGGGCTGGCGGTTCGTATCCGTAGCCCTGTTCAGGGAAAGGCTGGCGGTCTTCTCGCCCCGGCCTCCCACAATACCCTTGACATATCCTGTCGCCTGATCCATGACAACCATAGAAATCTGGGGCTGGACTGTGATATCAATGCTCTCGTAGACCGTATCGCCTTCCTCCACCACCGCTTCCTTATAGGCCTCCACATGGGCCATGGCGTCCTCCTCGCTGTCAAAGAGCAGCTCGAACTTCGCGTTTTCATTCTCCTGGAAATACCGTTCCATCATTTCCTTGCTGTAATTGATCTGCTCGCCGTCCGGCTTCACCACAGTCAGGGCATACTCCAGGCCATATCTGATATTTTCCGGGTAATTCTCCGGATCGGAGGTCTCCTCATCCATGATCGCCTGGATCTCCGGATCCTGAGCCGTCTCAATGGTCAGCCCGCCGTTGTAGACCAGGTTGTAGGCCTGCTGGGAGGTATAGCCTTTCACCTCCTGCAGATCCTTAATCACCTCTTCGATGGTGGCGTCCACATAATAAGAATAGACCGCCGCAGTCCCGGTGCTTTCATTCGTCGTCTGGATCCGGTCATAGACATTGTCCTCCATGGCCTCGTTATACTCGTCCTGGCTGATATGCCCGTTCCGCAACATCGCGTCCAGAACCAGCTCCCGACGATTTGCATTATCCTCCGGGTGGCTGATGGGGTTGTATCTGCTGGGATTCTGGGTGATCGCCGCGATGGTCGCCGCCTCCGATATGGTCAGATCACTGACATTCTTATTAAAATACCGGTTGGCGGCAGCCTGGACGCCCAGCGTATTCTGGCCCAGGTTGATGGTGTTCAGATAAGCCTCCAGAATCTCCTGCTTCGTCATGATCTTCTCCAGCTCAAGAGCCAGATACTGCTCCTGGAGCTTACGCTCCACCTTCTCTATGAACGTGTCCTCGCTCATAAAGTCAAAGACACTGTTCTTCAGAAGCTGCTGGGTGATGGTGCTGGCGCCCTGGGTCTCCTTAAAGCCGCTGGCAACCATGGTAGCCCCGGCGCGTAAGATGCCCCGCAGGTCTATGCCGTTGTGTTCATAAAACCGCTCATCCTCAATATCTATAAAGGCCCACTGGACATCCTCTGGGATCTTTTCAATATCTACCCAGACACGGTTGGAACCGGCTGTGACCAGCTCAGCTATCCTGTTCCCCTCGGAATCAAGCATGACCGACTTGTATCCGCGCGGAATTACGGTCGTATTGTCGATATCAGGCGCGTTGTCGATGACGCCCTTTACGATTCCCACACCAGCGCAGACGCCTACGATTCCCAGCGCCAGAATACAGATTAAGAATGCTTTTATAAATATTACACTTGCTTTTTTGCCTACTTTAGCTGTTTTGGAGTGCATGGACTTCTGCTTTTTAGAAGTTCCGCGTTTTCCATAATTCATTTTCCTTCCTCCTCTACATCGTTTCATTATAGCAAAAACTTTCCAAGGAATAAAGGGAAATTTAAAATTTCACAGTTTTATCAGCATTTCTTAAGTATTTTGCGGGTGCCATCAGTTGACAAAAAGCAAAGATCCATTCTATACTGACCCTGTACACAGGCGTCCGGCAAAATCTGCCGGCGCAGAAATTTTAAGGCCGTGACAGCTTTCGACAAGCTTTTTGCTTCCTGTCCTGTATAATATTCCTGAATCCGGATTTCCGCGCGGCCGCGCGGAAAATGAAACCGGGCAAAGGAGTTCAGGATGCAAAAAGAATTTTTGATTGAAACACGGGCTGTCACAGATGAAAAAGGAAACCTGCTGAATCTGAAATATTACCTGATTGAGGAGGAGCCGCCCCAGCCAGCCGCTCCCCTGTACCGGATCTGCGTAAAGAAATCACTCTCCTGCCATCCCGGCGTGGAGGAGGCGGAAAGCACCCCTCCCGTCTCCGGCTCAGAGGAGTGCGCGCGGCGCATGCTCCGCCAGCTCATCACAAACGCAGTCACCCCGGTATGCCTTCTGGAGATTGTGGACGATATGATGACAAAAGAGGACGCGCAGGTTTCCTGAAAGGACTGCAAATGACAGAGAGATACCGCTTTGCCTGGCGGGGCGGAACCGGCGAGCTTACGGAAAAGAAATCCCGCTTCATAGCCACCCTCGCCCCCGTCAGGTCGGAAGAAGAAGCTTTAGATTTTATTGAACAGACAAAAAAGCAGTACTGGGACGCCAGACATAACTGCACGGCTTTCACGGTCGGCAGCCGCCACCAGCTGACCCGGTGCAGCGACGACGGAGAACCTGCCGGCACTGCCGGCAGGCCCATGCTGGAGGTGCTTCTGGGGGAGGATATCCATGATGTCTGCGTCGTGGTGACTCGCTATTTCGGAGGGACGCTGCTGGGAACCGGCGGCCTTGTGCGCGCCTACTCCGGCGCCGTCCGCGAGGCGCTTAAGGCTTCCGTCATCCTGGAACGGCAGAGAGGCGTACGTCTCTCCATCCATACCGATTATGGCGGCGCGGGAAAGATCCAGTACCTCATCGGCCAGAACCATATTCCGATCCTGGATTCCTCCTACACAGATTCCGTCCTTCTGAACGTCCTCGTGCCAGAAGAGCTTTTAGCTTCCTTTTTGCCCGCCGTCACCGATGCGACCGCAGGAAAAGCCCGGCTTACAAAGGGCGGCGTGGTCTGGTACGCGCTTCAGGAGGGGGAAGTACTTTTGTTTTGCAGGGAGGAACCCGCATGAACGCCCTTTTTGTAAGAAAACATGCCCTTTTGGGGGTCCGCCTGTTTACAGCGGGCCTTTTTCTAGTGTTCCTGTTCTTTTTCCTGTGGAAATACCAGTGCGGTTTCTACACGGATCCCGTCCTGGATCTCCGCATCAATGAGATCTGCACCCTGAACACCTATTTCCCGGATACGGCCGCAGAAGGCGACGCCGCCTACGGCGACTACATAGAATTATATAATTCCGGAACGAAAACAGTCTCCCTGAAAGGCCTTTATCTGTCCGATGATCCATCCGATCCCCTGCGCTATGCCCTGCCGGATGCCTCTGTGGAGCCGGGCGGATACTGCGTCCTGTACGCCCTGGGCAGGGAATCATCTGCGGAAGACAGCTTTCTGTCTGTCCCCTTTAAGCTTGCTGAGAAAGAGACGGTGCTTTTGTCCTGGGACGGCGGCCAGGAAAGCGGGACTTCCACTATCCACACCATTGATTCCGTCTACATCCCCTCCTCCATCGCCCACGGGGCCGTCTATGCCGCCTCAGAAGATGGAAACGGCGCTTTCACTCAGGCCTGGCCCTCTCCCGGCGCTTCCAACGATACGGCGAAGGCGCCGGTAGAGGAGCCTGTATTCTTGACGCCAGGCGGTTTTTACCAGGGCAAGGCAGAAGTGGCGCTTTCCGCGCCAGAAGGACTTACGATCCGCTACACCCTGGACGGAAGCGAGCCCACGGCAGGCTCCCCTGTCTACGAAGACCCCCTCGTCCTTACCGATCCCAGCCCGTCGGAAAATGTCTATTCCGCCCGGGAGGACATTACCTCCCAGGATCGGAATTACCAGGTTCCAAAGGAGCCTGTAGATAAGGCTGCCGTCGTGCGCGCGGCCTCTTTCGACAGTGAAGGGAACCGCAGCGCCGTCGTGACCTCTACTTATTTTATTGATTTTGACCAGAAGGAAGGGTACGAGGACGCTGTCATCCTGTCCCTTGTCAGCGACCCTGACAATCTGTTCTCCTCCGAAAACGGCATCTACGTGCGCGGCTCTCTCTATGACGATGCTCTGGAAGCCGGGACGATATGGGAAGAATATTCCTGGACTGAACTGATGGATTACACGCAGTATTATCTGGAAGGGAGCGGTTCCGAACGGCAGGCCCACCTGGAGCTGTACTCCGTTTTCGGCGACGCCATCCTCAGCCAGTCTGTGGGGATCCGGATCCGCGGAAACGAATCCCGCAGCTTTCCCCAGAAGAGTTTCACGCTCTACTCCCGGGAACGCTATGAAAAAGAATATTTTGATCCAGTCCTCTTTGACACTGAAATTTCCTACCCCAGCCTGATCCTGAACAACAGCAAAACCCTGAAAAAAGTCTTTTTCTTTTCCCTGGTGGAAGACAGGGGAACGGCCGTCCAGAGATACATCCCCTGCCAGGTCTTCCTGAACGGGGAATACTGGGGGATGTATTACCTCATGGAGCGCTACTCCAGCGAATACCTGGAAACTCATTACAACGCGGACGCTGAAAACTCCACGCTGATCAAGGACACACGCTATGTGGCCGACGGAAATGAGGAAGGGCTGGAAAGCTACCGTGCCCTGCGGGCTTACCTGGATCGGGGAGATCTGGCTGATCCGGAGGTCTATGCCGGGCTCCTCGAACAGATGGACATGCAGAGCTTTATCGACTGGATGTGTACGAATATCTACATCGCAAACACAGACAGCAAACCCCTGGAAAACAACGTCTACACCTGGAAATCCGACGCGCCTGCAAACAGCGCCCTGTCCGGGAATCTTGCGTACAGCGACGGGAAATGGCGCTGGATGCTCTACGACCTGGATGATTCCCTAGCCGTGGGCACTTCCCTGGAAAACGGGGAGACCTATGCCATGGATTCCTTCACAGAGCACGCCGGCTACGCGCCTTCTGGCTACCTGGACGACAAGCCCATGACCACCCTCATGAAAAACGAGGATTTCCGCCGCCAGTTCGTCCTCACCTTTATGGATATGGCCAATGAGAATTTCAGGGCTGACCGCGTCCTGGCCCTTCTCGATGAAACCGAAAAAGAATACTCCGCCTGGGCAGACATAAGCTGGAAGCGCTGGAACGCGAATCCCCAGGACAAGACCTTTTCCGAACAGATTGAGGAGCTGCGCCTCTTTTTTGAAAACCGTTTTGACTACATCGTGCCCTGTCTGGCAGAGCATTTTGGGCTGGAGGGGGAACTGGTTTCCCTTTCCCTGTCCGCAGGATCCGAAAGCCAGGACGCCTCCCTTAAATCTGCTGCGATTGCCCTGAACACCCTTACGCTGGATGTGGACAGCGAAGGCTGGCAGGGGCAGTATTACACCGATTACCCCGTAACCCTGGAAGCGCAGGATGCCGGCGGCCTGGAATTCATCCGCTGGGAGATCGAGGGCGGCACGATCCTGGAAGGCAGCATCAGCTCCCCTTCCATCCAGGTCCAACTGGAGGAAGACACGCAGATCCGTGCGGTATATCAGTAAAAGCCCCCTTCCAGCAGCCCTGGCCCCGGCGGCCAGGGCTTTCCTTTGTCCCAAAATCCCATCCCAGCCCCAATTACATTCCAAACCTGATTATGAGATGGGCAGTTTCTGTCAATAATAAACCCAAGGGCCGTATCCGCTTGGCCCACTGCCCGCAAAAATATAGAAAAAAGGAGTGCATCAATATGGATTATCTGCAGATTAAAAAAGTCACGGGAAGGGAAATCCTGGACTCCAGAGGAAATCCCACCGTAGAAGCCGAAGTCACCCTGGCCGATGGCACGGTCTGCCGGGGGGCCGCTCCCAGCGGAGCCTCCACCGGTGAATTCGAGGCCCTGGAGCTGCGGGACGGCGACAAGAGCCGCTATCTGGGCAAGGGCGTGACAAAGGCCGTAAAAAACATCAACACCACCATCCGCGAAGCGATCACCGGCCTGGACGCTTCCTCCACCTACGCAGTCGACCGGGCCATGATCGAGGCAGACGGCACCAAAGACAAATCGAAGCTCGGGGCCAACGCCATCCTGGCTGTCTCCATCGCCGCGGCAAGAGCTGCCTCCGCCGCCCTTGATCTTCCCCTTTACCGCTTCCTGGGCGGCGTCTCCGGAAACCGTCTCCCGGTTCCCATGATGAATATCCTAAACGGAGGCGCCCACGCGTCCAACACCGTAGACGTGCAGGAATTCATGATTATGCCCGTGGGCGCTCCCAGCTTCCGGGAAGCCCTGCGCTGGTGCGCGGAAGTCTTTCACGCTCTGGCGTCCCTCCTGCGCTCAAAAAATCTCGCCACCGCTGTCGGCGATGAAGGCGGCTTCGCCCCTGATCTCTCCAGCGACGAGGAAGCCATCTCCTGCATCCTGGAGGCTGTGGAGAAAGCCGGCTACAAGCCCGGAAAAGATTTTATGCTGGCTATGGACGCCGCTGCCAGCGAGTGGAAGGGAGAACGAAAGGGCGAATACCTCCTCCCCAAAGCCAGAACCCGCTTTACCTCCGAATCTCTCATCGGCCACTGGAAAAATCTTGTAGGCAGCTACCCCATTCTTTCCATCGAGGACGCCCTGGACGAGGAGGACTGGGAGGGCTGGCAGCTTCTCACAAAAGAACTCGGCAGCCAGGTGCAGCTGGTGGGCGATGACCTCTTCGTCACCAATACCGAGCGCCTCTCCAGGGGCATCGGGCTTGGCTGCGGCAATTCCATCCTCATCAAGCTCAACCAGATCGGAACCGTATCTGAGACCCTGGAAGCCATCAAACTTGCCCAGCGCTCCGGGTACACCGCCATCGCCTCCCACCGCTCCGGCGAGACCGGCGACACCACCATCGCAGACCTGGCCGTGGCCATGAATACCGGCCAGATCAAAACCGGCGCCCCCAGCCGCTCCGAACGCGTGGAAAAATACAACCGGCTGCTGCAGATCGAAGAGGAGCTGGGCTGCGCCGCCGTATACGCAGGAACCGAGCTTCTTTCCTGATTCCGCGTCCGGCCTCTGAGCGGAGCCCTGTGCGATTCAGACGGACTGGTTTTGAGTCCGGCCGGAAGCACACAGGGCTCCGGGAAGGGACGGACAACGGATACAGTGATGCCGCCGCATTTTTTCAAATAAGCCTATCTCTTGATCTGCCCGTAATAAGCGTTCGCCCCGTGTTTTCTCAGGAAATGCTTATCCTGGATCACCTGCGGAGCCGGCGCCACGCCGGGTTTCAGGGCTTCCGTGCGGTACGCCATCTTCGCCACCTCTTCCAGCACAACCGCGTTGTGCACGGCGTTGGCTGCGTCGGTGCCCCAGGTGAAGGGGCCGTGGTTCGTGCAGAGCACGCCCGGAATGTGCATCGGATCCTTGCCCTGGAAGGTCTCGATGATGACAAGGCCGGTGTTCTTCTCATATTCGCCGTTAATCTCCTCTGCGGTCAGGCTTCTGGCGCAGGGAATCTCGC
>CALWBB010000094.1 GCA_944375885.1 uncultured Merdimonas sp.
CAGCGGGCCAAATATCTCTCCATCACGCTGGACAAGGCTTACCGCCTGGAGCAGCTCATCAACGAATTCTTCGAGATCACCCGTTTCAATCTCCAGAGCATCCCCCTGAACCGGGAGAACATCCATCTGTCCTACATGCTCCTGCAGATGGCCGAGGAATTTTATCCGATTCTTACGCCCGGCGGGAAATCCGTCCGGCTGGACGTGCCGGAGGATCTGAGCCTGTACGGCGATCCGGACAAGCTGGCCCGGGTCTTCAACAACATCCTCAAAAACGCGGCGGCCTACAGCTATCCGGACACAGTCATCGAGATCCGCGCCCGGCAGGAAGAGAATGCCGTCTGCATCACCTTCACCAATCAGGGCCCTCAGATCCCGGAAGCACAGCTAAACGCCATTTTCGAAAAGTTCTACCGCCTGGACTCGGCCCGTTCCTCTTCTACGGGAGGCGCCGGCCTGGGACTTGCCATCGCAAAGGAGATCGTCACCGCCCATAAGGGAACCATCTCTGCCTCCAGCGATCCGGAGGGCACCGTATTTACCATCGATCTGCCCGGGAGCCCGGCGGCCCCATCCCAGGAGGAGGGCCCCGCGCACGCCGGCGCCGCAGTTTCAAAATAACTAAACATATCGCAAGCTTTTCTTAAGCTTCCTATCACGAAATCTACAGATATCATTCCGCCTGACCTGCTACAATAAAAAAGACAGCGGCATGGAAAAGCCGGATGACAGAACTGTCACGGAAAAGTCACGGTTCTGTCACCGGCGCGCCCTATACTGAAAGTTAGGAGGAATGATCATACCATGGAAAAAAACACAGGAAAACATAAACTCTCCATCGCGATTCTTTTCGGCGGCTGCTCGACCGAATACGAGGTCTCGCTTCAGTCCGCCTATTCTGTCATCACCCATCTCAACCAGGAAAAATATGAAGCTCATCTGATCGGCATTACCAGGGAAGGAACCTGGCTCAGCTACGAAGGCGACATCGACCGCATCCCGGAGGATACCTGGGCGTCCGCCGACTGCCTGCCCGCCATGCTCTCTCCCAACCGCACCGATCACGGGCTCCTGATCTTACGCGCGGGCGGACTGGAGCTGATTCATCTGGACGCGGTCTTCCCGGTGCTGCACGGCAAAAACGGCGAGGACGGCACGGTGCAGGGGCTCTGCGAGCTGGCTGGCCTGCCCGTGGTAGGCTGCGGCATGGAGGCCTCCGTCCTGGGCATGGACAAGCATCTGGCCCACACCCTGGTAAGCTTAGACGGCATCGAGGTTCCGGGTTCCGTGCTCTTTCGGCGGATGCCTTCGGAGGCCGAGGAATTCTCCATGACGGAGCACCTCCACTACCCGCTTTTCGTCAAGCCCGTCAAGGCCGGCTCCTCCTTTGGAATCTCCCGCATCGAGACGCCCGCAGGGCTTCACGACGCCGTCACCCTGGCCTTCGCCCATGACGATTCCGTCCTGGTGGAGGAGGCCGTTCCCGGCTTCGAGGTAGGCTGCGCCGTCCTGGGAAACGAAAACCTTATCATCGGAGAGGTGGACGAGATCGAGCTTTCCTCCGGCTTCTTCGATTACACGGAAAAATACACCCTGAAAACCTCCCGGATCCACTGCCCTGCCCGCATCAGCGCGGAGACGGCAGAGCGTATCCGGGAGACGGCAGGGCGCATCTACCGGATCCTCTCCTGCAGGGGCTTCGCCCGGGTCGATCTGTTCCTGACCCCGGACAACCGCATCGTCTTCAACGAGGTCAATACCATCCCCGGCTTTACCACACACAGCCGCTATCCCAGTATGCTAAAGAGCATCGGCATGACCTTTGAGGAGATCGTGGATGCCCTGATCCGGCTGGCGGTGGAGCCATGAAGACGCTCACCCTGAAGCGGGAGGCCCTGAACCAGGGCAGCCTCCTGCTGGTAAACACCCGTCATCCTCTCCCGGGGAGTGTGGATCCGGAGAGGCTGACGCCCTTCAATGGCACCGGCGTCCTGCTGGAGCGCCGCGCCGCCCTTGTGCTGGAAAATCTTTTTCATGCGCTGGGCTGCGGCTCCTCCTTCCTTCCGGTGAGCGGATATCGGACGCTGGAGGAGCAAAAGCAGATCTACGCTTCCTCCCTGGCGGAGCACGGGGAGGCCTTCACCCGGAAATACGTAGCCCTTCCGGACTGCAGCGAGCACCAGACCGGCCTTGCCATCGACCTGGCCCTGAACCGGGAGCCTGTGGATTTTATCCGGCCCTGGTTCCCCCGGGACGGAATCTGCGGGCGCTTCCGGGAGAAAATGACTTCCTACGGCTTCGTGGAGCGCTACCCGGAAGGGAAGGAGGGGATTACGGGGATCGCGGCCGAGCCCTGGCATTTCCGCTATGTGGGAATTCCCCACGCCGCCATCATGGAGCGGCACGGCTTCTGCCTGGAGGAATACATCGATTACCTCTCCCTCTTTCCGGCGGACGGCCGCCATCTGGAAATCGAAATCCAGAACAAGAGCTTCGAGATTTTTTACCAGAAAATCGGCCTTAAGGAGCCTTCCGTCACACTTTCCCTGCCCTCCAGCCTGCCCTTCCAGGTCTCCGGCACCAACACAGGCGGCTTCGCCGTCACGCTCTGGAGGTAGCCGGGATGACGAAGAAAGCTACGACCGAAAAACGCATTTACCCCGGCGTCAACTGCTTTAAGCTGGCGGCCGCCCTCTTTGTCATCATGATCCATACCTCGCCGCTCACCTCCTTCAGCGCAGAGGCAGACTTCGTGCTCACCCGGATCCTGGCGCGCACCGCCGTGCCCTTCTTTTTTATGGTGACCGGATTTTTCGTCCTGCCAAAGGCCCTCGGGGATACGGGCCGGGGGCTACGCTATCTGCGGCGCATCGGACTAATCTACCTTGCGTCCGTCCTGCTGTATTTCCCCGTGAATCTCTATGCGGAGCACTTCCGGGGCGTGGGAGCGGGTGGATTTCTGAAAATGCTTCTGATCGACGGGACCTTTTACCATCTCTGGTATCTTCCGGCTCTGCTGCTGGGCTTCGCCCTGGTATGGGTGGGACTTAAGGCCCTGCCTTGGAAGGCCGTCCTTGGGATCTCCGTTTTTCTGTATCTGCTGGGCCTGCCGGGAGACAGCTACTACGGCTTCTTAAAAGACGGCTCCGTCCTCCGGCAGCTGTACGACGGCTTCTTCCACATCTCCAGCCATACCCGGAACGGCCTTTTCTACGCGCCCGTCTTCCTGGCGCTGGGATACGCCGTCTCCCGGCAGTATGGGGATGGGACGGCTTCCGGCAAAGCGGCACGCAGGCTGCCCTTCTCCGTGATTCTGGCAGCCTTAGGCATCTGTACTGCCCTTCTTCTGGCGGAGGGCATCACCTTAAAAATCCTGGAGGTGCAGAGGCACGACAGCATGTACCTGGCCCTCGTCCCGCTGATGTATTTTCTGTTCTTAAGCCTTCTGGACGCGCGGGGGCCTGACCCGATGAAGCGGCTTCCCAGGGAACTGCCGCTGCTCGTCTACGTGCTGCACCCGCTGTTCCTGATCCTGGTCCGGGGCTTTTCCGGGCTCACAAATTTGAGCATGCTCACAGAAAACAGCCTGGTGCATTTCCTGGCCGTGGCCCTTTCTTCCTTCGCGGGTTCCTGGCTTCTCGCCGTACTGTGGGAGCTTGCGCGAACACGCGTTTCGTCCCAGCTGGGGCCTTGGCTGCCCGGCTTTCTCAAATCCATCACTGACAGGAGGGGATATCATGATCACAAACATAAGCTCTGACGCCATGATTATCCGGCTGATGCCGGAGCGGCGCGCCTGGAAGGAGCTGGACTTTGAAAACCTGAAATGGAACGTGGAAAAGCTCTCGGCTCTTCTGCCGGAGGGCTGCGCTTTCATGGCCGTCGTCAAGGCCGACGCCTACGGGCACGGGGCCGTCCCTGTCTCCACGTATCTGAACCTCATCGGCGTGCGCGCCTTCGCCGTGGCTACCCTGCAGGAGGGAATTAAGCTTCGGCGGGCCGGGATCCGGGGCGAAATCCTGATCCTCGGCTACACGCCGCCCCAGGAGGCTTCCCTTCTCATCTCGAACAATTTGATCCAGACTGCGGCGGACTGCGCCCACGCCAGGGCCCTGAACGCGGCGGCCCCCTATCCGGTCAAGGTGCATCTGAAGATCGACACCGGGATGCACCGCCTGGGCGAGCGGGCAGAGCACATCGAAGAGATCGCTTCCCTCTTTGCCCTGCCCCGCCTCCGGATCCTTGGCATGTATTCCCATCTGTGCGCCGCCGACAGCCAGGAGATCGACGACGTCCTCTTTACCCGCATGCAGATCTCCTCGTTCCTGCGCACGGCGGAGCTTCTGCGGAAAAAGGACTGCGATCCGGGAAAGCTTCATCTGCAGAGCAGCTACGGCGTCCTGAACTATCCGGATCTTCCGATGGATTACGCACGCTTCGGCATCGCCATGTACGGGGTCTTGAGCAGCCCCGACGCGAAACTTCTGGGGCGCGTGCCGCTTCGGCCTGTCCTTTCTCTCCGCGCCCGCATCGCCACGGTCCGGGAGCTGAAGCCCGGCGAGACGGTGAGCTACGGGCGGCGCTTCCGGGCGGACGCCCCGATGCGCGCCGCCACGGTCACCATCGGCTACGCCGACGGCCTGCCCCGGAGCCTGTCGGGCAGGGAACTGCCCGCCCTGGTCCGGGGCCGCCGCACCCATGTCATCGGCAATCTCTGCATGGACCAGCTCATCATCGACGTGACCCATATCCCGGAGGCCCGGCCAGGGGACGTGGTGACCTTCCTGGGTGCAGACGGCCCCTGCTGCCTGCGGGCCGAGGAGATGGCCGAGAAAGCCGGCACCATCACCAACGAGCTTCTCTGCCGGCTGCACGTGCGGGATGAGTAGGCCGCAAAATCTTCTGGCTTTCTTTCCGTTTTCGTAAGAAATTCTTAATCTGTGATTACCCTCAATTGACAAGAGCACACACGGTCAGGACAGGGCTGTTTCAACGTCCTGCTGCGTTGCTTTTCGCTCCGCGTACGTCCAGTACGCGTCGTTCAAGCGCCTTGCAGGACACCGAAACAGCCACTGCCTGACTCTCCGACCTCCAGTAGGCCTAATTCCGGCAGGTTCAAGGAAGCGGAATGAGGCGTACTGGACGTACGCCGATTGACGATGACGCAGAGCCTGCCGGAATTAGGCCGCTGGAGGCGTGTGTGTCCTTGTCAATTGAGGGTATACTTTTTTTAGAGACTGGACACACTTTAGACTTAATTTCCTGTTATAGTATTTATCGTAGCAGGAACACATATCAGTATTTCATTCATAACACTTAAGGGGCTTTCGCAAGGAAGCCCCACTCCCTCGAAATTCCTCGTATTATCACTTTTTGTATCAATCGGTAACTCTCTTATCTTTACCTAATAACCCATTTTTCAATATCTACTATAATAAAACATTGTTTTTTATACGGTCTTTTTGTTATAATATCCGTATGAAAGTTGGTGATTTTTTTGAAGCAAAATCAGATTGAAATACTGCTTGTAGAAAATAATGGCATTTTGAAAACAGCCGATGTTGTCACTGCTGGCATTTCCAAAGAAACCTTTTACAATTACGTAAAAAGAGCGGGACTTGAGAAAGCGGCACATGGTATCTACCTTTCGCCCACTGCATGGGCTGATGAAATGTATCTGCTGCAAGCCCAAATCCCCAAAGCAGTGTATTCCCATGAAACCGCTCTGTATCTGCATGATCTCGCAGAAATGGAGCCAACGCCATTTACGGTAACAGTCCCCGCAAACTATAACAGCTCAACACTTGCGAAAAAAGGTGTAAAAATTGTTTATGTAAAAAGGGAATGGCACACTCTGGGCATTTGTCAAATGCTTTCTCCTGCGAGACATTCAATTGTCGTTTACGATATGGAGCGTACCATTTGTGATATAATCCGCAAACGATCCGAAATGGATATTTCTGCTTTTAACTATGCCATAACCAGATATATGAAACGAAAAGAAAAAAATCTTAACCGCCTTATGAACTACGCAAAGGTCATGCGTCTGGAAAAAAAAATCAGGGAAACCATGGGGGTGCTCTTCTAATTGCTAAAAACATCAAATCAGCTAAAAGCTTTAATCCGTAATATGGCAAAGGGCGACAGCGGCAAATCACAACTGCTAATCCGCAATTACGCTATGGAACGTTTCTTGGAGCGTGTCGCTCTTTCAAAGTATAAAGACAATTTTATTTTAAAAGGCGGTATGCTTGTTTCCGCTTTGGTAGGACTTCAGAACCGAACAACAATGGACATTGATACGACGATACGCAATCTGCCCCTTGATTCAGAACAAGTAAAACAAATTGTAGAGGAAATCGCCGCCGTAGAAGTTGACGACAATATCCACTTTATCGTCAAAGACGTTTCAAATATCATGGAGGAAACTGAATATGGCGGCGTGCGTCTTTCTCTCGACGCATTTTTGGACATAACAAAAATACCCTTGAAAATTGACATATCGACAGGAGACGTAGTAACCCCCGCCGAAATTACATATCGCTACAAGCTGATGTTTGAGCAGCGGTATATTTCGCTATGGGCTTACACTATTGAAACAGTGCTTGCAGAAAAAATTGAAACGGTATTAACGCGTACAATTTTTAACACCCGTCTGCGGGATTTTTACGATTTATACATTTTGCAGCATGCAGAAATAAAAATTGACACAAAAACGCTTGCATTTGCACTTAAAGCAACCTGCTGCAAGCGGAACAGTGAAAAAGTGCTGCCGGAGTACCGCCGTATTTTGAACGAAATCCAAAATAATTCCACTATGCAGACATTTTGGTACAGCTACCAAAAGAAAAACAGTTACGCGGCAGATATTACATGGGAAACGGTGATGAACTCTATCCAAACATTATGCGATAGCTGTATTTGCTAAAAACAAATTCAAAAGTAAAACAGCTCCTCAAATTTCTTATCCAGCGCGATACATAAGATGAGCGCCAGCTTCGCGGTGGGATTGAACTGGCCCGTCTCGATGGAGCTGATGGTATTGCGGGAGACGCCCACCAGCCCCGCCAGCTGGGCCTGGGACAGATTTTTCTCTGCCCGCGCCTCCTTCAGGCGGTTCTTCAGAATCAGCTTCTCGTTCATAACGTCCCCATGACCTCGCTGATATGCTGTATCGTATAAAAAACCATCATAAGCACGCCTGCCGCAGCCCAGAAAAGATGCTTCTTCTTTCCGTCAAACCTGTATTTCCCATAGGCGTCCGCCACGATAAAGCCTCCGTACATCGCCATAGGCATCGCGATGCTGTAATCAAAAGCAAAATTAAACAGGACGAAAAAGCAGAACATCACGGTCATCAGGACGACTGCCAGCCGGTTGCCCTGGTTTTCTGCCACAATTCTGCCTTCATCTTCTTTTTCCTCACGGCTCCTCGCCAGAATCTCCTCTTTCTCCATAGTCCGCTCCTCCCGCTTCTATCCGAATGCTTCTATCTGGATTCTTCTATCCGGATTCTTCTATCCGAATGTTTCTATCCGGATTCTTCTTATCCGGTCTGCCAAGTTTTCTTGTCAATTTTAGTGTACCATTGCCAAGTGTACTTGTCAATCTACTGTTTTCACGTAATCAAAATTTTTATCCCCCTATATTTACACGTTTTCGAGCTTTTTCACAATCTGCGGCTGCCAAACGAAAAAGACATCCCGGCTCCATCCATACTTTCGGCTCCGGAATGTCTTTTTTGTTTTACTTTCTATTTTAGTTTCTCTTATACTTCTCCTCGCAGTATTTGCAGCGGTACACTTCCTTGCGCGGGTCGGTCAGGATGAAGACCTGATCCAGCTCCTGCTCGATGGAGGTGATGCAGCGGGGATTCTTGCATTTCACGATGTTGCGGATCTCTTTGGGAAGGGTCAGGGTAGATTTCTCCACCACCTCGTCGTCCTTTACGATATTGACCGTGATGTTGTGGTCGATGAAGCCCAGCACATCCAGATCGATATAGTCGATGGGACACTCAATCTTCATGATATCCTTGACGCCCATCTTGGCGCTGCGGGCGTTCTTGATGATCGCCACGGTGCAGTCCAGCTTGTCCAGGTTCAAATATTTGTAAATCTCCATGCTCTTTCCGGCCTGGATATGATCCAGCACGAAGCCCTCGGAAATCCGGCCTACATTCAATACGCTCTTTGCCATTACACGGTCACCTCCAGCAATGTGAGAATCAGGGCCATACGGACGTAGACGCCGTACTGGACCTGCCTAAAGTACGCGGCTCTCGGGTCATTGTCCACCTCCACGGAGATCTCGTTGACTCTGGGAAGGGGATGCAGCACCAGCATGTCGGGCCTCGCCAGCTTCATTTTTTTCTTGTCCAGAATATAGAAATCCTTCAGGCGGACGTAATCCTCTTCGTTGAAGAAGCGCTCTCTCTGCACACGGGTCATGTAGAGCAGGTCGAGATTTCCGATGACATCCTCCAGGCGCTCTACCTCCTGGTAATGCTTTCCGTTCGCCTCCAGCACGTCCTCGCGGATATAGCTGGGGAGCTTAAGCTCCTCCGGGGAAATGCACACAAAATCAATATCGTCGTAGCGCACCAGCGCCTTGATCAGGGAATGGACGGTACGGCCGAATTTCAAGTCTCCGCACAGGCCGATGGTCAGATGGTCGAGGCGGCCCTTCAGGGAGCGGATCGTCATCAGGTCTGTCAGGGTCTGGGTGGGGTGCTGGTGTCCGCCGTCGCCTGCGTTGATCACAGGGATGGAGGAAACGGCTGTGGCTACCATGGGCGCACCCTCCTTCGGATGACGCATGGCGCATATATCAGCATAGCAGGAAATCATACGAATCGTATCGGAAACACTTTCTCCCTTGGACGCGGAGCTGGACGCCGCGCTGGAGAAGCCTAAGACCTGTCCGCCCAGATGAAGCATAGCGGATTCAAAGCTTAATCTTGTTCTTGTACTCGGCTCATAAAACAGGGTCGCCAGAATCTTTCCGTCACAGGCGTGCGCGTATTTTGCGGGATTCTTCTCAATATCTCCGGCCAGATCGAGCAGGCGATCCAGCTCTTCCACAGAAAAATCCAGCGGGCTGATCAGATGTCTCATAATTACCTCCCACTTACTTCTCTTCACTATTTAGCTGTTCTCCGGCTTTCCGGATATGGAGCTCATCCGGGCCGGAACTTTTCCTGTACTATGTTACATCAAAACCTTTCCGATTTCAACAAATATCTTTTGCAAATACAGGTTTTTTCCGGTATACTTCTTTATAAGGAAAAAGCGTGCATTCCGGCCCGGGATACATGGGCCGCCGCCTGTGGAAAGGAGACTTTTAAAATGGAATTTAAAGAGAGAAAACGCTGGGTATTCCTCGGGCTCCCATTTACTTTTACCGTCTATACGGTAAGAGAAGGGATGGTCACGATAGACGAGGGCTTTTTGAACCGGAAGGAAAACGACTGCTATATGTACAAGATCCAGGATGTGACCCTGGACAGAAGTCTGATGGAGCGGATCTTCGGCCTTGGCACAGTCATCTGCAGCACCGGCGATACGACGCACCCCAGGCTGGAACTCCGCCATATCAAAAACTCCAGAACCATCAAGGACTTCATCCTTGAGAAATCGGAGGAACAGCGTATGAAACGGCGTACGCTGAACACGCAGGACATCAGCGCGGACAGGGACGACGAACTGCCTGCGGACGACAGCCAGGATTAAAAAGAGGGGGCTTTGCAAAAACCGAATCGGTTCTGCAAAGCCCTCTTTTCGCAGGCAAAGCGATAAGCCGGGTTATGTCGTGGGTGTTCATCTATCCAGCTCTGCCGTCGCCGGCAGAGTCAAGCGACCTACCTGAGACAGCCGGGCCGGCTTATGTCTCGTTTCGGTCTTGCTCCGGACGGGGTTTACATGTGCCCCGCCTGTTACCAGGCGGGCGGTAGTCTCTTACACTGCCCTTCCACCCTTACCAGTCTCCTGGCGGTATATTT
>CALWBB010000095.1 GCA_944375885.1 uncultured Merdimonas sp.
CCGCCTGCGGCGGAGGAAAGAAGGGCGTGGAGATCGGAGTGCCCAACGATACGACGAACGAGGCCCGCGCGCTGATGCTCCTGGAGGAGCTTGGCTATATCACCCTGGAGGAGGGCGCGGGGATCACCGCTACGATCATGGATATCGCGGAGAATCCCTACAATATCACCTTTAACGAGGTAGAGGCGGCCCAGCTGCCCAATGTGCTTCAGGATATGGACTACGCGGTCATCAATTCCAACTACGCCATCGACGCGGGCTTGAATCCCATGGAGGATTCCCTGGCTGTGGAAGGCTCCTTCTCCGCTTACGGCAATGTGCTGGCAGTAAAGGAAGGCACGGAGAACAATGACAACATCAAGGCACTGAAGGCGGCCCTGGAGAGCCAGCAGGTGGCTGATTTCATTCTGGAGGAGTACGGCGGAGACGTGGTGAGTACTGTGGACAATCCCACAGACGGCTATGACGCGTCCGTAGACTACGACGCCCTGGCAGGAACGACGATCACGGTGGCGGCTTCTCCGGCTCCCCATGCGGAGATTCTTCAGGTGGCAAAGGAGATTCTGGCAGAGCGTGACATCACTCTGGATATCATGGAGTTCACAGACTATGTGCAGCCCAATAACGTGGTAGACACCGGAGAGGTAGACGCGAACTATTTCCAGCATCAGCCCTACCTGGATGATTTCAACGCAGAAAACGGAACCCACGTGGTATCTGTGGCGACCATCCATGTGGAGCCCATGGGCCTCTATGGAGGAAAGCAGACCTCCCTGGACGCCATCACAGAAGGAAAATAAAAAGAGCACAACACGCAGGAGAGGCGCCGGAGAACTGGCTTCCGGCGCCTTTTTATCCGGAGGAAATTATGATAGAAATTAGAAATCTGTCCAAGGAATTTCAGACGGCTGACGGCACGGTGGAAGCGCTCAAAGGCGTGAACCTGACCATTCAGGACGGAGATATTTACGGAATCATCGGTATGAGCGGGGCGGGCAAGAGTACGCTGGTCCGCTGCATTAATATGCTGGAGCGGCCCACGGAGGGCCAGGTGCTGATCGACGGGGAGGATATCGGGGCGCTGCCTATGGCCGGGCTTCGCAAGATCCGCCGGGAGATCACGATGATTTTCCAGGGCTTCAACCTTCTGATGCAGCGCACCTGCCTGAAAAATATCTGTTTCCCCCTGGAGCTGGCGGGCGTGAGCAAGGCAGACGCGAAAAAGAGGGCTATGGAGCTTCTGGAGATTGTGGGTCTGCCGGATAAGGCGAACGCCTACCCGGCCCAGCTGTCCGGCGGCCAGCAGCAGCGGATCGCCATCGCCAGAGCCCTGGCGACGGACCCGAAGGTCCTGCTCTGCGACGAGGCCACCAGCGCCCTGGATCCGAAGACGACCCATTCCATTCTGGAGCTGATCCGGGACATTAACCGGCGGCTTGGCATCTCGGTCATCATCATCACCCATCAGATGAGCGTGGTGGAGGAGATCTGCAGCCGGGTGGCGATTCTGGATGAAGGCCGCGTGGTGGAGGAGGGGCTGGTCAGCGAGATTTTCTCAAGTCCCAAGTCCAAGGCGGCGAAGCGCCTGGTGTTCCCGGAGGGAGCGGACGAAATCCTGCTTGAGACGAAGGGAGAGCGGCGCATCCGCGTGGTGTTCAGCGGGGCGGTGGCCTCCAGGGAGCCTCTGATCGCGAAGATGGCCATGGAGGAGCAGATCGCGGCCAGCATCCTGGGCGCGTCCACCCGGAGCATCGGGGACAAGGCCTACGGAAATATGCTGCTTGGCATCAACGGAGACGACGCTACGGTGCGCCGGGCTATGGAGTACCTGCGCAGCATCCCGGACGTACTGGTGGAGGAGGTGACAGATCATGTTTGATAAGCTGTTTGCTCAGGAGACGATCGAGGAAACGCTCCGGATTGTACAAAATGAGTTCCCGCTGGGAATTTGGGAGACGGTCTATGTGACGATTATCGCCACGGCGATCGCGATTGCGATCGGCCTGCCGCTGGGCGTGCTTCTGGTGGCCGGGGAAAAGAACGGCGTGCTGCCCCTTCCCAAAGGCGTGATGCAGGTGCTGAATGTGGTGATCAATCTGCTGCGTTCCGTGCCCTTCCTGATCCTGATGATTATGGTATTTCCCCTTTCGAGGCTGATCGTGGGCACCACGGTGGGAACGGTGGCGTCCATCGTGCCCTTGGTGATCGCGTCCTTCCCCTTCGTGGCCCGTCTGGTGGAGAGCAGCCTCCGGGAGGTGAATCCCAATATCATCGAGATGGCCCAGAGTATGGGCGCTTCCCCGCTTCAGATTATCATGAAGGTGATGATTCCGGAGAGCGTGCCCTCCCTGCTTTCCAATTTCACCATCGCGATCACGACCATCCTGGGCTATTCCGCCATGAGCGGCGCCATCGGCGGCGGCGGCCTGGGCAAGATCGCCATCAGCTACGGCTATAACCGATACAAATACCTGGTGATGCTGCTGGCGGTGATCCTGCTGGTCATTCTGGTGCAGATCTTCCAGAGCGTAGGTACGCGCCTGGCGGTGAAATCAGACAAACGCCTGAAGGGACGTTAAAAATCTATTGACAAATCGGCAGGCCGGCAGTAGTATAAAGAAAGTATAAATATTTTGTGATGACGAGGAAGAGTAGCCGGAAGGGAATCTGCAGCGAGCCGCCGAGGATGCGAGGGCGGTGAGGAAGCTTCGGTGAAAATCACCTCTGAGCATCTGGGCTGAAAGGATGGAAGCGGCGGAAGCGTAAGGGTTACAAGCGCACGGAATGCGTGGATGGATTGCGCGGGTCCCGGATTCCCAGTAAGCCTGGACGGCTGGCAGCCGTTATCCTGTTTCCCGTTGACAGACGGGGCAAAGTGGTCATGATTATGGATTATGGCAATGAGAGTGGTACCGCAGAGGTTGATAAGCCTTTGTCTCTGAAAAGAGACAGAGGCTTTTTTGCTGGCCAAATGGCGGAAGCTCTGCCTGTCGTCGCAGACTGTTTATCGGATATGAATGAGGAATGTGGAGGAAAAGAGAATGGAAGTACTGAAGAAAATTACTGCTTTCGTCAGCCGCTATATGGCGATCATCGTTATCCTGGTAGCGGCGCTGGCACTTTTCGTGCCCTCATCGGTCAGCTTTTTGAAGACCAGCTACGTCAATCCCCTGCTGGGAATCGTAATGTTCGGCATGGGCCTGACGCTGAAGCCTCATGACTTCAAGGTCGTATTCAGCCGCCCCAAGGACGTCATCATCGGCTGCTGCGCGCAGTTTGCCATCATGCCGTTTCTGGCTTTTGCCCTGACCAAGGTGTTCGGCCTGAGCCCGGAGCTGGCCATCGGCGTCATCCTGGTAGGCACCTGCCCCGGAGGAACCTCTTCCAACGTGATGACCTATCTCTCCAAGGGTGATGTGGCCCTTTCCGTAGGAATGACGGCATGTTCCACGATTCTGGCGCCGTTTTTGACCCCGGCTCTGACTTATCTCTACGCCGGACAAACGGTAGACGTGGATATCTGGAGCATGTTCCTTTCCATCGTACAGGTCGTGATCCTGCCCATCGTGCTGGGCTTCCTGATCAACCATTTCTTCCGGAAATTCACCGAGGCGGTGGTAGAGATTCTGCCTCTGGTTTCCACCCTGGCGATCGTAGCCATCGTGGCAGCCGTGGTATCCGCGAACTCCGCGAACCTGATGACCTCCGGCCTGCTGATCATCGTGGTTGTCATCCTGCACAACGTGCTGGGATATCTGCTGGGCTATGTGGTAGGAAAGCTGCTGAAGCTGGACGAGACCAAGTGCCGTGCCATCTCCATCGAGGTCGGCATGCAGAACTCCGGTCTGGCCACCTCTCTGGCTACCGTACATTTTGCCCAGTATCCGCTGGCTACGATTCCGGGAGCTGTGTTCAGCGTATGGCACAACGTATCCGGAGCGATTCTGGCGAACTTCTTCGCGAGAACGGCGGAAAAGAAGGAAGCGTAAAAGTTTACAAAGAGGACGGCGGTTACCGGTTGACGGTAACCGCCGTTTGGTGTTATTATAAAGTTTGCGGGCAGAGTGTCGCGGCCGCCGGAGGCGGCGGATGCACTGTCTAATCTATGCGAAAAAAGGATGTGAAGAGTCCGTGGACGGGCGAGGTCGAAGTTGTACCTTGAGACAGAACAGAATAGACGCAGGCATGGGCTCTTCTGAAGGAAGATCTGTTTTCTGACAGCAGATTTTGAAGGGATAGTGTTGCCATGCCTGCTTCGGACGCGAGGAGGAGATTGGCATGGCAATGGGAAATTATGATCGGGAGGAACTGAACGCTCTTCTGGAGAGCCGTCAGTTCCGGAAGCTCCGCGAGACGATGGCCGAGATGAACGAGGTGGACATCGCGGAGTTTGTGGAGGAGCTGGAGCCGGAGAAGAAGGTTCTGGTGTATCGGATGCTGCCCAAGGAGCTGGCGGCGGACGTATTTTCATTCCTGGAGGTCGAGGACCAGGAGCATATTATCAACAGCATCACAGACTATGAGCTGGGAAAAATCATAGAGGATCTGTATGTGGACGACGCGGTAGACATGCTGGAGGAGCTGCCCGCCATCGTCGTCAAGCGTGTGCTTCAGAACGCCACGCCAGAGACGCGGGATCTGATTAATCAGTTTCTGCAGTACCCGGAGAACAGCGCCGGCAGCATTATGACGGCCGAGTATATCGGACTGAAGCGGAATATGACTGTGGAGCAGGCTTTCGCCTATATCCGGGAAAACGGCGTGGATAAAGAGACGATTTACACCTGCTTTGTGACAGACAGCAAGCGCCGTCTGCAGGGAGTTGTCACGGTGAAGGATCTGCTGATGAGCCCCTACAACACAGTGATCAAGGATATCATGGACGAAAATGTGATCTGCGCCGTCACTACCGAGGACCGGGAGGACGTGGTAGACACCTTCAATAAATACGATCTGCTCTGCCTGCCGGTGGTGGATCATGAGGACCGCCTGGTGGGGATCGTCACCGTAGACGACGCGGTGGAGGTCATGGAGCAGGAGGCCACCGAGGACTTTGAGAAGATGGCGGCGATGTTTCCGTCAGAAAAGCCCTATCTGAAGACCAGCGTGCTGGAGCTGACGAAGAACCGTCTTCCCTGGCTGCTGATCCTGATGTTTGCCTCCATGCTGACAGGAATGATCCTGATGAATTACGAGAGGGCTATCCAGCTTCTCCCCCTGCTTTTAAGCTTTATCCCCATGGTCATGGATACCAGCGGAAACTGCGGAAACCAGAGCAGCACCATGGTGATCCGTGGTATGGCGGTAGGGGATATCGAGATGAAGGATGTGTTTCGGGTTGTGTGGAAGGAATTCCGGGTAGGCATTCTCTGCGGAGCAGTGCTGGCTGCGGCAAATTTCATCCGGCTGGCCCTGCAGTTCCCGGGACAAATCCTTTTAAATCTTTCGGTGGTGGTTTCCCTTTTGCTGGCAGTGATCCTGGCCAAGATTATCGGCTGCATCCTGCCGATGCTGGCGGAAAAAATGAAACTGGATCCGGCGATCATGGCGGCGCCTCTGATCACGACGATTGTGGATGCCTGCAGCCTTCTGATTTTTTTCAGGGTGGCCTGCACGCTTTTGAATCTATAGAATGCGGATAGGAGAGAAAAAAGAATGATAGGTGACAAAAAAGTTTTGTTCAGCGGAATGCAGGCGACGGGAAATCTGACGCTGGGAAATTATCTGGGAGCGCTGAAAAACTGGGTGACTCTAAGTGATGAATATGAGTGCTTTTACAGTGTAGTGGATATGCACTCCATTACCATCCGGCAGGACCCGGCGGTGCTGCGCAAGCGGGCGCGCGCTTTGCTTACCCTGTATATCGCGGCAGGCCTGGATCCGGAAAAGAACTGTATTTACTACCAGTCCCATGTGTCGGGGCACGCGGAGCTGGCCTGGATCCTGAACTGCTTTACTTATATGGGAGAGCTGAACCGCATGACTCAGTTTAAGGATAAGGCGGCCAAGCACGCGGATAATATCAACGCAGGCCTTTTTACCTATCCGGTTCTGATGGCGGCGGACATCCTGCTGTATCAGGCGGACGTGGTTCCGGTGGGCATCGATCAGATGCAGCATCTGGAGCTGACCCGCGACATCGCCCAGCGCTTCAACGGTATCTACGGCGACGTGTTTACAATTCCGGAGGCTTATATCGGAAAGGTGGGCGCGAAGATCGCAAGCCTGCAGGATCCGGCGAAGAAGATGTCCAAGTCCGATGAGAATCCCAACGGCAGCATCTATCTGATGGACGATCCGGATACCATTATGCGCAAGTTTAAGCGCGCGGTGACAGATTCCGAGGGACAGATTCTGTACCGGGACGAGCAGCCGGGCATCAAAAATCTGATCAATATTTACTGTGCCTGCACCGGAAAGGCGCCGGATGAGGTGGTTCGTGAATTCGACGGCAAAGGCTATGCGCAGTTCAAGCCGGCGGTGGGCGAAGCGGTCGTCTCCGTTCTCAAGCCGCTGCAGGATCGGGTGGAGGAGCTTTCCAAGGACAAGGCCTATATCGATTCCGTGATTAAGAACAACGCGGAGAAGGCGCAGTATTTCGCGAACAAGACTCTGCGCAAGGTGCAGAAGAAAGTAGGTTTCCCAGAGAGGATCCGGTAAGAAGCCGGCAAGGAAAGGATGCGGAAATATGAAGAGTATAAAACCGGAAGAGCTTCAGAAAAATGTATTTTCCATGATCGGAAAGGAGTGGCTGCTTGTCACGGCCAAGAAAGAGGATAAGATCAATACGATGACGGCCTCCTGGGGCGGCCTGGGCGTCATGTGGGGACAAGACGTGGCCTTTATTGTGCTGCGTCCCCAGCGCTATACAAAAGAATTTGTAGATGCGGGAGAGACCTTTTCCCTGTCCGTGCTGGGCGGAGAATACCGCAAGACGCTGAATTACCTGGGCACTGTCTCTGGGCGGAATGAGAATAAGGTGGAAAAATCCGGCCTGACGGTGGAGTGCGAGGATGGAACGCCGTACTTTGCCGAGGCAGATACGGTGCTGATCTGCCGGAAATTGTACGCGCAGCAGTATGATCCGGCCTGCTTTATCGACAAAGACTGTGATGATAAATGGTATCCGGATAAGGATTACCATACTATGTATATTGCAAAGATTGAGAAAGTGCTGGTGAAATAAGCGGTTCAGGCGCTGCTTTTCACAACAGCGTTCAGGCAGCGGAACATCCATAACCTCACAAATCGGGCGGCGGGCAGCCAGCCCGATTTTTTTCGGAAGCCATGCCTTAAGATGACCGCCCGGACGCTTCCTGGCTTGAGGGTGAATCTATAGTATAATTCTCCAGGAGCGGGACTATACTGATCTTAAGCTGAAAAAGGAGGACAGATTTGGAAAAGACGGCGGACAGAACGGAATTGTTTGAAAAGCTGCCCGTCCCGCAGGCGGCGGCCCGGCAGATTATTCCTGCTGTTGCCAGCCAGATGATTGCGCTGGTTTATAATCTGGCGGATACGTATTTTGTGGGAATGTTAAATGATCCAGAGCAGACGGCGGCGGTCACAGTGGTCTACGCTTCCTTTGTGATGCTGACAGCCGTCTCCAATCTTTTCGGCGTGGGCGGAGGCAGCGCGCTTTCCAGAGCCCTGGGCGCAAAGGAGTCTCAAAAAGCCAGAGAGATTTCGGCGCTTTCCTTCTGGGGAGGGGCAGGCTGCTCTGTACTGTTTTCCCTTCTGTTTCTGGTCTTTGCCCGCCCGATACTGTTTCTGAGCGGGGCCGCGCCGGATACCTTTGCGGCCGCTTACCGGTATGCGCTTTGGGCTGTGGTGATAGGAGGGCCGGGCACTATTTTAAACACCCTTTTGGCCAATCTGGTCCGCGCGGAGGGCAGGGCGGCAGCCGCAGCGGGCGGCGTAGCTCTGGGCGGGATTCTGAATATTCTGCTGGATCCCTTTTTTGTGCTACCGCGCTTTTTGGGAATGGGAGCGGCGGGCGCGGGAGCCGCCACAGCGGTCTCTAACACGGCTGCGGCTGTGTACTTTCTGGTCTATCTTTGGAGGAAGCGGCGGAAGACGGCAATTTCGCTCCATCCTGCCTGCCTGCGCTTTGCGGCCCGCTGTCTGCCGGACATCATGAAAAGCGGCTTTCCATCCGCAGTGCAGTATGCGCTTACTGTCGTGGCCATAGGAGCCCAGTCAGCCTTTGTGTCCCGGTATGCGACAGAGGCGGTGGCAGGGCTTGGGATCGTAAAAAAGCTGGATCAGCTTCCGCTTTATTTTTCCATCGGAGTGTCCAACGGCCTGCTTCCGCTTCTGGCGTACAATCATTCGTCCGGAAACCAGGAGCGCAGGAGAAGCTTTTTCCGGCTGGGATGCGCGGTTTCCCTGGCTTTTTCCCTGCTCTGCCTGGTGGTCTATGAAATACTGGCGCCCAGCCTTGCGCTGCTGTTCATTAAAGATCCGCTTACGGTGGAGTACAGTGCCGGATTTTTGCGGCGGATGGTGACTGCCATGCCGCTGATGTCGGTCTGCTATCCACTGATTATCCAGTTTCAGGCCATGGGGAAATTCCGGGAATCCATGGTTTGCTCTGTGCTGCGAAAAGGCGTGCTGGACATTCCGCTGCTCTTTATCATGAATGGATTGTTCGGGCTTTACGGCTGTATGTGGGTGCAGCCTATGGTAGACGCTGTTTCGCTTGCGGCGGCGGGGATTTTTTATCAAAATATGAAGAGGCGGGAGAGGTTGCCCTGACGTTCTGCCTGTGATAGAATGAAGGGACAGGCGGGAAGAAAGCAAAACGGCATAACAAAGCTGCCCGGAGAGCCCGGGCAGCTTTATGGCAGGAAAACCGGCATATTCCTGATTTGCGTGGGATTGCGGTTATTCGATGATGTAGGGCTTTAAGACCTCCAAAATGGCGTCCATCTCCTCGTTGGCATGGATGTTCAGATCGATGGGCTTGGAAAGATCCAGGCTGAAGATCCCCATGATGGATTTGGCGTCGATGACATAGCGGCCGGACACCAGATCAAAATCTACATCAAACCTCGTAATCGCATTTACAAAGGACTTTACCTTCTCAATGGAATTCAGAGATATTTTCACTGTTTTCATATTGTACAACCTCCTGTTGGCATACTGATAAGCTCATTTAGATCTTAATACCGGCTGTGATAAAAGTCAATGCCAAAATCTGAAATCTGTAAAAATCAGGACTGTGAATCGCAACAGCGCGGTCAGAAATCGTTTACGAATGGAAAGGAAACAGGCGATGAAAAAAGCTGCTTTACATAATCTGGGATGCAAGGTAAATGCATATGAAACGGAGGCCATGCAGCAGATGCTGGAAAAGGCCGGGTATGAGATTGTTCCCTTTGAGGAAAAAGCGGACGTCTATATCGTAAATACCTGTACAGTCACAAATATCGCGGATCGGAAATCCAGGCAGATGCTTCACAGGGCGAAAAAGCAGAATCCCGAGGCTCTGGTGGTAGCTGCGGGCTGCTATGTGCAGGCGGCGGAGGCGGATCTCCGCGAAGATGGCGCCGTAGATCTTCTGATCGGAAACAACCGGAAAAAGGATCTCCTGGAAATCCTGGAGGCTTATGAAAAGGGCGTGCAGGAGGATGCTGTCATCGACATCAATCATACGAAGGAGTATGAGTCCCTGTCTGTGACGCAGACGGCGGAGCATACAAGGGCATATGTAAAGGTGCAGGACGGCTGCAACCAGTTCTGCAGCTACTGCATCATTCCCTATGCGAGAGGAAGGGTGCGCAGCCGGGCGTCCTCCGAGGTCTGCGAAGAGATCACCGCTCTGGCCCGGGCCGGTTATCAGGAGGTGGTCTTGACCGGGATCCATCTGAGTTCCTACGGTCTCGATCTGGAGGGAGAGAGCCTGCTTTCCCTGATTCAGGCGGTGAATCAGATCGAGGGAATCCGCAGGATCCG
>CALWBB010000096.1 GCA_944375885.1 uncultured Merdimonas sp.
GGCCTCCGCCGCAAAAAGATAGCTGCTCTCCGCCTCCGTATAGCCCTGGGGCACAGCCACCCTCGTTCCACAGTTTATGCAGACAGCCTCCTTCTGGCCGTCCTCCAGCCGCAAAAGTCCGTTACAGATCGGACAGTAAATCCGCAGCATTACTTTTTCCTCCTCTCACAGGCGTTAAGCTCTGCCGAAAGCTGCTTTGCCTTTTTCTCCACGGAGCTGCGCACCATCTGGCTCCACTCCCGTTTCCTGGCGTCGAAGTTCGTATAATATCTCCGATAATCCTCCGCCGCCTCGTCAATCTCCCGGTTAAGAACAGAGATAAGCTCCTCTGTAAGCTGGGGCAGCTGCTCTCTTTGCTGCGCCGCCCAGCTCTCTCCCTCCCGGATTCCTTTGGATCTCTTCATAGGCGCCGCCAGGAGCTTGACCGCCGCAAGGACCGCCGCGGCCGCCGCCAGGATAAGGAAGAAGATTCCCACATGGCTCATCAGGAAGGACGCGGCAAGCATCACGGCCCAGTAAGCAAAGCCTGCGATCACCAGGCGCATCGCGTAGGCGATAAGGCCCGTATCCAGAATTTCCTTCTTCGTACAGAGCTTCCAGACGACAATGGCGTAAAATACCGGCTGGAAGAGCATCAGAAACACAATCGCCCCCAGTCCGTCCGATTTTCCCAGGATATTCAGATAATAAAACGCCATAAATGGGAGCAGGTTTCCCAGGAACAGGAATATCAGCCAGAATGCTGTCTGGCCAGGCTTCTCGGCGGCCTTTTCCTCCAGAAGCTTTTTCTGGATCTCGCAGCGTTTCTTCCTCTCGTCCAGCGCGGCGCCTGTCTTTTTGTCGATCAGGGAGCGCACCTTCGCCTCGCACTGGGCCCGCTCCTTCTCTGTCTTTTTGGCCCACTCCCGGTTTTCCCGGCAGTTGGCCGCGATTTTCTGAAGCTCCCGGCTTTCCTCCTCGGAAGCGCAGGCAAGGGCCTTCTGGTAATACTCGTCGTCATCGATAGGCGTGTCATAGCTGGCGAGGGCTTCCTTTCCCGCGATGTTCCGGACGCTCATCATGAGGCCCAGCCAGTTTTCCGGATCCGTCCCGCCGCCCGGCTGCCCGAGGGCCCTGCGGAACAGCTGCTCCGCCTCCTCAAAGTCCTTATTGACCAGGCGGACCGTGGCCAGCATACGGGTCTTCTCCATGCTCTCTTCCAGGCCGCTCTCTGCTCCGCCTGAAAGCCTGCCGCCGCTCCTGGCCGCGCTCTCTCCGGACACCGCGCCGCGTCCGGTAAGGCCGCTTCCGCGCACCTCTCTTAAGATATCGGATACGTTCTCCGCCTTTCCTCTCTTAAAATGGCCGGCCACCAGGTTCAGAAGCTCGCTTTTGGGATTGGCGGAGGTCATCATCTCCACGTAGGAAGGCATTCCGCGCAAAGCCTCCGGCAGCTCCTCATGCTTCATATGCTGGAACATGGGAATCAGCAGGCGGTCCGTGCTTCTCTTTTCCTCCAGATCCCGCTCAATCAGGGCCGCGTAACGGCTCCACTCATTCTTCACCCAGACGGCCTCGTAATACTCCCGCTTAGAGGCAAACGCGATCATGACCTTCGCGCTCTGCAGGGCCGCGAAGATGCGGGGCTCGTATTCCTCTCCGGCCTTCAGCGTCTCCTCCGCGAAGAACACCTGGTAGCCGCGCCTTGTAAGCTCCCGGTAATAATCCGCCGCCATACGGCTGTCTGCCGTCCGCTTCTCCCCTTCCTCGGATCGCTTGTAGCAGATGAAGACGTCCACCGGCGTCTCCTGGCTGGAGATGGAAAGGCTCTTTACCTGAATGCTGTCAATCAGTTCGCTCTGACGGATATAGAAATCCCGGTCCAGGGAGTTCCAGGACAGGTCTATGGCTTTCTTCGTATACAGGTATTCGCTGAATTTCTGCAGGGACAGGCGGTGCAGGGTCGGAAGCTGCTCCCCAGTGGCCGGATCCGTCACATACTCGATTCCGTATTCGCTTAAGGCAAAGCCCCAGCAGACCGCCGCGTCGTCCGGGTTTTCGATCAGAAGCTCCTGAAAACATTCCTTTGCCTCGTCGAAGCGGCTCTCCCTGAGGGCCTCGCCCGCCTTCTCATAAAGTTCCCGGATTTCTTCTTTTTTGGGAAGGGGATTTTCCGCCATACAGTGGGTGCAGATTCCGATACCGCTGCCCGGCTGTATGAGGACCTCCCCTCCGCAGTAGATACACTTCATTCCTTATCTCCCCTTTTTGTCAAGCTCTGTCATACGGGCCGCCGCAGTGGAACCCACAATGGCGTAAATGGCGGCTCCCGCCAGGAGCGCCACCTCCAGAAGCACCATCAGCTTCCAGCTCCCTTCTGAAAGAAGCGCAAACACAACACTTAAAATCACAGCAAAAACCGGATACAGCCACAAGAGGTGGAGAGACTCGTAAATGTTCTCCGCCGTCTGCAGGCTGTCTGACGCAGTGATGCCAAGCCACAGGCCGCCGCCTGTCAGAATAAATGCCAGAACGGCAAAGCCATAGCCGATCCAGCTTACGTTCTTTTCCAGGTCAGCCAGCAGGAAAAAGGCTGTGCTATACACCAGAAGAAACAAGAGCGCTATGATGACAGCACGGATCCCGTAGGAAGTTTTTCTATTCATATCTAAATTCATCCTTTCTTATCTTTTTGATCTGCGCAGGCCTTTCGGCCCGCGGCAAAACCCTGCAGAAACGCCAGCTCCCTTTACTCCGGCCTTCTGCCGCCGCAGCCGCCGCAGAACAGGGTATCCGCCGGGTTCTCCCGTCCGCAGCCGCCGCAGATCCAGGCTGACGGGGCGGCTGGTTCCGGCTCGGGCCTTTTCGTGCCGCAGCCGCCGCAAAACAGGGTGTCCACCGGGTTCTCCCGCCCGCAGCCGCTGCAGACCCAGCCGGACGGCTGAGATCCTGCTGCCTGGGGCGCAGACATGGGCTGCGGCGGCACGCCTGGCTGGGGCGCGCCTGTGGCTGGCTGTCCCGTGCCCGGCGCGTATAGATTCTGGCCTGCGTACGGATTCTGCCCTGCATAGGGATTCGCCATCCCCGGACCTGGCATACCCGCGCCCGGAGCGCCTGCCCCTGGCATTCCGGCGCCGGCATTTCCGCTCATGCTGGCTGCCTGGGCCATATTGGCGCCCGCCTGTCCCGCGCCGTTCATGGCGTCCTTCATCACGTCTCCCATGTTCCGCATCATTTCCAGGCCGATTCCCATCTTCATCACATCCCCGAAGAAGCCGGTCATATCGCCCAGGCCGCTTCCACTGCCGCCAGAGCCTCCAGCCGCCATGCCGTCTGCACCGCCGCCTGCCGCTCCCGCATCCACCATGCGGTCCAAAGTCGCAAACTGATGCTCCTGCACAGAGGTGATACCCTCCAGGGAACGGCGCACCGCCTCGCCCTGAGCCGTGGTCACGTTCGCCCGGGCCGCCACGTCGGCCTCCACCAGGGTCTTCTCTCCCTCCAGGCGGGCAAGCTGTGCTTCCTTCTCCGCCTGCTTAAGCTTCAGCTCATATTCCAGATCCAGCCTGCCATGCTGAATGTAGCGGCCCTCCGCCAGCCGCCTGGCGTCCTGGAAGGCAGGATTATCCTCAGGCAGCGCAAAGGCGTCCACATAGAATTCCCGTAACCACACGCCGTATTTCCGGAATTCCGGCTCCAGCACGCCAAACAGGGCCTGGCTGATATCATTCAGGTGCTGATCCAGCGTAAATGCGTTCATATGCTGCAGCTGCAGGACGCGCCCCAGAAAGGTCTTGATCTTTGTGTTCAGCATACTGTTGAACTTATCGCGCAGGCTTTCCGCCGTCAGTTCCTCCCCTGTGCCCACAAGCCAGACCAGCATCTCCTTTACCTGGTCTGGATCCGGCTGCACATTCATGGTTCCGCTGGCGCCCACATCCAGAGGCATGGCCTTGCCGGGCTCCACCTCCAGCATCACATTCACCCGCTCACGGGTTCCCCATGGCAGCGACATCTGCACGGACAGGTTTGCGAAATACACCTCCGCGTGAAAATACCTTCCGAATCGCAGCTTCGTAAAAAAGCGCAGGAACGGGAAATTCCTCGTCTCCAGCACATGCATTCCAGGGCCCAGCACCTCTATAAGCTGTCCGTCCCGGAAGAACACCGCCATCTGGGATTCATGCACGTTGAGCCGGGTTCCAAACTCAAAATCCTGGATCGCGCATTTCCACGCCAGAACGTCGGTGCGTCCCTCGTCTACTATCATCGTTCGCATACTTTACCTCCTCCGCCCCTGCCCCGTGGCTGGCGTTCATCTGCGCCCTGCCTTATGAAGCTTATCTGGACGTACATACAGTTATCTCATTTTATCGTTTTTCCGCCGTCCAGTCATTCATGTAAACTTTAACATTTTCCCATTTATCCCTCCCCTGTCCGGCTCTTTAAAATTTTTTCTTTTTTCTTTGTCCCCTTTTGCCCGTTTTCTGCGAATACATCTATAGAAGAATAAAGACGGCGCAGGAACACAGCGGAAAGCTCCTCTGTCCTGGCGTTGAAAATACAAAAGGGAGAGCATCTATGTCATATCAGTTTACGGCTCCCGGTGAAGCACGAAGCTGGGAAAAAACACGGGCACTGGCAAAGGAATGTGTGAAGGCAAGCCAGGGAGAGCGGCCCGAGGTCCGCCGCCTGAAAAATATATATGAGGAGCTGCGGAAAGCAAAGGGGCTGTCCCGGGCCGGCATGGACGCGCTGATCTATCAGCGAATCTATGGAAGAGAGCCTGAACGGGCAAGCAATACCCTGAAAATCCGCTACTGGCGCACCGGACATCACGTTCCCGTAAACCGGGATACTGCCCTGTCCTTCGCATGGGCCCTGGAGCTTCCGCCCCGGGATGCCTCCTGGTTTCTGACTGCCTGGCTGGACAAGTCCCTGGAATTTTACCCGGAAACTCCGCCCCGGCAGGATCTGCTCTATTGGCAGCGCCGCCGCCGGCTTGAGGATCTGGCCTCCAGCTACCTGGAGCGCATGTCCGAAAGGCCTCCCTCACATCTGAACGGGATCCGCCTGCTGGAGGGCGGCCCTTTAAGCAACCTTCGCCATCTCTATTATGTGGACGCCCTGCAGTATATCTGCCAGGAGCCTTCCTCCTCTTTCTGGGAAAAGCATATTTACAGCATCCGCTATGATATGGAGCTGAAAAGGAGCCTGAAGCTTCTAGGAGAGATTCCCCGTAAAACCATGATCCGCCATCTGATTATTCTGGGACTTCCTGACTTGAGCACCGCCTGGATGAATGAACAGCTGGCCTTTTTCGGGTATCTGCCGCTCACCCCGGATCATACCCTGACAGGAGGAGAATACCTGGACCGCCTGCTTCTTGGCATCTTTGGCACGTATGAAAACCTGAAGCAGAAGAATGGGGCGGAAAACGCCCGGCTCTGGTTCCTAAACTGTTACCGGCGGCTGGATTCCTATTTCATCAAAAACCAGAAAAATGGTTTCCGTTTTATGTATTTTAAGTCTCTGGAATAAAGAAAAGAAAAAACTGTTAAAGTTTAGAATGTTGAGACGCATTTCCATTCATGTCATGCTTATGACATTCTGGCATGATGCCCCTTATCCGTTCAGGGCCCCATGCCCCGAGGGAATGTGTAATGAATAACTTTGAAGCAAATGAACTGCCGGATCCCGCAGATCTGATCCGCCAGTATGGCCCGCTGGTCTGGAAAATCGTCTCAGCCTATCTGAAAAATCCGGACGACATCCAGGAATGTGTGAACGATATCTTCTGCGATCTGTATCTGCACAGGGAACGCTATGACCCGGATAAGGGCTCTTACTCCGCCTTTCTGTCGGTCACAGCCCGCAATAAAGCCATTGACAAATACCGGAAAAGCCTGAACCATTCTTCCGGTCTTCTGCCGTCTGCCTCCAAGCCCGGTTCCCTTCCCGCGGCCGCTCCGAAGCCAGGAAGCGCGGCGCGCAGGCTTTCCCCGGATGAATTCCCGTCTCCCGAGGACATGGCGGAAAAGGTCATCCAGCGTCTGGATCTGGAAAAATCCATCGCCGCCCTGAAGCCAGAGGAAGCGGAGCTGATCCGCATGAAATATTTCGGCGGCATGACGATCCGGGAAATCGCGGATTCCCTGGAGCTTCCCTATGAAACAGTGAAAAAACGCCACCAGAGATCCTTACATAAGCTGCGGCGCCAGCAGGACTGCTGACGCCGCAGGGTTTTTGTTCCGCGGTTTCTATTCTGCGGTTTCTTTTTGCAGGCCCAAATGAAATTCCTCTTCTGCCAGTTCGATTCTTCGCTGGATCTGCTCTTCCGTAGGCAGCTGCTTTCGGATCTCCTCCAGCCCGATATGATCATAGGACGCCACGCCCATGGGCGTCTGGATCCCCTGGAATGCCCACTGAACCTCTGTCTGCTCCTTATCTCTGCATATAAGAAGTCCTATCGTCGGATTCTCATCCTGGGTTCTGATAATCTCATTGACCGCGTTCACATAAAAATTCAGCTTTCCTGCAAATTCCGGTTCAAAAGAAACTGCTTTCAGCTCGACAACCACATAGCATTTGAGACGGATATGGTAAAACAGCATGTCTATCTTCCGCGTTTTTCCTGAAACCACAATTTCCTTCTGTCTCCCGACAAACGCAAAGCCCGTTCCCAGCTCAAGCAGGAATCTGGTGATATTCTGCTCCAGCGCTTTCTCCAGGGTGCTTTCATCATATTCCTTCGGCAGGGAAACAAAGCTGAAATCATAGGTATCCCAGATAATTTCCTGAGCAAGCTTTCCCTGTGATACCGGAAGCAGTTCAGAAAAATTCGTAAATGCCGTACCTGTACTCTGAAACAGCCCCGCTTTCATGCAATGAACAAGTGCATTCCGGCTCCACCCCTCCTCAATGGTTTTCTTTTTATAAAACAGCGCCTCCTCCACAGATTTGCATTTTGTAATGATTTCTATATGATGTCCCCACGGAACATACGCAAATAACAGCGGAAAACCGCTTTCTCCAATATCCTGTTGGAGTTTTGCCTCCTTCCAATCCGACCCGGATTGTCTCAGCCTGGACTGCATTACAGACATCTGCTTTTCTGTTTCTCCAATAAGCTGGTGCAGTTTTCCGTTCTGGTAAAAACACAATGCGTTCTTTGGCCGCGCTAAGAGCCGGAATAGGCTGCCTCAGACTTTATCAGCTGAAGCCAAAGGGTCTGCCGTTCGAAAAATCTCCTACGCTAAACTGTCTGCGTTCCCCGGTCTTCGCGCACCGGTACTCGGCTGACACATCATTATGAGTCTGCAGCTCCCAGACGTCGCCGCCGCTGTCGCGCATGGACGGCGGAAAGACATTTTTATCCTCCACGTTTCCGCTCTCCATGGGCACATGGAAAGCGATGGCCGCTATAAACCGGATGCAGAAGCCCGAGCCGATCAGAATCGCCGCAAAGGGGAGCAGGATCTTGTCGCCCACTGTCTCGCAGCGCAGAATCATCAGCACCGTATAGGCGATTCCCGCCAGCATGATCAGAATCGTCAACACCAGCTCCAGCGCCGATTCCCCGAAGCCACCCGTAAAGATTCCCCTGATGAGACCAATCACAAGGAAGGCTGTCAGCAGAATAAAATAAGAACCCGGAATGCCGATGATTCCCGCGTACTTTCTGCGGAGCGCATTGTAGGCGAAATAGCTTCCGCCAAAGTACGCCAGCGCAAGAATCAGTAAAAACACTACCATAACACGTTTCCTCCTCTTATTGTAAAAATGAAAACCATGGTTTATTCTAACAGTCCCTCCGGGCAGAGCAACTGCCTGAAGTTTAACAGTTTTCAGGAAGCTCTTTTTACCCCGAATTGTTAAACTTTACATTCTTGTCCTTTCCCCCTTCCTGTGCTATTCTGGTGATATCATGTAAACTTTAACAATTTGAGAAAATCCTCTATGAAAAACGCCGGAAAAACCGCCCAAAGCTCTTCTTCACAATCCTGCTCTGCCCTGCCGCTTCCCACGCCGGAAGAGCTGATGGAGCAGTACGCCGCCCTGGTCTGGAAGACTGCGGCCGCCTATCTTGAAAATCCTGAGGATGTGAAGGAATGTGTCAACGACACCTTCCTGGAATTTTATCTCCACTCGGATCGCTATGATCCGGAGAAAGGCTCTTACACTGCGTTTCTGTGTACGATCGCGCGCAGAAAAGCGGTAAGCCTGTACCGGAAAAACCGAAGGGCTTCTGCAGCGAGCCCGGCAGATCTGGCAGACCCGGTGGACATGGAAGAGCAGACTGCGGACCGTCTGGATCTGGAAGCGGCGCTTCAGGCCTTAAAGCCGGAGGAATTTGACATCATCCGCATGAAATACTATGACGGCATGACCATAAAGGAGATCGCGGACTCCCTGAACCTGCCCTATGAGGCAGTGAAGAAGCGCCACCAGCGCTCCCTGACCAAGCTGCAGAAAGCCCTCACCATCGGTCTCATCCTGGCTCTCATCGCCGCTCTGGCCGCATGTGCGTACGTGGTGCTGCGCTACTTTGGCATCGTGCCCGGCTATGGGGTCAACACGAACCCGGAGCTGCCCTTCTACGTGCTGGAAGAGCCCGTTTCCGCGGAAAATGAGGAATTCGGCGCGGCGATCACCGACGCCTGCTGGAACGGCGGCGAGCTATGCCTGACCGTACACTACGAGAAAAAGGACGCCTTTGCGTTCCAGCGAGAATACAATACCGTCTGGCACCAGGATCTGCTGGACGGGCAGCCGCTGGAGGGGACGTCTCCCGACGGACAGAGCCATCTTTACCGCTCTACCCTCACGGTCGCCGGAAACGAGGAGGCAGAAGCTTCCTATGATTACAGGTTCTATTACGACGTGCCAGAGGAGGCTCTGTCCGGAAGCCTCGTGTTCCGTGTCCGGGAGCTGTCCCTGCCCTTCCGCCTCGCATCGATCCAGGACGAGCCGCTGGACGGCTATGGATATGAGATCGGCGATCTGGGCGGCTTCCTGGTGGACGCCTATATTCAGGAGGGCCATCTGATAGCAGATCTCTATCCCTTGAGCACAGGAGAGTTTGTGATCCGCCTGGGGGAAGCAGAGGCTGTCTCCGAAGATGGAACGGTCCTGCCCGGCTTGCAGGTTCCGGATGATTTTGCCTACAGCAGCGGCAGCTCCGCCGTCACGGTAGACTTCGGCCCCGCGAAGGAAGGCCCTTATACCATCCGGCTTTCCCGTCCCCTCCTGACTGCGGGAATCCCGGAGACCCTGGCCGTTCCCCTTCCTGCCCTGGACGGGGAAGCCTCCGGCGTCTCCTATTCCATTCCCGGAGGGAGCTTTGTGGTGGCTGGCTGGGAGGAACCGCCCTTTGACGGGCCCGACGCCTATTCCTCCCAGAGAGAAATCACAGACCATTATCTGCGCATCCTGCATACGACAGAGCGCGGGGATTTGACACTGACAAATTTCTTCCTGAACCTGGGACTTAAGGACGATCCCGGCGCCATCATCCCGGCGGCAGGCAGCGGTTCCATGACCTATTATGATGAAAACGGAACGCTGCTTTTCTGGGGAATGGATCTCTTCTGGCCGGAGGATATCTTCGGCGCGGAGGATCTCTGCCTGCGCGGCAGCGGGGAGGGCGGCGGAAATCTCGGATACCTCTGGGAGCACACCCTTTCCATCCCTGTGACTGCCCGGGAAAAGACCGCCGATCCTGACACACCATAACAGTACACGGATCCGTTGAGAGAATCTGCCATGAAAAACGACAAAACAGCCGCCGGCGCTTCCTCTGCGCAGGCAACTTCAAAATCTGTCAAATCTGCCCCGCCGCTTCCCACGCCGGAAGAGCTGATGGAGCAGTACGCCGCCCTGGTCTGGAAGATTGCGGCCGCCTATCTTGAAAATCCTGAGGATGTGAAGGAATGTGTCAACGACACCTTCCTGGAATTTTATCTCCACT
>CALWBB010000097.1 GCA_944375885.1 uncultured Merdimonas sp.
CTGTCCTTTGCGGCCAGGCGGATCCGGGACGGAATCGTTCTGCAGAATTTCTACACGCTGGAGATGAGAAAGTTTAATCCCAACGAGTTTCAGGTGGGAGAGTACGCGGTGCGCCTGATGAGCGGCCAGCTTGGCATGGAGGTGCCCATGGATGAGGCGGGAAATATCGCCTTCCATTTCATCAACGCCCAGTACGACCACCCCTACAACAGCCAGAACCTGCTGATCGCCAGCACGGTGAAGGATATCCTGGACATCGTGAAATACAGCTTCGGCGTCACCTATAAGGAGGACAGCACGCCCTATTCCCGGTACGTTACCCATGTGCAGCTCTTCGTGCAGCGCCTGGTGAGCAGGAACCAGCTTCCCGACGAAAAGTCGAGCCTGCTCTACGAGCAGATCTTGGCCGTCTGCCAGAAGGAATTCGAGTGCGTGGACAAGATCCAGATCTATGTGACGGACAAGTTCCGGCAGAAGCTCACAAGCCAGGAGCGGATGTACCTGGCCCTCCATATCCACCGGGTGCTGGAGGAGCAGTAGCCATCTGGAATATAAGCTTTGCATTTACCACAAAAAGCAGTGTCGTATGCCTTTTGCATATTACACTGCTTTTCTTGTGTTCTTTTTTAAAAACGCTTATAATGCTTAGAAAAGGACAGAGAAAACAGCCGGGGAGCAAAGGAGGAGAGAGACTGTGACAGAACTGGAAAAATGCCTGGCAGGAGAGTATTATGACTGCCACGACGAGGTATTTCTGAAAATGAAGGCGAAGGCACGAAGGCTTCTGAAGGAATACCATGCCCTTGCATACGAGCAGAAGGAGGAAAAACGGGAACTCCTAAGCCAGCTTTTTCGCCGCATCGGCACAAATGTCTCTGTGGGCCAGCCCTTTCTCTGTGATTACGGCTGCAATATTTCCCTGGGGGACAATGTCTCCATCAACATGAACTGCACCTTTGTGGACTGCAATCAGATCGAAATCGGCAGCAACGTACTGATCGCCTCCAATGTGCAGCTTTACACGGCGGCGCATCCGGTGGAGTTCTCCGAGCGGCTGACACCGGACTGGGATCCGCAGTCCGGAGAGTATTTCTGCCGGACCTTCGCCCGGCCCATCCGGATTGGCGACGGCTGCTGGCTGGGCGGCGGCGTCATCGTGCTGCCGGGCGTCACCATCGGCAGCGGATCCGTCATCGGCGCAGGAAGCGTCGTGACAAAGGATATCCCCGCCAATTCGGTGGCCGTGGGGAATCCCTGCCGCGTGATACGGACAATCAATGAAAACAGCGATTAAGGCTGCTCTTAATTGCCGGGAACACATACATTCAATTGGAGACTAAAGCTCTTGATCTGAGAATTCCAGCGTCACCGCCTGCACCAGATCGGGATTCTCAATGCCTTCCGGGTCAAAATAATCCTCCAGGCGGCTGCTGCTCAGACCATTTTCATTGGTGTAGGAGAGAATCGCTATGGGAATTTCCGTATTCAGTTCGATTTTCTGAAACTCCTGCAGAAACGTCCAGGTTTTGGCCGGGAGTTCATGAGGCCAGGAGACAGGAGCGCTTTCGTAGGCGGCGGAGGATCCTGAATCGCTGATATGAAATTCTATCGCGTAATCCTCCTTTAACTGCATGGTAAAAAGTCCTTCCAGGCATTTTCCGTCTTCTCCATCGGTCCAGCCGCGCATAATCCCGCCGCCGTCGATGCGCTCCCAGGCTTTATCCTCTCCCAGGCAGTATACATGGAAATTCATGCTTACGGCCTCCTTGGGGGCTTTGAAGACAAGAATCTGCGAATTTTGTCCGGAAAGTCCAAAAGCCTGAAGGAGGCTTTTATTTTCTTCAGACAGCTCGTATGGGGCAATCCCGTCCCGCGAAAGAGATGCAATTCCTTCCTGGTTCCGGGCGCAGGCCGAAAGCCCCAAAAGCAGAAATAAGCTGCACAGAATAGCTGTTTTTTCACGCATAAGCAATCCTCCCGCGTATGAAAATGTGGGACAACCATTTGCATTTTTATTATAGCAGTACCGCCGGGCCGGTTCAACAGGTATGAACAATTACCCTGAGAAATTCCTAAGACTCCCTCATTTCTGATTTTGCGTTTATACATATAGGAAAAAAATTCTTTCGCAGTATACAATTCCGGTGCAAAAAGTGAGTATTTCGGCCTAAAAAAGTTCGATAAATTTTTGGATTTTCCATATACAGAAAAAATTGCCGCGTATATCCAAAGATCTGCGAAATTTTGGACATGGCGGACTGAAAATTTTCTATATGTACAATTCAGATACTATTTTCCGGAAAATGAGAGATTTCGGGCCTGCCAGCGCGCGTTTTTGGATATCAGGAAGAAAAAAATTTGTATATGTTCAAACGGCCTGCAAGTTCTGCAGTTTCGCGGTTCCAGCCCAATTCCCTATACTCCACGGTTTCCAGAAAATTTCCTAATGTCCACGGTTCCCGGAAAATTTCCTGATTTTCAAATCAGAACGTCTGTGCTATAATCAGGAGCAGAGAACAGGGACTTGAAAGCCTCCCCCAAGAGGAGAAAGGGACCAGAGAGCTTTCAGAGGAGGGACTTGAACAGATGGCGACCTGGAATTCCAGAGGCCTCCGCGGTTCCACGCTGGAGGAGCTTATCAACCGCACCAATGAAAAATACCGGGAGCAGGGCCTGGCTCTTATTCAGAAGGTTCCCACGCCCATTACGCCCATCCGTATCGATAAGGAACACCGGCATATTACGCTGGCGTATTTCGACCAGAAGAGTACGGTGGATTATATCGGAGCCGTGCAGGGCATTCCCGTCTGCTTTGATGCCAAGGAATGCGACAGCGACACCTTCCCGCTCCAGAATATCCATGAGCACCAGGTGCGGTTCATGGAGGACTTTGAACGGCAGGAGGGCGTCGCCTTTCTGATTCTTTTCTTTTCCCACCGGAATGAGCTCTATTACCTTTCTTATCAGAGAATGCGGGAATTCTGGGACAGGGCTGCGGCGGGAGGGCGCAAAAGCTTCCGGCACGAGGAGCTTTCGCCAGACTTTGTGCTAAATCCCCACGGCGGTTACCTGGTTCCCTACCTGGATGGGATACAGAAAATTATGGACGGAAAGGAAGAAGGCTTATGATAGCAGTATGGATTATCGCAGTAAGCTTTACGCTTGCAGGCGTTCTTTACAGTGCACCGAAATATTATAAAATTTTTACCTGCCGGAGCACAACAGCTGGAAGAGTCGTTGCGTCGAGAAGCAGTCTTGGCACGGAAACGAAAAGCGCCAGGGCAAAATATGAGTATTATGTGGATGGGATCCGTTATGAGGCAGATACAGGCTGGACGACCTTTGGCATCTTTTCCCGCGCGGCGGAATACAAGGTAAAGTACAATCCGAATAAACCACAGGTTTCCTTTCTCAGCATGAGCGGCATATATCTTAACGCCATATTGGGAACTGTCTTCTGGCTGGCTGGAATCGGGACGTTCCTGATAGGGATTTTCCTTTCGGCGGCTGGCTTTTAGGCGGGTTCAGGAAGAAAGAGCGGCAGAATAGTTAAAGCGGGCCTGTTCTTTCCTACTTAAGAGCAGGAATTTTTTTGCACATCTGCCTGCATCTGTGTTACAATACTGGATAGCATCGGTGCGCTAAGGGACGATACGGCCCCAAATGGCTGGATTTTGCCGTTTCGGCTGGATTGGGCAGGCGGGATGCTAAGGAGGAGCAGTCATATTATGAAAAATCAGAATCCGATCTTACATACGCCGGAGGGCGTGCGGGATATCTACGGGAGCGAGTTTGTGCAGAAGTTTGAGCTGCAGCAGCTTCTCTACCGTGTGCTGGCCGGGCAGGGCTATCAGGGCATCGAGACGCCCACCTTTGAGTTCTTCGACGTGTTTTCCAGGGAAGTGGGCACCGTCCCCTCCCGGGAGCTTTATAAATTTTTTGACAAGGAGGGCAATACCCTGGCGCTGCGGCCGGATATGACGCCGTCCATCGCCCGGGCCGTGTCCAAGTATTTCCATGACGAGACGCCCATCCGCCTCTGCTACATGGGGAATACCTTTATCAACTATGATAAATACCAGGGGCGTTTAAAAGAGACGACCCAGCTGGGCGCGGAGCTGATGGGAGAGGAGAGCGTGGAGGCGGATGTGGAGCTTTTGTCCGTGCTCATTGAGGCGCTGAAAGCCGCGGGCCTCCGGGAGTTCCAGGTGAGCGTAGGCCAGGTGGAGTTCTTCAAGGCCCTCTTAAAGGAAGCTGGAATCGGAAGCGAGGCGGAGGAGAGCCTGCGCCGCCTGATCGCGGACAAGAACCGCTTTGCGGCGGAGGAGCTGCTGGCGGATTATGAGCTGGCAGGAGAGCTTCGGGAGGCCTTCCTGGAGATGACGACCCTTTCGGGTACCACGGAGGTGATTGAGCAGGCCCGGGCGCTCACGGGCAACGAGGAAGCCCTCCGCGCCCTGGCCCGCCTGGAGGCCATCTATGAGGGCCTGAAGGAGAAGGGCTGTGAAAAGTATATCACCTTTGATCTGAGCATGCTCAGCAAGTACAATTACTATACGGGCATCGTGTTCCGCGCTTACTCCTACGGCTACGGAGAGCCGGTAGCCAAGGGCGGCCGCTACGACACCCTGCTTTCCCATTTCGGACGGCAGCTCCCTGCGGTGGGCTTCGCCATTGTGATCGATCAGCTGCAGCGGGCCCTCCGAAATGATGGCCTGCGAAAAGAAGCCTCCGGGCCGGATGGGAAGCGCTATCTGACCTTCGCCCTCACCAAGGGCCGCCTGGCGAAGAAGACCCTGGAGCTTCTGGAGCAGGTAGGCATCACCTGCGAGGAGATGAAGGATCCGGACAGCCGGAAGCTGATCTTTGTAAATGAAGAGCTGGGCCTTAAATTCTTCCTGGCCAAGGGGCCGGACGTGCCCACGTACGTGGAATACGGCGCAGCGGACATCGGCGTAGTTGGGAAGGATACCCTGGTGGAGGAAGGCCGGAAGATGTACGAGGTGCTGGATCTGGGCTTTGGGAAATGCCGGATGTGCGTCTGCGGGCCGGAATCCGCCCGGGAAAAGCTGGCGCACCAGGAGCAGATCCGCGTAGCCACCAAATACCCGGATATCGCCAAGGATTATTTCTATAACCAGAAGCACCAGACGGTGGAGATCATCAAGCTGAACGGCTCCATCGAGCTGGCGCCCCTGGTGGGCCTGTCGGAGGTGATCGTGGATATCGTGGAGACAGGTTCGACCTTAAGGGAGAACGGCCTTCAGGTGCTGGAGGAAATCATGCCGCTGTCCGCGCGCATGGTGGTCAACCAGGTGAGCATGAAGATGGAGGCAGAGCGCATCACAGGGCTTATCCGAAAGCTCCGGGAGGCCCTCTCTTAAGCCTTCCCGGGCGGAAGGAGCGCCTGCAGGCGCCTGGGACGGATATGCCCAAAACGTGACAGACAGGAGAAGGATACATGCCTCGGAAACGACTGACTTATCTGGATATGGCCAAGGGGATCGGGATATTTCTCGTGATCCTGGGCCATATCGAATACATCCGGGAGGATACCCTGAAATGGATCTCTTCCTTTCACATGCCGCTCTTTTTTGTCATCGGCGGCATCCTGGCTTATGAAAAGCGGGAAGAAGGGCGTCCGCTTTTTTCCGCCCTGGCGGCGCGGGCCAGGGGGACGCTGGTTCCCTACGCCGCGTTTACCATTATGCTGCTGACCATGAACACGCTGGAACATTTTCTGGATCCGGGGGCGCTCTCAGGGGCCCAGCTTGCAAGGCAGTATGTGGACGCCGCCACAGGCTACGGCATCCATATCCTGTGGTTCCTGCCCGCGTATTTTACTGCGGGAGCCATTTTTTTGCTGCTTGAGAGAGGGTTAAGACCCGTTTCCCGGAACCTGGCGGTACTGCTTCTGGCGGTGGGGGCCTATGGGGTGACTGTGATCTTCCGGCTGGATCAATATGCCGTGACGGATCTGCCTCTCATCGGCTTTGCGGGTATGGATCTTCTGATTACCCTGCTGCGGGGAATCTTGGCCATGCCCTTCCTGCTCATGGGCTGGTATCTGGGAGCCCTTTACGGGAGGCTGCCCCGGAAGGCCTTTCCAGTCCTTGCCCTGCTTCTGATTCCGGGCGGCATTCTGGCTCTTCATTTATCGGTCTTCGATCTTCACTATCTGTATGTGGAGCCCTGGCATTACCTGGCGGCCTTTCTGTCCTGCGCCGGGCTTACCGCCCTTATGCGGGCGCTTCCGGCGATCCGGCCTCTGGCCTGGCTTGGACGGAACTCTCTTGTGATTATGTGTACACACGCCGCGTTTTTCGTGGTATACTATGTATCATTGGGAATGTTTTTTATCGACAACCGGATCCCTCTGCCCCAGCCCGTCTTTAACCTGGGCGTGGCCGTGCTGGTCTGCGCGGCGGAGATCCCGGTCGTCTTAGTTTTTAACCGATATTTTGGATATCTGCTTGGGAGGAAATCATGAGAGTCATCACACTGGACGAGAGCAGCAGACGAAACCTGCTGGACGAGCTGTTAAAACGAAGCCCCAACCACTATGGGGAGTACGCGGACCGCGTGAACGCGATTATTGAGGATGTGAAAAAGGACGGGGATACGGCACTTTTTTCCTATACGGAACGCTTCGACGGCGTGAAAATCGACGCCGGTTCCATCCAGGTCACAAAGGAGGAGATCGACGAGGCCTACCGCCTCGTGGATCCGGCGCTTCTGGAGGTCATCCGGAAGGCCCTTGCGAATATCCGCAGCTACCACGAGAAGCAGAAGCGTTACAGCTGGTTCGACAGCAGGCCGGACGGCACCCTTTTGGGCCAGAAGATCAGCGCTCTTGCCTCCTGCGGCGTCTATGTGCCGGGAGGAAAGGCTGTGTATCCGTCCTCCGTGCTGATGAATATTGTGCCGGCGAAGGTGGCGGGCGTGGAGCGCATCGTCATGACGACGCCGCCGGGAAAGGATGGCAAAGTCTGCGCCAATACACTGGTGGCCGCCTGCGAGGCGGGAGCGGATGCGATCTACAAGGTGGGCGGCGCCCAGGCTGTCGCCGCGCTGGCCTACGGAACGGAGAGCATTCCGAAGGTGGACAAGATCGTAGGCCCCGGAAATATCTATGTGGCCCTTGCCAAGAAGGCGGTCTATGGCTTCGTGAGCATTGATTCCATCGCCGGGCCCAGCGAGATTCTCGTCCTGGCGGATGAGACGGCCAATCCCCGGTACGTGGCGGCAGATCTGTTAAGCCAGGCGGAGCATGATGAGATGGCCTCCGCCATTCTGGTGACCACCAGCCGGGAGCTGGCGGATAAGGTACAGCTGGAGATCGACGGCTTCTTAAAAACCCTTTCCCGAAGAGAGATTCTGGAGAAATCCCTGGCGGATTACGGCTATATCCTCATCGCAGAGAACCTGGAGGAAGCCATCGAAGCGGCCAACGAGATCGCCTCCGAGCATCTGGAGATCGTCACCCGGGATCCCTTCCAGGTCATGACGAAGATCCGCAACGCCGGGGCTATCTTTATCGGGGAATACGCCAGCGAGCCCCTGGGAGACTATTTCGCGGGGCCGAACCATGTGCTTCCCACCAACGGGACGGCGAAATTTTTCTCCCCCTTAAGCGTAGACGATTTTATCAAGAAATCCAGCATCGTGTACTACTCCAGGGAGGCCCTGGAGGCGGCGCATGAAGATATCGAGACCTTCGCGAAGGCGGAAGGGCTGACGGCCCACGCCAATTCCATCGCGGTACGGTTTGAAAAGAAGGACGAGTAAAAAAGGAGGACTGGCATGGAGCGCACTGCGGAAATCACCAGAACCACAAAGGAGACGGATATCCGGATAAGCCTGAATCTGGACGGCAGCGGGAAGGCGGAGATCTCCACCGGAATCGGATTTTTTGATCATATGCTGAACGGCTTTGCCCGCCACGGGCTTTTTGATTTGACTTGCCAGGTCAAGGGCGATCTGGAGGTGGACTGCCATCATACCATCGAGGATACCGGCATCGTGCTGGGAAGCGCCATCCGGGAGGCGGTGGGAGACAAGAAGGGCATCGTCCGCTATGGAACCTGTATCCTTCCCATGGATGAGTCCCTGGTACTCTGCTCCCTGGATCTGTCCGGCCGGCCCTATTACGTCTCGGACGTGGAATTTCCCACGGAGCGGGTAGGGGAGATGGACACCCAGATGGCAAAGGAGTTTTTCTACGCGGTCTCCTACAGCGCGGGCATGAACCTGCATTTTAAGATGCTCTCGGGCGGGAACAGCCACCACATGATGGAGGGCATGTTCAAGGCCTTTGCCAAGGCACTTGACATGGCCGTGGCCAGGGATCCGAGAATTACGGACGTACTATCGACGAAAGGAAGTCTTTGAATATGAGTGAACGAAACATCGCGGTGATCCGGCTGCTGGCCGGAAAGGAAAAGGATGAGGGGCGGGAACCGACGGTTCTGGCCCGGTATTACAGCGACAACGGGGCTGACGAGATCCTGGTCTTCGATCTCTCGGATACGGATGCGGATCACGAGCGATCCTTAGGCGCCCTGAAGGAGATCTGCCGGGCGGCGGAGGTTCCTGTGAAGGCGGGCGGCCGCATCCGCAGGCTGGAGGATGTGAAGAAATATCTCTATGCGGGCTGCGCCAAGGCCATCCTGAATTACGCGAGACAGGACAATATCGATCTGACCGAGGAGGCCTCCAAGCGCTTTGGAAAGGAACGGATCGCGGCCTCCGTGGACAGCTCCGATGTGGTCAGCGCCCCGGCGGCCCTGGTGGAGGAGTATGTAAGCGAGCTCATCTATGTGAACGAGCTTCGTCCCTTTGAGGAGAAGCTCCACCCCCTGGACTGCAACATGGAGTGGTCCGAGTTCAAGCTGGGGCCGGACGGACTGGTGCTCGTAGTGGTGCAGGACTACCGGACGGACGAGGTGCTGATGGCCGCCTACATGAACGAGGAAGCCTTCCAGAAGACCATTGAGACCGGGAAAATGACCTACTGGAGCAGAAGCCGCCAGGAGCTTTGGGTCAAAGGCCTGACCAGCGGCCATTTCCAGTATGTCAAGGAGCTGGTGGTGGACTGCGATCTGGACACGATCCTGGCGAAGGTGTCCCAGACCGGAGCGGCCTGCCATACAGGCAATAAATCCTGCTTCTTTCACGAGATCGCGAAGACGGATTATAAGAATACCAATCCCTTGAAGGTGTTCGAGCAGGTCTACCAGGTGATCGCGGACCGCAAGGCCCATCCGAAGGAGGGCTCCTACACCAACTACCTGTTCGAGAAGGGAATCGACAAGATCCTGAAAAAGGTAGGAGAGGAGGCCACGGAGCTTGTGATCGCGGCCAAGAACCCGGATCCGGAGGAAATCAAATACGAGATGTCGGATCTTCTCTACCACGCCATGGTGCTGATGGTGGAGCGGGGCGTGACCTGGGAGGATATCACGGCAGAGCTGGCCAACCGCTGACCGAACGCTGACAGACCGCTGGCGGGGAAAGGTTCTGCCGCGCCTGCCACATGGAAAGGTTCTGGCGCGCCCGCCTGTCTCATAGGTATAGAGTAAAGGGACAGTTAAGGCGGTGGAACTGCTATGGCAAAGACGGAGAGGCAGGGGGGCCGGTACCGGAAGATGCTTCTGGAACAGCAGGGACAGACGCCGCAGGAGGAAGAGCCTTCTGCCGGCTGGGTCTTCTTCCGGATCCGGTTTTACACCTGCATCTGCCTTTTTGTGGCCTATGTGATCCTGGATTACACCAAGGCCTC
>CALWBB010000098.1 GCA_944375885.1 uncultured Merdimonas sp.
GGGTGATGATGCACTCTGCCATCTCCTGGGCCAGCGGATTCGTGTCGCCGCCCTTGTCGACCACTGCCACAGACTCGTCCGCGTTGGAATAGATGATCACCTGCTCTGCGCCGGAAGCGCCTGCCCCCGCGCTCTGTCCGCAGCCTGTCATAGAAAGAGTTCCTGTCAGAATGGCTCCTGTTAAAATCAATGCGATTTTCTTTGCTTTCATGGTTCTTATTTCTCCTTTTTTTCTTTTCTATTTATGAGATACCCCAGAATTCCCTTCACAATTAGATTAGTTCCCAGGATAAATAACGATAAGACAAATACCTCGTTAAACTTGGTGTAATACTGCAGTTCCTTGATTTTGGTCGTGATAACCATGGTCCGCGCTCCGGCGATGAAGATGACCGCGCTGACCGTGACCATCGCGTTTACGAAATAGTAGCTGAATACCTCCAGAATTGTGGACGTCATGTTCGGCGTCACGATCCTCACAATCGTCTTGATCCAGGTATCTCCCATCAGAGAAGCCGTCGTCTCCCAGGAGCTGTTCAGCTTGGAGAGGGAGTTGCGCATCATCAGGTACGGCGTGGAAAAGAAATGCACCACGTTGCAGAGGATGATGAGCGGGAAGGTATTCTGCAGGGGCGTTCCCGAGAAGATGAACATGAACGCGATACCGATGACCATGCCGGGAATCGTATTGGTCACCAGGGCGATGGCGTCGATGACCCCCTTCAGCTTTCCGGAAAGCCCGCTTCGCGCCGTAGCCAGCGCCGCCCCGTAGGTAATCAGAAGGCCCAGAAGCGCCGTGCACACCGCCACGAAAATCGAGTTCTTGTACACGCCGAACAGGCTGCTGTCATTCAGCACGGCCTGCACATGCTCCAGCGTGAAGCTCACCTGATAAGGCCATTCCTGCACCAGCGGCACCACGAAGATGACCGCGAAGACCGCCAGCACCGAAAGGATAATCAGAGAAGAGCCTGCGGCGCAGACGCCGTCCCGCATCCGGTTCTTCTTCAGCTCGATCTGCGAAATCCTGGTATAGCGCACGTTGTAGCGCTCCAGATATTTCAGCAGGGCGATGCTGAGCACGGAAGGAATCAGCATCATCATGGCCACCACGGCGCCCCGGTTGAAATTCGGGATGCTTCCCAGCATTTCATTGTAAAGAACCGTAGCAATGACCTCATACTCTCCGCCCACGGAGGCCGGAATTCCGTAATCCGTAAAACAGAGGAAGAAGCACTGTACAAAGGAGGCCGCCAGGGTCCCCAAAAGGGGCCGGATAATCGTCTGCCAGAAAGTCCTTAAAGGACTGTCGCCCATGACTCTCGACACCACCATGAATTTCTTATCGATAAAGCCCATGGTGTTCAGAATCAGCATGAAGGAAATGGGCAGCGTGTAAATCACATAGCCAAAAAGCAGTCCGTTAAACCCGTAGATGTCAAAGAGCTGTCTTCCGAAAAGCTTCGTCAGCAGTCCCTGCTTTCCGAAGGAATAGATAATCGCGAAGCCGTAAGTAATGGTTGGAAGCAGCATGGGCAAGACCGCCAGCGTCCGGATTACTGACTTAAATCTCCGGCTTAAATTCGTATACTGTACGCCAGAAAAAAAGCAAGTACGGTGGCCGTCAAAGCGCTGCTCACGGAGACGGTGACGCTGTTTCCCAGCGCCCTCAGAAAGCCTCTTCCTGTGAGCACCTCCACATAATTGCTGATTCCTGCCCCGGCCTCTCCCACGAAGGACTCCATCAGAAGCCTTACGATGGGAACAGCCAGGAACACAGCGAACACAGCCAGCACGAAGGCGTAAATAGTCTTGATTTCTCTTTCTTTCCCTGCCATGGCTTTACACCGCCTGCATCGTCGCCGTCATGCTCTGGTGAAACAGGGCGAAAATATTGTTTCTCTTAATTTCCAGCTGGTTCAGAATGAATTCCTTCACGAAATTGTTCTGAGGCGTGGTGATGATTTCCTGGGGTGCGCCGTACTGGGAGATACAACCCTTATTCACAATCAGCACCTTATCGGACAGGGTCAGAGCCTCCTCCGGATCGTGGGTCACGATGATGGTCGTCAAATGGAAGTCCCTGGCGATCTCCTTTATCTTTTCCTTGATGGACTCTTTAATCACGCCGTCCAATGCGCTTAAGGGCTCGTCGAGAAGAAGAATCTTCGGCTTCATCACCATGGTTCTGGCCAGCGCCACCCTCTGCTTCTGGCCGCCGGAAAGCTGCTCGATTTTCTTATCCAGATGTTCCCGAAGGCCCAGCAGTTCGATGAACTCGTCTACCTCCTCCTGCGTGGAGATGTCCGGCTTGTTCTTCAGGCCGTAAGTAATATTTTTGTATACATTCAGGTTCGGAAACAGGGCGTAATCCTGAAATACGATATTGAACCCTCTCTCCTCCATAGGTACGTTCGTAATATCTTTTCCATTGAAAAGAATCTCTCCGCTGTCCGCCGGGGTCAGCCCCAGCACCAGATTCAGGAGGGTCGTCTTTCCGCAGCCCGAGGGCCCGAGAATCGAGACGATCTCTCCGTCCTGAATTTCCAGATTAATGTCTTCCAGAATTGTCACATTATCATAAGATTTCTTTACGTGTCTAAGCTCCAGCATATCCTTTCTCCTTTCCCTTTCTTCCTCCTGACAACTGGCATTATAGCCGCCCAGGAACCAGCATTCAATCAAGAGCAGGTGAAACCTTTGTAAAGGGCCGGTAAACTAAAAAAAAGAGGATCCTGTAGAAATTCTACAAAATCCTCTCCCTTTTTTCTGCCCTTCCCTCTTCGCGCGGACTTACTTTTATCTCCTGAAAATTTTCTTTTTTCCTCTCGAAACCCGTCCCCTTTTTCCCCGGATTTTCCAGTAGAAAATCTACAGTTTTCCTCCCTTTTTCCTGTATTCTTCCCAGATTTAAAGGACTCTCCGGGATTTCAGGGCAAAAATTGTACTTAAAAAAATACAATGGTTTCACCGCCCTGGCTCGTCTTTTTTCTCCGGCAGATAAGCCCTGTCCCGGGCCACCCGGCTGTTTTTATTCAATATTTTTACATACCGCTCATAATCCGAAGCCAGAAGCCCCATATAAATCATATCCACAATCATGATCTGGGTCGTCCTGGAAAAGATCGCGTCCCCGTAAAACACCTGATCCTGGCTGGTACACAGCAGCAGATCTGCGTACCGCGTAATCAGGGAATCCCGGAAATTCGTAATCGCTATGACGGTGGCCCCCGCCTTCCTGGCCGCCTTCACCGCGTCCACCGTATCCCGGGAATTACCCGAGTAGGAGACGCCCACCGCCACATCGCCCGGCCTTAAGCTCCCGGCGCAGATGCCCTGCAGATAGCTGTCCCCATAATGCCGGCAGTCCAGTCCCAAATACAGGAGTTTCGTCAGCAGATCCTGCGCCGTCACGTTGGAATTTTCCACGCTGTAAATATCAATCCTCCGCGCCTGTCCCAGCGCCTCGAACACCTGGCTGAAAATTTTCGTAGAAATATTTTTCAGCATCTCCCCCTCCATGCTGCCTGCCGTCGCCACGATCTTCGCCGGAATCTCCTCCGTCCTCTCCTTTCCTGTGAGAGAATAACCGTACATTCCCTCGAAACCCCGGTCCTCCGCCTTTTCCCGCCGCCCGCTTCTCCGAGGGCCGCAGATCCCCGTAGCAGGCCTCTATCCGCAGTCTGATTTCCTTTCCCATTCTGTCCGTCTCCCTGTGGCTTTACCTGTTCAGCAATTTTCCTGGACTTTAATGCTGGTCTTTATCCTGGATTTCGTCCAGAACCTTCTCCAGCTCTTCCAGATCCGCCTCCGTCGTGGACCAGCTTGTGGCAAAGCGGACCACCGTATGTGTCTTATCATATTTCTCCCAGAAGCTCACGGCTGCCCGTTCCTGAAGCCTGCGGTACATCCCGTCCTCCAGGATCACGAACTGCTGGTTCGTAGGCGATTCCAGATAAAAGGGAATTCCCTTCTCATGGAGAAGCTGCCTTAAGCGGACGGCCATCTCGATGGCGTGGCGGCTGATGTCAAAATACAGCCTGTCCGTAAAGAGGGCGTCAAACTGTACGCCCAGAAGCCGTCCCTTCGCCAGCATGGCTCCCCGCTGCTTCACCATAGTCATAAAATGTCTCGGCGCGTTTCCCCTCGGAAACACCACGGCTTCCCCGCACAGGGCCCCCACCTTGGTGCCGCCGATATAGAAGACGTCGCAGAGCCCGGCGATATCTGAAAGCGTCATATCCGCCTCCCCGCTCATCAGCCCATAGCCCAGCCTCGCCCCGTCCAGGTAGAGGGGCAGCTCATATTCCCGGCAGACCGCGGCGATGTCCGAAAGCTCCCTGCGGCTGTAAAGCGTGCCGTACTCCGTGGGCCAGGACAGATACACCATCCCCGGAAATACCTCGTGCTCACGGTTCTCATCTCCATGAAACTTCTCCATATACGCCCGAAGCTCTCCGGCGTCCAGCTTTCCCTGACGCTCCGGAAGTGTCAGCACCTTATGCCCTGTGTATTCGATGGCTCCCGCCTCGTGGGTGTTCACATGGCCCGTCTCCGCCGCCAGGACGCCCTCGTAGGACCGCAGCACGGAAGAAATGACCACCGCGTTGGTCTGGGTGCCTCCCGTCAGAAAATACACATCCGCCTCCGGGCAGCCGCAGGCCTCCCGGATTTTACGCGCCGCACTCTCACAGTAACGGTCCGTCTCATATCCCGGCAGCGGCTCCAGATTCGTCTCCGATAGCCTCTCGAGAAGCTTCGGGTGCGCCCCCGCCGAATAATCATTCTCAAATGAAATCATCTTCCTTACCTCCGATCCCAGTATAGCGGCAGAATTTTCTTCTGTCAATTTTACAAACATTTCACACTTTTACTTGATTTTTTTCCGGAACGTGCTAAAATAGTCTTTGACAGCAAATCAGTAAGGGCTTGTAGCTCAGTTGGGAGAGCGCTGCGTTCGCAACGCAGAGGTCGAGGGTTCGAATCCCTTCAGGTCCACACACGAGCCGCCGCGCAAAAGTGCTTGTTTTTGCCGCAGCGGTCCGCGAAAATAATGGAAGCATAGCTCAGCCGGGATGAGCGTTCGCCTCACACGCGAGAGGTCATGGGTTCGAGCCCCATTGCTTCCATTTCTCTATTATGAAAACCGGGTCTGGTTCCAGGCCCGGTTTTTTGTGCCGCATATGCTGCGTATACCGCTCAGGATCCGTCCGGAAAATCCGTCCAGAAAAATCCGTCCGGCCAGATTTCATCCATTTCATCAATATCCGTCTCAAATTCTTCAATATCAGAATAGCATTTTCCCCGCCATTTTTCTATTCTTTAGAAAGCAGATACTCTCTGGGGCTCATGCCCAGACGGGCGCGGAAAGCCCTGGCGTAGCGGCTGGCGCTGCTAAATCCGGTCATCTCCGCGATCTCCGTGATCGAATGGTTTCCGGCCAGAAGCAGGGGAAGGCTCTGTCCGATCCGGTATTCTTCCAGGTACTGCGTGACGGTTTCCCCTGTCATCTCCTTAAAGAACCGGCAGCAGCTTTCCCGGCTCAGATGCACCTTCTCTGCCAGCTCCCTCAGAGACACCGTCTGCCCGTAATTCTCGTGCAGAAAATCCAGCAGCGTCTGCAGCCGGCGGAGCTTCTCGGTATCCGCCGCTGTGCGCTCTGCCATTCTTTCCTGATTTTCCGAAAAGATCTGAAAGAAAAACTCACAGAGCAGGCTCTGGATCTTCAGCTCGAAGCCATAGGGACGTCTTCGGAAATATTCCGCCACTCTGCGCAGAAGCTCCAGCTGCCTGCGCCCCCGCTCCTCCTGATCCTCCAGAAGAATGCAGGGAATCAGAGAATTTCCGCAAAAAGGCCGGAAATAATTCCGCTCCATGCCGCTTCCCGGAAAGCCGTAAAGGAACACCGGCTGGATGATAATTGTATCCAGAAGCACATGGCTGTCATCTACGGGAAACGCGCTGTGGGGAACGTCTGAATTGATCAGAATCCCCTGCCCCTCCGCAAGAATCAGGGACTGCTGGTAAATCTGATACCGCACCGTACCCTGGCGCACCAGGACAATCTCCAGATCCTCATGCCAATGGCAGGCCAGACAGCCGTTCTCAAAGCAGAGCAGGTCGTCCTCATTGACCGTCATGGGAAACGCCGCCGTGCCGTGGCTGCACAGCTCCTTTCGTTCATTGTTTACCTTAATTGTACGCTGTTCCATCATGGCTTCATTATAATTTTTACCGCCCGTTTTTTCAATCCTTTCATCTTTAAGAACCGCATCATAAAAGTTAAGGAGAAGTAAAATGTTTGCACTGATCAGAAAAAAAGAAACGAAATCTTCAGCAGGAACCGGCATGAACCTTACGGAAGGCCGTCCCTTCCAGGTCCTTCTGAAATTCGCCCTGCCCGTCATCGGCGGAAATCTCTTTCAGCTCTTTTACACCCTTGCCGATTCTGTCATCGTCGGCAGGACGCTGGGCGCGGACGCCCTGGCTGCGGTAGGCTCCAGCAGCATCATTATCTATTTTGTCCTCTGCTTTATCCAGGGCTTTACCAACGGCTTCGGAATCTGCCTGGGCCAGCGCTTCGGCGCCGGCGACGAGCGCGGAATGCGCCGCAGCATCGCCGCCTCCACTCTGCTCTCCGTGTTTTTCGCGGCACTGATCACTGTGCTGTGCTGCAGCCTCTCCTACCCGATTCTGGACTGGATGCAGGTGCCGGAGGATATCTATCAGCAGGCCTACGACTATATGTTTGTGATCCTGCTGGGAAGCGGGGCCACGGTCTTCTACAACATGATTTCCAATATCCTGCGCGCCCTGGGCGACAGCAAAAACCCGCTCTATTTTCTGGTATTTTCTTCTCTGCTGAACGTCGTGCTGGATATCGTGTTTATCGTACCCTTCCAGATGGGCGTAGCCGGAGCCGCCTGGGCGACCGTGCTCTCTCAGCTCGTCTCCGCCGTCTGCTGCCTGATTGTAGGCCTGCGCTCCTATCAGGTGCTGCGCCTCTCCAAAGCCGATTTTTCCGGCCTCGGAAGAGTCATGGCCGATCACCTGAAAATCGGTTTCCCCATGGCCTTCCAGATGTCTGTCATGTGCATCGGCCAGCTGTCCATGCAGGCCTCCGTCAACGCCCTGGGTTCCGCGGCCGTGGCCGGTTACACTGCCGCCACCAAGGCCGATCAGCTGTCTGTCCTCGTCGATAACGCCATGATGACCGCCATCTCCAGCTACGTGGCCCAGAATTATGGAGCCGGAAAATACGACCGCATCCGCAGCGGCGTCAATGCCTGCCTGCTCCAGACCCAGGCGCTGAATGTGCTGATGTGTGCCGGCATCCTTCTGCTGCGCAATGAGATCGTGATTCTTTTCCTGACGGAGCCCACGGCAGAGATCATCCGCTACTCCAACGGCTATCTGCTCACCGTAGCTCCCTGCTATCTGCTTCTGGGCTTCCTGGCCGTCTACCGCTCCTCCGTACAGAGCATGCAGAACGCCGCCGCTCCTTTCGCGGCCTGTATGGTCGAGCTTGTCATGCGCATCGGCGCCACTCTCGTTCTCACCCGCAGCATCGGCTACGCCGGCGTCTGCATCGCCAGCCCCCTGGCCTGGGCCGGAGCCTCCGCCCTGCTCATCCCGGTCTATTATCGGATGATCCGTCGCCTGACAAAGGCTCCGAAAGCAGTGGAAACAGCAAAAACAGCAGCATAAAGATTTCTTCCTCTTTTCCTAAGAAATCCTTAATACTGATTATACTTTTTTTAGAGACTGTACACACTTTAGCCTTAATTATCTGATATATTAATAAGCGTAGCAGGAACACATATCAGTATTTCATTCATAACACTCAGGGGCTTCCGTGAGGAAGCCCCACTCCCTCGAAATATCCTGACGCTATACGCTATGCTTGTATAATCACAGCGTCAATCCCAGCCTTTTTTAATTTTTCTTTCATAGCCTCCGCGTTGGCTTTTATCGTATAGGCGCCTGCCTGGACGCGATACAGTGGAGCCTTCTCCGTTTCCTTTTCTGCTTCCTGCCCTGTTCCCTGTTCTTCTTTCTTCTGGTTATCCAGATTATTCGGATTTACATCCGCTGTCCCTGCATTTTTCCCCGTAATGCCCCTTACGATGGCGGCCGCCATTTTCCTGTAATGATAGAGTTCTACGTCATCCCTATCGTCCACAAAGCAGCATTCTATCAGCATGGCGGGCGCTTTCGTATTCTTCAGCACATACAGGCCGCTGCTGTATTTTACGCCGCGGTTCCTGAATCCAAGAGCAGCAATCTCGCTGCACACCTTTTCCGCGTAAGCAGTAGCGCTGCTCGAGGCGGAATAGACAAACACTTCCGTACCTGTCGTCCGTCCGTCACCTTCTTCGTCCTTCGCCGCGCTGTTAAAGTGAATGCTTATATCCAGATCTGCCGTGTGCGCGTTGCACTTTTCCACAATCCGTTTCAGAACATCCGCCTGGCTGGCTCCGTTATTTACCGTGCAGTCATAAACCGTATGCCCCAATTCCCGCAGCTCCTGAATGACTTCCTCCTTCACCTTTCTGTTCTCCGTGCTCTCATCTATCAGTCCCACCGCCCCGCAGGCGATTTTGCCCGCCGGATTGTGCCCGGCATGCACATTGATGATCATAGAGCTTTCCTTCCCCTTTCCAATCCAATTTTCCATCTATCTTCCATCTATCTTTTTCATTTATTCCTGTTCACTCTTAATTTCCGGCAGACCGGCCAGACAGGTTAAAAGCGATAATATTCCGGACAGGCCGGCTGCGCTGCCTACCATGACCCAATTCACATCGCCTATGGTCATTGCTGTGGTTCCTATCATAGCGACTGCTGTCTGCGCCGTCGTCCTGACAGCCCGCGCGGCTGCTGCCCGCAGCCACTTTTTCATTTTACCGCTCATATAATCAGCCTCCTTTAGGAACACTTCCTTTTGTCCTTTTCTTTTTCTTTATTTTATTCATCTTCTCTTCTATAGGTCTCATTCTGAACACAAAATAATTGAATCAATACAAAAAATCCTCATATCTATCACATATGTGATAAATATAAGGATTCTCTCTGCTCCATGCCCAGAACCGGAATCGAACCAGTGACACGAGGATTTTCAGTCCTCTGCTCTACCAACTGAGCTATCTGGGCTTTCATATGATAAGAGCACGAACACATGGTTTCGTGCTCTTGAGTTGCGAGGACAGGATTTGAACCTGTGACCTTCGGGTTATGAGCCCGACGAGCTTCCAGACTGCTCCACCTCGCGATATTAAATTAAAACAGTCCACCTTTCAGGTAAACCAGAGTGGGGGAAAGTGGATTCGAACCACTGAAAGCACAGCTAACAGATTTACAGTCTGCCCCCTTTGGCCACTCGGGAATTCCCCCATATAAATTGCGGTCCGTCAACGACTGATGCTCGTTCCCTATTCCGCTCAAGCCGATGATCGGACTCGAACCGATAACCTGCTGATTACAAATCAGCTGCTCTGCCAATTGAGCCACATCGGCACTTCACAGCTTTTGGCTGTATAAATGGGACCTATAGGGCTCGAACCTATGACCCTCTGCTTGTAAGGCAGATGCTCTCCCAGCTGAGCTAAGATCCCATTTGTACCTGTATGTATCGCTACACACTGCACACTATATATCGATTAAAATCGATACAAACGACCCGAATGGGACTCGAACCCACGACCTCCGCCGTGACAGGGCGGCGCTCTAACCAACTGAGCCATCGGGCCATATC
>CALWBB010000099.1 GCA_944375885.1 uncultured Merdimonas sp.
ATACAGCCGTCTCTTTCGCAAAACGCAGAAGATATTTTTTTTTTTTTTTTCATAGAATACGGATAATCTGCTCATACAGCATCAAATCCCGTTCTGTCACATTCCGGTTGTCATGATAGTGCCCGAAAAACCATCTCCGGTAGCTGCATTTCTGCCGGATCTCCTCCAGGTAGTCGGTGAGCGCGTCCGGCTGGTACAGCCAGCCGCCCGCCAGCGCCTGGGTGGAGGACGCCGTGCAATGCGTCACGATAAAATCCACTTTCCAGCCGGCACGCTCAAGATTCCTTCTCCCTTCCCCGAACTCTGCCTCATCCGGCATCTCTTCCTTCCACCAGGAGTGATGGTTCACCCGGAACCAGGCGCCCCTGCGGCGCAGCTTCGCGTATTTTCTGCGGAAATCCGGATCCTCCGGATCCAGGATGCCGTCCCGGATATCGTGGCTTCTGGCCCCGCCGAAGGAAAACAGGCGGATGCCAGAAAACTCATACACCTGGCCCCGCATCAGATGGATGATATTTTCGCTGATATACTGAACCTTCCCGCCATGCCATTCCTCCACGGGCAGCTCCGCCAGCATATCATAATTTTCATGGTTCCCGTCCACCCACAGCAGGGTGAACGGCTTCTCTGAGAGCCATTTCCGCTGCCACTCCTGCTCTTTTGAGCGATCCCAGTAGCCGAAATCGCCGCACACGATGACGAAATCCTCCCGCGTCATTTCTTTCTGCTCCGGGAAATTCTCCGTATTGAAACGCCGGTAATCCCCGTGGCAGTCTCCGGTAATGTAAATCAAAGCCTCACCCCCCGCCGCCTGTCTATGTACCGAAACAGTCCCCCTTAACTGCCGAGGGCATTAACCTTCGGAATACCGGGTTCCGCATTCGTTGCAGAAAATCGCGTCGTCATCCAGAATATTCCCACAGACCCTGCATCTTCTTATCACAGGCTCAGCCACGGGTTCGATCACTGGCTCGATCACTGGCTCGATTACTGGCTCGATTACTGGTTCTATTACAGGCTCTATTACAGGTTCCATCACAGGCGCGGTTACTGGCTCATCTCTCCAAGCCGTTTCTCCCCGCGCCCCGCCCGCATCCTGCTGTACTTTTTCGCCGCAGTTCGGGCAATACACCGCGTCCTCCGTCAGGGCGTATCCGCAATATGCGCAGCTTCTGCCTGTGCCGGCCGCTTCCGTCACCTTATCCGCTTTCAGGTAGCAGCCGCAGAACCTGCAGAATGTCGATTCTTTGTCAATTTTCTGGCCGCACTTCGGACACGGGATCAGGTTCTGGATGGCAGTAATCCTCTCGTCCAGCCCCGCTATCTCTTCTTTTACCTTATTCAGGCAGTACAGGCTTTCCTGGATTTCGATTGCCTGCTGCTCACTTAAGAGCATCGCGGCCCCTTTCCCATTCTCCTGCCACAGACTTTTGTTTTCCTCTGCGGCGGCCGCAACCTTCTGCCCCACCGCAAAGATAAACTCCTCCATCTTCCTCTGCTTTTCCTGTTTCTGCCTTTCCAGCTCTTCTACTTCTTCCATCTGCCAGCTGCCAAGCCCTGTTCTGTTCTGATTTTCCATATTCCCATCTCCCATTTATTTTTTGTTCTTGAATTTTAATATGTCCCCGCGCTCCCTGGATTGAAAAACCTGAAATGTGACAAAAATCAGTCGTACTGAGTACCATCCGGTATAAAACGTATGGCCCAGGCCGCCGCGTACATGATGATGGCCGCCCACCATCCCCAGTCCATCTGGATCAGCGCCATATCATATTCGCTCATTTCATAATAAAATGAAAATGTCACCCGAAAGAGGATAAGGCCCGCCAAAACCAAAAGGGAATTCCCACTGACTACTTTCACCCCGTCCGGGCTGCCGTCCGCAAAAGAAAGCAGGATGTTCAGGCCCCCGGCCAGAAGGGACAAAATCAAAAAAATGTTGACCGGATCACTTCCAAATTCCAGGAGTTCCCGGGGACTGTAGGTAGTGGCAAATTCAAATCCGCTGATGCTGATGCCTCCAAAAAACGTAATCCGCACAAAGGGGCCGAAAAATATCAAAAACCCAGCTATTTGCAGCATTCTTATAAAAACCCGCTTCAAGCTGGCGATTGCACTTTCTTCATTGCCTGCCCTTGTTTTCGGCGCCCAATATCCCGGCTCCTTCGCAGACGCGCTGGCTTTTTCATATTCGAAATCGTCTATCAGCCTCTGCCTCGCCTCCAGCATGGAATCCCCTGGTTCCTTCTTCTCCTCCGGCTCCTGCTGCCTATCCTGCGCGATCCTTGCGCCGCAGTATTTGCAGAATTTTGAGTCTTCCGGAATACTTTGTTTACAGTTCGGACAAAACATGTCTCCCACCCCCAAACCTTGCTTCTAATTCTTTACAAGCTTTCATCAATCATTATAAAAGTATTCGCCTGTATTTGCAATCTTTTCTATCCTGGTTCAAATCCAATCTTCCCCTCTGATTCGCGGGTATGCTTGATTTTCCAGCCATTTCCGCTTAAAATATTGAAAAAAACAGCCGAAAGGAAGTGTCTGCCATGAACCTGACCGCTATCAGCCGCTATATCAGCCTGATCCTGCGCCACAAACCGGAAGTCATTGGCATTGCCCTGGATGAACATGGCTGGGCCGGTGTCGACGCGCTGATCCGGGGAATACAGGAAACAAAGGATCCCGCCTTCTCCCGGGAACTGCTGGATGAAATCGTCCGCACCGACAGCAAACAGCGGTATGCTTACAATGAAGACCATACGTCGATCCGGGCCAGCCAGGGCCACTCCATTCCTGTAGATGTGGAACTGGCGCAGGCCATGCCGCCGGAAATCCTCTGGCATGGCACCGGGGAGAAATATACGGCTTCCATTGAAGAAACCGGCCTGATCCCAAAAAGCCGGCTTTACGTCCATCTTTCCAGTGATACCGGTACAGCCATCGCTGTCGGAAAACGCCATGGAAAGCCCGTCGTCTATCAGGTGGAAGCCGGACGGATGGCACGGGCCGGCTACGCCTTCTATCTTTCCGCGAACGGCGTATGGCTGACCAAGGCTGTCCCTGTAGAATTTCTGCAAAGAATCGCGCAGGACGCCTAACCAGTCTTTCAGAATTTAAATGGGCATTCCCTGTCAGACCGCATTCCCGGCCGCGTACGCCGTGGACCAGGCGATCTGCAGGTTAAAGCCGCCGGTCACCGCGTCCAGATCCAGAACCTCCCCGATAAAGTACAGGCCCTTTACTAACTTCGACTCCATCGTGGAGGGATTGATTTCTTTTACGGATACGCCGCCCTTGGTGATGATCGCCTCCCGGTAATCCCGAAGCCCCGTGACCGTCATCTCCAGGTTTTTAATCAAATGGACGAGGCCCTGGCGCTCCTCCCGGGAGATATCATGCACCTTTTTATCTGGATGGATGCCAGACAGTTCCACCATGACCGGAGTAAGCTTCGCAGGAAAAAGGCTGGAAACCACGTTTTTAAAACTTTTGTTGGGGCTGGCATCGAAATCCCGCAGGATCCTCTGGTCAAGCTGCTCTGCCGTCAAAGCGGGCTTCAGATCCAGAACCAGCCGCAGCTCCTGGCGGGACGCCAGCTGTCCTGTGAAACTGCTGGCTGTCAGAATCAGCGGGCCGCTGACGCCGAAATGGGTAAAGAGCATTTCCCCAAATTCACGGAACAGCTGCTTCTTTCCATTATAAATAGAAATCTCCACGTTTTTCAGGGAAAGTCCCTGCAGCTCTTTTACGAAGGCTTCCCGGACATTGAAGGGAACCAGCGAAGGCAGACAGTCCGTGACCCTGTGGCCCGCCTCCTTCGCAAACCGATAGCCGTCCCCCGTGGATCCTGTGGACGGGTAAGAAAGGCCGCCCGTCGCTACAATGACGCTGTCTCCTTCGAGGATCTCTCCGCTCTCCAGGCGGATCCCCGCCGCCTGCCCTTCCCGGCAGAGTACTTCTTTCACACCCGTGTTCAGATGCACCTTTACCCCCGCCCTTTTCATGCTGCGCCGCAGGGTGTCCAGCACATCCGCCGACTTGTCTGAGACAGGGAACACCCGGTCTCCCCGCTCTATCTTAAGCGCCAGCCCTTCCTCCTCGAAAAAGCGCATCGTGTCCTGATTCGTGAATCCATAAAAGGCGCTGTACAGAAAGCGGCTGTTCGTCCGCACGCTGTCAAAAAGCGCGTCCATCCCGCAGGCATTCGTCAGGTTGCACCGCCCCTTGCCCGTGATGTAAAGCTTCTTTCCAAGCTTTTCATTTTTTTCAAATACATGGACCTCCAGGCCCCGCCTCGCGGCGAAGATGGAAGCCAGCATGCCTGCGGCCCCGCCGCCTATGATCAATACCTTGCTCATCTGTCTTATATTCTCCCGTATCTCTGCTCCCCGGACGGACGGCGGAAACCGCCGCCTGCCAGAGCCTCTGCTTTTCTTATCTCAGTGACAGTGTAGCATATTCCAGGGACAGCCGCAATCTTCAGAACCCGAAAAGGCGAAAGCTTCCACAAATTCCGTAAATTCCGCAAAACCGCTTGTATCCCGGCACTATTATGATAAAATATTTTTATAATCCAAAAACACACAGGGAGAACTGCCGTCCTATGGAGAAAAACGACATCTATATCATCCACGGTACAAATTACAAAGAAATGACGCTCCGCCTTCTTACGGAGGCCGGGCTTGCAGACCAGATCGGAGATCGTGGAAAGCGGGTCGCCCTCAAGCCGAATGTTTTGGGAACTATGCGGCCGGAGGAAGGGGCGACCACACATCCGGAGCTGGTCTGCGGGGCAATCGAATACCTGCAGGCCCACGGCTTCCGGAACCTCTCGATTATGGAAAGCTCCTGGGTAGGCGAACGCACCTCCCGTTCCTTCGCCGCCCTGGGCTATGACCGGATTTCCGAGCAGTACGGCGTCCCTCTGATCGATCTGCAAAAGGACGAGGGCGTTTCCTGCGACGCAAAAGGGATGAAGCTTACCGTCTGCCGGAAGGCCCTGGAAGCGGATTTTCTGATCAATATGCCGGTGGTGAAGGGCCACTGCCAGACGGTTGTCACCTGCGCCCTGAAAAACAACAAGGGCCTGATCCCAAACGCGGAAAAGCGCAGGTTCCATACCCTGGGGCTTCATAAGCCCATCGCGCACCTGAGCGCCGCCGTCCGCAATGATTTTATCCTTGCAGACAATATCTGCGGCGATCTGGACTTTGAAGAGGGCGGCAATCCGGTACCCATGAACCGCATCTGGGCCGCGAGGGATCCGGTTCTCTGCGACGCCCTGGTCTGCGACTGCCTCGGTATTTCCGTGGATGAGGTTTCCTATATCCGCATTGCGGAAAAGCTTGGAACTGGCTGCGCCGATACCTCAAAGGCTAATCTGATTTTCCTGAACGAAAGCGCTGACTGGGAATTTACGCCGATCACCGGTTCCAGAAATTCCGCTCCGCTTCCCCGCCGGGTACAGAAGCTTGCCGGATACACTGACCCAAAAGACGCCTGTTCTGCCTGCTACGGCTCGCTGATTCACGCGCTGAACCGCCTTTCGGAGGCAGGAAAGCTCCGCGCGGGACTGCCGCCCGTCTGCATCGGACAGGGCTTTCAGGGACGAAGCGGCGAAATCGGCATAGGAAAATGCACCTCCTGTTTCGCGAAATCCCTGCATGGCTGTCCGCCAAAGGCCATCGACATCGTGAAATTTCTCGAGGAAAACTGGACGCAGGCACCAGATAAAGAAATAAAAAATTCATAAACAGACAGCAGATGAAGGAGGAAGCCCAATGGAATTAAGAGAAGCCTTTTACCGGACATTCACAGACGACCCGGTCAACTGGATCAAGTGGATCGCCGTGCTGGCTATCCTGGTGCTGGGATATGTCATCGCGATCCCCATCTATGGAAAAGTGTCGTACCGCTTAAGCTGGGAGCGCAAACGGGACATCGCCAAAGGCCGGAACCATATCATCCAGGCCCGGTTGATCCGCAAGCACCCGACAGGTTCCCCCGGCAGCTACAGCTGGCACAGTACCTATCAGTACACCATGGACGGCACTGAAGAAACTTACAAAGCTTTCTTCAAGCATCCCGCCTCCCCGCCCCGGATCCTGTACCTCTATTACATAGACAATCCACGGAAATTATTCTCTTATGAGGAGTACCATTACGAGAATCACAAGGCTGTCATTCTGTTTCCTCTTATGTTTCTTCCGTGGATTCTGGCGATAGCCGCTATCTTTCTGCTGGGGATTGAGATTCCGGGATTATAAGCTATCGGGCTGGCTGCGTTTTCTGCGTTTTCAGGAGCAGGCAGGTAAACTGATAAGAAAATGCCTGCTCCTCGGAAAGCGCGTGGAAATCCACATGCAGAAGCGCCGCCATAAAAAGCCAGAGCAGGAACGCTTCCTTGTTCCACTCTGGCTTTTTATCTCCTATTGTTTCTACTCCTCCCGCTCCATCAAAACCCTGCACCATTTTCTGCAGCAGGCGATTCCATATTTATAAATTGTGCGGCACCCGTCGTCCTTCAATGCCCTCGCGTATCCCCTATCGCCTATTTGCTTCAGCGCCTTCCTGCATGCAGCGTCAAGCTGTGCTGCTTCCGCATATTTCACTTCCACAATCATGCCCGTGTCCTTTTCTTCTGTCCTGATAAAAATATCGCTGTATCCATCACCTGCTTCTTTGTTGGATTTTATATACCAGCCGTTTTTATATCCGAGGATCCCAAGAAGCAGTCCGTGATAAAAGTTTTCTTTTACCGGTTTTCTGGCGAAGGTATCCCTCACGCTTACTGTCTTATTCAGATATTCTGCCAATAATTTTTCTACCTCTGCCGCATTGCCGCTTTCCAGGGCATCACAGAAAGCCCCCACCCTTTCTCCATCTCCGGCAATGTCAGATTTGAACATCGCCATAATCTGGTTTACGAAAATATTGCGGATCTCCATATTTGGAATTGCCAGGCAGTAAGCGTTTCCTTCCTCTTTCTCCCGATATGTCAGATATCCCGTCATGAGCAGAATGCTCCAGATATGATCCATGGACTCATACAGCCTGTTATATGTCAGCTCTTCATGAATCTCCTTTGTCACCGTCCCGCCGGATATCAGCTCTTCCAGTTCGCCCTTCGCCAGTCCGTCATCCATCTTTTCAATAAATTGCTGTATGATATAGTTGCCGCTTGTATTCGACCAGTAATCCTTAGGCTGGATGTCCGGATCATCCGTCAGCTCATCACAGTAGCTGATGACATCCCACGGACAATAGACGTCCACACCGCCAAAACGATAACCGTCATACCAGTCCCGAACTGCGTCATATTTATCTTCCAGTCCATAATACTGCAGCATTTCCTGTACTTCCTTGTCCAGGAAACCAAAATATTCATCAAAGCGCACCGTCGTAACGGACAGGATCTTAAAATTATTCAGTCCGGTAAAAATACTTTCCTTTGCCACACGCAGACAGCCTGTCAGCACAGCGAAAAACAGGCTGTCGTTTGTTTTCAGCACCTGCTCAAACATATTCCGGATCAGCAGTGTCATTTCCTCATAATATCCCTGCTCGTCCGCTTTCGACAAGGGCACATCATATTCGTCAATCAGAACGATTACCTTTTGACCAAAATGCTTTTCCAGCAAAGCCGACAGCGTCTTCAAGCTTTCCATCAAAACGGAGTCTGACATAAGAAAACGTCCGGCTCCGCTTGGATCGACCCGGATAATCTGCATATACAGCTGCTTTTCCGGTTCCGTCAGGCTGTCATCCTCCAGCAAAAACTGAAAACGCAGCGCCTCGTTCCCGACGGCTGAACACAGCAGAGAGCGCGCCGTCGCATAGTCTGAGCCATTTACCCCTTTCAGACTGAGCGATATCACAGGGTATCTGCCCATATACTGGCTGCAGAGTCCCTCCTCTTTGGAAATCTCCAGCCCATCAAACAGCCCTTTCTCACACCCTGTCTCAAAAAAGGTTTTGAGCATGCTCATATTCAACGATTTCCCGAACCGTCTTGGACGGGTAAACAGATTCACCTTTCCTCTTCTGCGGAGTAAATCGCGGATCATGCCCGTCTTATCTACGTAATAATAGTTATCCCTGCGGATTTCTTCAAAGCTTTCAATTCCAACAGGCAGCGCTTTTTTCTCCATTCCAAAACCTCCACACAGGATCTGCTTTTTTATAAATCCATTATAGCATACCGGATCCGCCGTTTACAAGGATCGCCTGGAGCGAAACCCGCACCTCTTCCTTTGTCAGCCGGCAAAAATAAATACCGGCAGCGGCGGATGATTCCCGCGGTTATAGTATTCCTGAGCAATCACAGTATATCTCTGCGGGGACAGGGTCCGCAGGTATTCCAGGATGCGCTCCTTTTCTTCAAATCCGGTCTCCCCTCCGCTGTAAATGCACAGGCTCATCATCCCGCCGGACTTCAGGATATCCAGCCCCTTTCGAATCGCGGCAATGCTTGTCTCCGGCTTTGTGGCAATCCGGTGATCGCCTCCCGGGAGATAGCCGAAATTAAAGCAGATCAGATCTGCCGTCCCAGGGGCAAAATACCGATCCATGTTTTCATGCCCGTCTTTCACCAAATGCGCCCTGCCGCCGTACCCGTTCCGGGCAAGCAGGCTTTCCGTGTTACGAACCGCCTGTTCCTGGATATCAAAGGCCCAGACCTCTCCGTTTTCACCAGCTAACTGACATAAAAACAGGGTGTCATGCCCGTTTCCCATGGTCGCGTCTATATAGGTTCCTCCTTCTTTCACCTGAGAACAGATAATCGAATGGCACCATTCCGTAATCTGTAACTGTCTCATACGTTCACTCCTGCGGTTTCTTTCATCTTCTTTCATCTTCTTTCGTCGTCTCATAGCTTCTGCGGCTTCGTCATACGAAACGCAAGGTTTCCCTTCCGGTACTTCCAGTCAGCTCCTGCAGAATATCAGAAAAGCCAGGGCAGAGATCCTCTCTCCGCTCTGGCTCCTTTTCTGTCAGCATGATTCAACCGAATTATCTGATTTTATACAGGATACGCTCCGTTCTGGGTATCTGCCTCTGTCACGTCTACCTTTTTCTCCTGAGCGTCACGATACTTGAAGAAATCGGTGGCTACCTGCGGGAACAGCGCGTAGGTCAATACGTCCTCGTCCTGCTCCTTGTACTGTGCCATCTCCTTCTCCAGGGTATCCAGCTCGTTGGGAACCAGGTCGGCCGGGCGGCAGGTGATGACCTCCGCGTCGCCGATGCACTTCTTCTGCACCTCGGGGTTGAAGGGCTTGACAGTCTTTCCGTACTTTCCGGAAAGCAGATCTCTGGACTCCTTGGTCACCATCTTGTAGCGCTCTCCGGCTACCACGTTCATCACAGCCTGCGTTCCTACGATCTGAGAGGACGGAGTTACCAGCGGGCACTCGCCGAAGTCCTTGCGCACGCGCGGCACCTCCTCCAGCACCTCGTAATATTTGTCCTCCGCGCCCAGTTCCTTTAACTGAGAGGTCAGGTTGGACAGCATGCCGCCCGGCACCTGGTACAGCAGCGTCTTGATGTTCACGCCCAGGTTCTTCGGATTCAGCAGGCCGCTCTCCAGCGCCTCGTCACGGATCGGACGGAAATAGTCCGCAATCTCAGC
>CALWBB010000100.1 GCA_944375885.1 uncultured Merdimonas sp.
ACAGCGGCAGTGGAGGAACGGGTCGCTCCGGAGACGCCGTCTACCTGAGTTCCATTCTGGGACGCCGCGCCGTCAGCCGCGCTCTCGATGCCGGCCGCCTGGTCAAGGCACTGCTGCGCTAGGCTGATAAAGCCATTTACGGAAATGCTCACGCCGGACACCGCGTCTGTCTTCCCTTCCGCGTCCGGATTCAGGAAGCTTAAGGACTGATTCTCAATCAGGGCGTCCGCCAGGGCTTTCGACTGCTCCGCCCAGGTCAGGCCGTCCTCCGTCATCACATACTCGCCGTTCTCGGACAGCACGCTCTTTAAGGAGCCGTCCTCGGCCACTGCCTCCCAGTTCACCTCGGTGATCTTTCCGTCTGCCACTGTGATCGTCACTTGATCCGTGTAGCCGTTGGAGGCTTCGACGGCCTTCGCCTCATAGGTGCCGTCCGCCAGAGTCATGGCAGAAGCTTCCGGCTCTGCCGGAGTCCCTTCAAGCCCTGCTGCCTGCATCATGCACTGGGCGGCCAGCTCGATAAAGCCGTTTACAGAAATGCTCACGCCGGACACCGCGTCTGTCTTTCCTTCCGCGTCCGGATTCAGGAAGGTCAGGGACTGGTTTTCGATCAGGGCGTCCGCCAGGGCCTTCGACTGCTCCGCCCAGGTCGGGCCGTCCTCCGTCATCACGTACTCGCCGTTCTCGGACAGCACGCTCTTTAAGGAGCCGTCCTCAGCCACTGCCTCCCAGTTCACCTCGGTGATCTTTCCGTCTGCCACTGTGATCGTCACTTGATCCGTGTAGCCGTTGGAGGCTTCGGCGGCCTTTGCCTCATAGGTGCCGTCCGCCAGAACAACTTCCTCCAGGTCAGAAAGAAGCTCTGCCGCCGCGCTCTCCTCTGCCTCCGCGCCCGAAGCGCCGCTCTCCCCGGAAGCGTCCGCCGCTTCCACCGTCATCCCCGGCAGATACACCGGAGCCTTCGCGCCTGCGAACTGGTCAAGGAACTCCGGCTCCGTGATCCGGGAGCCAAGGGTCTCCGTCTCATTCTGCTCCAGCACCTCCACCTGGCGGATGGTTTCCGCGTCGTCCTCAAAGGTCACGCGCATTACGATGTCTCCGGCATAGCCAGCCGTGCGCACCGTCACCGCGTAAGCGCCGTCCTCCAGCCTGGCGGCTTCTTCGATAGTTTCAGCGCCGCTCACATCCAGCTCCTCCGCCACAGCGGCAGAACCGCCCTGTGCGCCGTCTCCGGCCATATCCACAGAAAGAGCTCTCGATCCGGCGATCACGCCGAAGGAAAGAGCCGTCACCACGATCAGCGCAAGGATTCCTCTTACTTCTTTATTCTTCATCTTCTATCATTTCCTCCTCTTCCGGTTCCGCCGGAATTCACCCTTTTTTGGTTCCATATACATGCCGTCTGTTCAGCAGGGACAAAAGCCCCGCCAGGCAGTTCGCCGTCAGGATTCCGAAACAGATTCCCTCCGGATAAATACTGAAAATACGAATGGCCGCTGTAATCACACCTGCCGTGACCGCGTACAGGATCCGTCCTTTCCTGGTCACAAAGGCGTAATCCGTCAGCATATAGCAGGCGCCCAGAATCAGGCCGCCTCCAAAAAGATTCAGCAGGATGTCTCCTGTAAACAGGCCCGCCGGCCCGAAGATAAAGGTCAGCGCCAGCACCGTCGCCACATAAACGGCCGCCGCTTCCATATTGACAATGCCCATGTAGCACATGTAGGCAAAGCCCACCAGCAGAAGGAGCTTGCTCGTCTCGCCCAGGGCTCCCGGAATCTCACCCAGGAACATCTGCAGATAGCTGTAGCCCGCCTCCCCTCCGGTCTTCACGGCGCCCAGCACCGTGGCGGAGGATACCGCGTCCGCGTCCAGCGTCACCGGGGCGATATACTGCATGACTGCTCCCGGCCAGGCTGCCATGGCCAGCAGGCGGCCCATCAGAGCGGGATTGGCGAAATTATTTCCGATGCCGCCGAACATCTGCTTCACCACCAGGATGCTGAAGACAGCCGTCAGCACCACTACCCAGGCCGGGACCGTCACCGGCATGTTAAAAGCCAGCAGCATTCCCGTGACCACAGCGCTGAAATCCCCGGCCGTCACCTGCTTCTTCGTCAGCCTCTGCCACAGATATTCCGTCATCACACAGACTGCCACGGAAAGGGCTGTCAGGTACAGGGCGCGGATTCCGAAGAAATACACGGCGCCCAGAAGGGCCGGCACCATGGAAATGGCCACATGCAGCATCACCCGGCGGGTTGTCCGTTCTGTGCGGACATGCGGGCCGTTGATGACTCTTACGGGAACAGCCGCAGCCTTCGCGCCGTTCCTTGTCTCTGTCTGGCTCATGCCTTCTTCACCGCCCTTTCCCTCATTCTCTGTTTCACCGCGTCTCTCGCCATGCGCGTCCGCACCGACAGCTCCCGTTTCGCCGGGCAGATATAAGAGCAGCAGCCGCAGGCGATGCACTCGCTGGCGTAAAGCTCCTCGCACAGGTCATAATCCTCCTCCTGAAACGCGAAATCGATCTTCCATGGAGAAAGCCCCGCCGGACAGGCGTTCTCACAACCGCCGCAGCGGATGCAGGGCTGTTCCTCATAAGCGGAATCCGGAAGGACCAGGATTCCGGAGGTATTTTTCGTCACATAGAAAAGCTCGCTCTCCCCGTTCCAGTCCGAAGCCGCGCAGGGGCCTGTCATGGGGCCGCCGGCGATCACCCGGTTACGGGCCGCAGTGACGCCGCCGGCAAGCTCCACCAGCTCTTTCGCGGAGGTGCCCACCGGCACCAGATAATTGCCAGGCTCCTTCACACAGCCGGTCACCGTCACGATCCGCCGGATCAGCGGCATTCCGCCAAGAACCGCATCTGCCGCCGCGCGGGCCGTCCCCACATTGGAGACGATGGCTCCGGCGTCCGCCGGGAGCCCGCCCATGGGCACCTCCCGACCCGTGACAGCCTGGATGAGCTGGCGCTCTCCTCCCTGGGGATATTTTGTGGGAAGTACCGTGACCTCCACCTTCTCGTCCTCTTTCATGACGCCTGATTTCCGGGCTTCCTCAAGAATACGCCGCAGGTTCTCCGCGGCCTTAGGCTTATTATCCTCCAGGCAGATATACGCCCTTTTCGCGCCGGAGCCCTTCAAGAGCAGCCGCACGCCGTTCACCAGGGCGTATCCCTCCTCCAGCATCAGCCGGTAGTCGCAGGTCAGGTAAGGCTCGCACTCTGCCCCGTTGATCAGCAGGGCGTCAATGGGCTTGTCCGTCTCATACTTTTTATGGGTGGGAAAGCCCGCCCCGCCCATGCCGGTCAGGCCGCCCTCCCGGAGCCCTGTAAGAACCGCCTCCCTGGAAACGCCGCTTAAGTCCACGGCTTCCTTCCGATAAGCCCCTTCCGGCTCCCGGTGCTCCTGCTCTCTCTGGACGGTGCAGGCCAGAACCTTCCGCCCCAGGTTCAGAACCTCGCCCACCTCCAGCACGCGTCCGCCCACGCTGGCGTGGAGCGGGGCCGCCATGAAAGCCTCCGGCTCGCCGATCAGCTGGCCCTCCTCCACGGTATCGCCAGGCTGCACCAGGAGCCGGCATCTGCCGCCAAAGGACTGCTCCGCCAGGATTGTGACCCTGTCCGGCCAGTACTGCCGCACTGCCGCGTCCATGGACAAGGCCTTATCCGAGCCGTCCGTGGGATGCACGCCGCCTGGAAATACAGATTTTCTCATTTTCTGCATATCCTGTTTCTCCTTTATCTTTCCTCTCATTTTCATTCCTTTGTTAAAATATTCACACACCAGTCATTCTATCATATTTCCCGGTGGCCTGACAAGAATTTTATTGGATACAATCCGCAAATCCCTTTATCGATTGTTACGGTTCAAAGCAGCTATCTGTTAGCGTTCCCCGAAAAACGGCGAAGTATCAGCTGGGCGCAGATTCCTGTGAACGCCCCGGCCAGACAGCCGGAGACCAGAAGGAAGGGAAAATAAACCCATACGCCCGGCGTCCCCGTCACCAGGAAGGCCGCCGTCAGCTGCCCCGTATTGTGAAGGACGGCTCCCAGGACGCTGGAAAACCAGATGTATTTTTCCTCTATCACCCGTTTCAGAACCAGCATGCCCGCCAGGCAGAACACGCTTCCCGCGAAGCTGTAGATGAGCGTGGACATGACGCCGGAAAAAAGAGCGCCAAGAAAAATCCGCACAAACACCAGCAGCATGACTTCCCGGGGCCGGTAATGGTACACCGCGTACACGGTAATAATATTCGCCAGCCCCAGCTTCACGCCCGGAACCGGAAAGGGGTTCGGAATCTGCAGCTCCACCACAAAGATGATCAGCGCTGCCGCTGTCAGCATCGCCAGCTCCGCAAGCCTTCCTGTCTTCATCCTCTCTGTCCCCATCTTATCTGTCTTCATCTTTTCTGTCCTCATCTTTTCTGTCTTTCTGCCCCCGCTTTTTTACCGCCTGCCTTCATGCGCCCCCCTTTACCTGGCCACCGCGTCCAACTCTTCCTCCTTTTCTGCCGCCTGAATCACCAGGCGGTGGGGAAGGCAGACGATGGGGGCCGCCGAATCGAGCCAGCCGGCGCGGACGCAGACCTGATCCGGGCAGTCCGCCTCCAGCACGCGGATCCGGTGATCCCGGATCTCGATCCGGTTCACATGACCCTCATATTCCACATCAAACACCCTGTCCTCCTCGCCCGCCAAATCCAGCTCATACAGCACCGTCCCGTCCTGTACAATCTCCACGCGATCCGCCTCCTGCTTTCGCAGAACCAGGACGCTCCCCAGGATTCCCAGAAGGAGCAGGGCCGCGAACGCCGCAGATATCCAAATCTTCTGTCTCATAGTTCCTGTCTCCAAAATAAAAAATCAATAATATTTAAATGAATAATCCCATTCCTGCTCATATCAATCACATCGCAGCTCAACACATATTTGGGATAATTGTCATGAATTTTTTCCAGATTTCCAAATTCTCTGTCCACACACTCCTCTGTCAGCAGCCAGGCCACCTGAAGATATACCTTTTTTCTGCCCTTATAACAGACGAAATCCACCTCCTGAGAATCAAATTTTCCGATCTTCACATCATATCCCCGGCTCAGCATTTCCAGATAGACCGCATTTTCCAAAAGCTTGCCGGTATCTAACTGCTCACTCATCTTTCGGATATTACGCAGGCCGATATCACCCGCATAGTATTTTTCTGTAGAAGCCAGGATCATCTTCCCTTTGATATCATATCTTTCCGCCTTTGACAGTATCATTCCAGCCTGCAGCTTATCAATGTAATTCAATACAGTCTCCACGGTCGTAGGCTGTCCATCTGCGTTCAGAGAACGGCAGACAGAACGGGCGGAAAAAGGATTCCCTATATTGTCCAGCAAGAATTCCAGAAGTCTCCGCAAAAGATTTTCATTGCGAATCGCGTATCTGGACAAAATATCCTTCATCACAACAGAATCATAGACATCTTCCAGATAAGTTCTTACAGAATGTTCATCCGGAAGGGCCAGGCGCATGGGAAGTCCGCCGTATTTCAGGTAATCCGAAAAAAGCTCTTCTTTCGTATAAACCATCCCATTTTTTTCATAAAGCTCCCGAATCTCAGAAAGCGTAAATGGATAGATGTGAAAGGCCACATATCTGCCAGCCAGATATGTAGCTGCCTCTCCTGAAAGCAGCTTACTATTGGAACCGGTCACATAGATATCACAGTCTAAATCGACGCGAAAAGAAGGAATGACAGACTGCCAGTCCCCAACGTGCTGAATTTCATCCAAAAACAGATAAACCCTTCCCTGAATCTTCTCAGCTCTTTCCATTACATACTGGTAAAATACATCGCCATTCTCCAGCTGTCGGAATTTTCGGGATTCAAAATTAATCTCTATCAGATTTTCTTCCGGAACCCCTTTTTCCCGTATCAGTTCACGAATCTGGCCCAGTAAAATCGTCTTTCCGCTCCGGCGCAGACCGATCAGTATCTTGATTAAATCCGCATCAATAAACGGTCTGATTTTTTCCAGATATAGATTTCGTCGTATCATATCCATATATTTCACGCCCTTTTATAAGTTTGTTCTTATTATATACGACATTTTCACTATTATCAATATTTTGTACGTTTATAACCTTACAATTTTATCAAACTGATTTTGAAAGCTGACTCTGAATTGCGAAAATGAGAAGCGCAGATTTCGCCTCTCTCATGACAAAAAAAGAGCTAATACACCCGCACATCGGACATATTAACTCTTTCTCACTTAGAGGCGCAGACCGGATTTGAACCGGTGCATCAGGGTGTTGCAGACCCACGCCTTACCACTTGGCTACTGCGCCACACACATATTATATTTTATCAGAGACGCAAATATACGTCAAGATAAAAATGACTCCTACGGGAATCGAACCCGTGTTACCGCCGTGAAAGGGCGATGTCTTAACCGCTTGACCAAGGAGCCAAATATTCTGCCCCTTTGGGCTTCGGCGCGGCAGCTTTCCTGCCGCGCTCGATTATATTACCACACTTCTGCGCATTTTGCAAGCACTTTTTTCAATTTACCACATGGATGGGCGCACCCGCCTGGAATGCTTTCACATTCTTTACGGTACAGTCCAGGATCCTCTGGCGGCTCTCCCGGGAAGCCCAGGAGATATGCGGCGTGATGATACAGTTTTTTGCCCGGAGGAGCGGGTTGTCCCCCCGGATAGGCTCCTCGCCCACCACGTCCAGGCCTGCCGCGTACACCTTGCCGCTGTTCAGCGCGTCTGCCAGATCCTGCTCCGCGATCAGCGGCCCGCGGCTGTTGTTCAGGATGATGACCCCGTCCTTCATCTTCGCGATGGTTTCCCGGTTGATGATCTCCCGGGTCTCCGGAAACAGCGGGCAGTGCAGGGAGATCACGTCGGACTTGGCCAGAAGCGTGTCCAGATCTGTGTACTGCGCGATTGCTCTTCCGCCTTCGCTCTCATGGGGGCTGTACGCCAGCACCTCCATGCCGAGGGCCTTCGCGATCGTGCCAGTCTTCTGCCCGATTCTTCCAAAACCGATGATCCCCATGGTTTTTCCCGCCAGCTCCATCAGCGGATAATCCCAGAAGCACCAGTCCGTACTGCGTTCCCAGCGTCCCTGGCGTACCGCCTCCGAATGGGCGCCGATGTGGTGGCAGATTTCCAAAAGCAGCGCAATGGCAAACTGTCCCACCACGTCCGTGCCATAAGCCGGGACATTGGACACCGGGATTCCCCTCTCTCTGGCTGCCGCGCAGTCTATGACATTGTAGCCCGTAGCCAAAACGCTGATATATCTCACCGAGGGGCAGCGCTCCAGCACGCCCCGGGTAATCGGCGTCTTATTCGTAATTACGACAGAAGCTCCGCCGATCCGCCGCGCGATCTCTGCCTCATCTGTCATGGACGTTCTCTCATATACCGTAAGCTCCCCAAGCTTTCCCAGCTCTTCCCAGCTCAGGTCGCCGGGATTCTCCACAGCGCCGTCCAGCACTACGATTTTCATAAGCATTTTCCCCCGCGTTTCCGGGCCGGGCCCTGCTCAGACCCTGCTCACACTCTGCTCAGTTCCTGCTCAGGCTCTGACCTCCGCATCTCCATAATCGTTTCCTTCGTTAAAGTTGCGCGCGTTCTCCATGGTCACCACCGCGATGGCCTGCATGGCCTCCCTGGTAAAGAACGCCTGATGGCTGGTCATTACCACCTGTGGGAACATCAGAAGCCGCGCCGTGATATCCTCGGCGATCGCCTGATCGCTGCGGTCCGTGTAGACGTTATCATCCTCGCCCTCGTAGACATCCAAGGCCACTGCATGGAACTTGCCCTGCTTGAGCGCAGCAATCAGGGCCTCCGTATCCACCAGGCCGCCCCGGGCCGTATTGACCAGCATGACGGTATTTTTCATCATGGCAATGGTTTCCGCGTTGACAATATGGTGGGTAGTCGGGAACAGCGGAGCGTGCAGGGAAATCAGATCCGCTCTGCGGAACAGCTCCTCCTTCTCCACATAGGTCAGAAGTCCTTCTTCCTCCAGCGCCTTGTTCGGATAAGCGTCCCAGCCCAGCACAGTCATGCCGTAGCCCTTGCAGATCCGCGCCATGCAGATGCCAATCTTTCCGGTTCCCACGATTCCCGCGACCTTATTGTGCAGATCCATGCCCAGCAGGCCGCTGAGAGCAAAATTATTGTCGCGGACCTTATTATAAGCCTTGTGAAGGCGCCGGTTCGCCTCCTGCAGAATCGCCATGGCGTGCTCCGCCACCGCGTAGGGGGAGTAAGCCGGCACACGCAGCACCGTGAGTCCGTACTCCTTCGCCGCCTCCAGATCCACATTATTAAAACCGGCGCAGCGCAGCAGAATCAGGCGGACGCCATTGTCATGCAGCTGCTCAATCACCGGACGGGATACGTTGTCATTCACAAAGACGCAGACCGCATCGTAGCCCTTTGCCATTCCCGCCGTCTCCGGTCCCAGATTAGAGCTGAAATACTTGATTTCGCAGTTGTAGGTTCCCTCGCCCTTATCCCTCGAAAGCTCGCTGAAAAAGATCCGGTCGTAATCCTTTGTTCCAAAGAAGGCAATTTTCAAAATTTCAGCCGTTCTCTTTTCATTGAAGCTGTGCTCCAGCACCTGCAGAACCGCTTCGTATGCCTGCTCTTCATCCGTACCCTCGATACGGATTTCCAGGGTGTCGCCCTTTTTGGCGTGCAGAGCCATCAGCTCCAGAACATTCTGAGCAGAGGCCGTCTCTTCCTCTACGCTCACCGTAATCTGGCTCCGGAAATTCGTGCAGCACTGGGCCAGCAGGGCGCAGGGCCGGGCGTGAACACCGTTCGGGTTGGAAACGACATACTTGATTTCTTTCATTATCATTACCTCCTCGTGATATAGTTTTCTTAATATAGTGTCTGGCAAAACCTCAGCTGTAATTCGGCTTTATTTTACTATATTCTGACAGAGGGCGCAAGGCTGGAATGGCAAAGAGCAGAGCTTTGCACATATTATACGCAATCATGCAGTACCAGAATATCCTGGCTTCCATAGAGAACTCTCTCTTCATCAAAGGTTTTATTTTCAATGATTGTCATAATGAATCAACTTCTTCTGCTCTGTATTATATGACAGCAGAATATGAGCATCAAACACTTATCCTGAATGCCGAAGCATAACGAAAAGCTAAGGGTATGGCTGCTAACCAACCACCAAAAAACCACCCTTTCTTATATGATTACAGCAAAAAACCTCTCATCGCACAGATAAGAGGTCTTTTCCAAAACTCCCCCTGTTGGACTCGAACCAACGACACTGCGGTTAACAGCCGCATGCTCTACCGACTGAGCTAAGGAGGATTATGATATAACAAAAGAACCATGGCACATTTATCTCACGTACCTTAGTTCTTTTTCTTTTGTTGTACCTTCAAAACTATATACTGTTAATCCAATTAAGACTATCTGTTCTATCCTATGACGCTTTGCAGAAGAACCGCTTCCTCCGCTCCGATTTCTCTTCACGGCCTGCCGCTCTCTCCGCTCTTGGTCAAGCCCTCGACCGATTA
>CALWBB010000101.1 GCA_944375885.1 uncultured Merdimonas sp.
TCACAGGTTTTTCCAGTGCTCCCGGTGCTGTGAGGACGACACCTGGGACGCGGTAAAGCCGGTGGAAGAGATGATCCGGGCCATGGGGGAAGGGACCTTCGTTCCCACAGAACTGATTCCCAGATGTCCCCATTGCGGAGCGGAGGCGTTTCCCTGGGTGCGTGGGTATGGGAACTTTCTCCAGGGTAAAAAGTATGACGGGGAATATCAGAAAATTTCAGAATATATTCAGAAAAACCGGGACAAAAAGATATTGTTCCTGGAGCTTGGCGTGGGGCGCATGACTCCCATGTTCATTCAGGAGCCCTTCTGGAACCTGACGTTGAGTCTGCCGAAGGCCCGGTATATCGCTGTGAACGACCGGTATGATTTCCTGCCAAAGGAGATAGAGGACAGAGGGATGGTGATTGTGGGGGATATCGCCAGAGTGCTTAAGGATGCTGCAGAGTCTGCGCTGGCGGGAAATGCAGGAAGAAAATGGGCCTGAGGAAGAAGGGAGGAAGAACATGCTGAAAGCAGCAGAAAAAAGGCCGGACATGTATGAGGACATCAAAAAGGCGTGGAAATGGATAGAGGACGCGGATGCGGTTTTGATTGGCGCCAGCAACGGCTTGTCTATCACAGAGGGACTGCATCTTTTTGCTGATAATCAGGCGTTTGAGGAACTGTTTGGGGATCTGAAACGAAAATACGGGCTTTGCTGCATTCTTCAGGGCATGGGAGGCCGGTGGCCCACGGAAGAAGAAAAATGGGGGTTCTGGAGCCGTCTGGTACACCATTACTGCGGGAAATACCAGGAGACGCAGGTAATGTCAAATCTGAAAACGGTGATAGGAAATAAGGACTATTTTGTAGTTACTTCCAATGGAGAATGTCATTTTGAACTGTGCGGTTTCGCGCCGGAAAAGATTTATGAGGTGGAAGGAAACTGGCTGACCATGCAGTGCGCCTCCCGGTGCCATGACCGGGTTTATCCCTGGGGAGAGCTGGCGGAGAAAATGGCGGCGGCAGAGCAGGGTGGAAGGGTTCCGTCCGGGCTGGTTCCCCGCTGTCCGGCCTGCGGCGGTCCCATGCAGGTCCACATGGAATTTGAAAACTTTATTCCGCAGACAGAAAGCCAGGAAAGGCTGGAGGCTTTTCTGAGGCAGTATCATGAGAAAAGACTGGTGATTCTGGAGCTTGGCATCGGCTGGAGAAACCAGCTGATCAAGGCTCCCCTGATGCGCCTTGCAGCGGCAGAGCCCGAAGCCAGATACGTGACTGTGAATCTGGGAGAGATCTATATACCAGAAGAAATCCGGGAAAAATCCTGCGGTTTGGACGGAGAACTGGCGGAAATTCTTTGTGGACTGGCAAAATGCACAAAATAAATATAAAAAATTGTGAGTTTGCACAAAAATCAAACAGATACTTGACAGGCTGGTCTTCGAATGGTATAAGTAAATCATAAAAGAAAAAGTTTTTTGGCCGTTACTGATAATGCAGGCGTTGACCAGAATCGAAAGTCTCTGATGTGAGAGGCTTTTGGTTCTGGTATTTTTTTGCAGAAATATATGGTTCGAAACATATCTCAGTAAAGCGAAAAGGCATTTTCCTGTGCGCACATCACTACAAACGCTGCCGCACGAAGGCCGGGGGCCGGAAGGCGGCACAGACAAGGAGGAAGGTTATGGATTATAAGAAGGTTGCCTCGGACATTATCAAAAATGTCGGCGGAGAGCAGAATATCAGCGATGTGACTCACTGCTTTACGAGGCTGAGATTTGTATTGAAAGACAGAAAGCTGGCGGATAAGGATGTGGTCAGCCATCTGGAGGGCGTCATTTCTGTAGTAGAAGGCGGCGGCCAGTTCCAGGTGGTGCTCGGAAACAAGGTGGAGGGAGTCTATGACGCGGTGATGGAGCTTGTACATGTGGACGGCTCTTCGGCTCCTGCGGAAAAACAGAAATGGTACAGCACGGCCTTTCAGATTCTGTCGGGAATGTTCACGCCGCTGGTTCCGGCCATCGCGGCTTCCGGTCTGATCAAGGGTATCCTGACGGCGGCCAATTTGATTATGGCGAACAAAGGCGTGGACATCACGACATCAGACACCTACGTGTTCCTGTTTGCGGCCAGCCAGATCATTTTCTATTACATGCCTATTTTCCTGGCGTTTACGGCGGCGAAGGCACTGAAGACCAGCCAGTTTACGGCAGTGATCATCGGCGGGCTTCTGGTATATCCGCAGATCGACGCCATCATTCAGGATGTGGGGACAGCTACCCGGGTACTTGGACTTCCGGTGATCAAAGGATCCTGGCAGATAGGCGAGACGACCAAAGTCTTCAGCTATACGGAATCGGTGATTCCGATTATTCTGGCTGTCATCTTTCTGAAATATCTGGAGAAGCTTCTGAAAAAGATTATCCCGGAAGTGGTGCAAGTCATTCTGGTGCCGGGCCTGTCTATCATTGTCCTGGTGCCGCTGACCTTTACCGTATTCGGTCCGGTGGGCATCTACATTGGAAACGTGATCCAGATGGGATATACGGCGCTTACAGGCTTCAACATGATCTTCGCGGGCGCGGTCATTGGCGGACTCTGGTGCGTGTTTGTGGCCTTTGGAGCGCACAGGGCGCTGGTTCCCATCTCCATTAACGATGTGGCGGTATCGGGAAGCCAGACTCTGATGGCGATGTCCTCTCCGGCGAACTTTGCGCAGGGCGGCGCTTCCTTCGGCGTTATGCTGAAGACGAAGAATAAGGAGCTGAAGTCTGTCGCGGCTTCCACTTCCCTTACGGCAGCCCTGGCAGGCATCACGGAGCCGGCTCTTTACGGCTGCAACCTGCGCCTGAAAAAGCCTATGATTGCGGCGATGATAAGCGGCGCGGTGGGCGGCGCGATCATCGGAGGAGGCGGAGTGTACGCAGGCTCTCATGTGAACGGTTGTGTGCTGACGGCGATTGCCTATGCAGAGGGCGGCTTCGGAAAGTTTGCCATTTATATTCTCGGCTGCGCGGTGGCGTTCTTCGGCGCGGCGGCCCTGACCTATGTGATGGGCTTTGACGACGGCATTATGGAGAATGCAAAGACGCCTGTATCGGCAGGAGAAGAAGAGGAAGAAAAGGAAAAAGCGCCGGAGGCGGCTGAAGGAAAGAGAGCTTCTGCGGAGGAAAAGCCGGAGGTATGTGATCCGATGCCGGAAAGCGTGGATTTTTCAGTCACTTCCCCGGTGGCGGGAATTCTGACCTCCATTTCAGAGATGAATGACCCGGTATTCTCGGCCGGGGCCCTGGGAAAGGGCGTGGCTGTCATTCCGGAGAGGGGCGAGATCGTCGCGCCGGACGACTGTGAAATCAGCGTGCTTTATGAGACGGGCCATGCCATCGGCCTTCGGATGAAGGAGGATCTGGAGCTTCTGATTCATATCGGAATCAACACCGTGGAGCTTCAGGGAAAATATTTTACCAAGCATGTAAAGGACGGAGACGCGCTGAAAAAGGGAGACCGGATCGTTTCCTTCGACATAGAGGGAATCCGAGGCGCGGGTTACGATCCCACAGTGGCAGTGATCGTGCCCAACTCAGACAGCTACCGGGCGGTCGCCAGGGCAGAAAGCGGACTGGTGAATCCGGACACGGAGATTCTTTATATTCAGAAATAGCAGAAGGGAGTAGAAGCTATGGGAAAACGGCAGTTCCCGGAAGGGTTTTTGTGGGGAGGAGCCTCGGCTGCGAACCAGATAGAGGGCGGCTGGAAGGAAGGCGGAAAGGGCATTTCCGTACCGGACACCATGCGGCAGAGATTTGACGAGAATCTGAAGGATTATAACGTACAGAACAGGGCGGTTCTCTCAGAGGTCCTGAAGGCTCTGGAGACGGAGGATGTGGAAAATTATCCGAAGCGCCATGGATCTGATTTTTACCATCACTACGAGGAGGATCTGGCCGAGCTGGCGGCTATGGGCTTCAAATGCTTCCGGATGTCCATCGCCTGGTCCAGAATCTTTCCCAGGGGCGACGAAGAGGAGCCTAATGAGGAAGGGCTCCAGTTCTATGACAGAGTGTTCGCGGCCTGCAGGAAATACGGCATCGAGCCGCTGGTTACTATGAGCCATTATGAAATGCCTGTTCATCTGGCTCTTCACTACCGGGGCTGGTACGACCGACGCGTGGTCGATTTCTTTCTTCGCTTTGTAAAGGTCATCTGCGAACGGTATCAGGATGCTGTGAAATATTGGATTACCTTTAATGAAATCGACTCTATGTTGCGCCACCCCTACACGTCGGCTGGTCTTCTGGAGGAATGCTTCCCCGGACAGAATTTTGAGGAGGTCATCTTCCAGGCCATGCACCATCAGTTTGTGGCCTCCGCGCTGGCGGTGAAGATCTGCCATGAGACGATTCCGGATTCCAAAGTCGGGTGTATGCTGACGAAGCTGACCTACTATCCCTACACCTGCAAACCGGAGGACGTACGCAAGGCCCAGGAAATTATGAGAAGCACCTACTGCTACAGCGACGCGCAGGTGTTCGGAGAATATCCCCGGTATCTTTTGACTTATTTTAAAAATCACGGCATTACCATTCACAAGGAGCCGGGAGACGATGAGATCATGAAGAAATACCCGGTAGATTTTATTTCTTTCTCCTACTACAATTCCTACTGCGCGGCAGAGGATGGGACGGGACTGGAAAAGAGCGGCGGAAACACGGCGGTAGGCTACCGGAACCCGTACCTGAAAAGTTCGGAGTGGGGCTGGCAGATCGATCCCATGGGACTTCGGATTTCCCTGGTGGATCTCTACGACCGTTACCGCAGGCCGCTTTTTATCGTGGAAAACGGTCTTGGCGCAAAGGATGTGCTGAAGGAGGACGGCACGGTGGACGACCCCTACCGAATCGCCTATCTGGACGCGCATATCCGGGCCATGCTGGACGCAATAGAGCTGGACGGCGTGGATCTGATGGGCTATACCACCTGGGGCTGCATCGATATGGTTTCCGAGTCCACGCGGCAGATGAGCAAGCGCTACGGCTTTCTCTATGTGGACTGCGACGACTACGGGCACGGCACCTACAAAAGATACCGGAAGGCATCCTTTGACTGGTACCGGAGAGTGATAGAAACGAACGGAGGCTGCCTGTTCGAGTAAAAATGAAGGCGGCACAACAAGCATACGGGAGAGATGAGTGATACATGAAGGTAATCAAGGTACTAAGCAATTCTCTGCTTATGGCGCTGGACGATTACGGCCAGGAGGTCATTCTTCTGGGGAAGGGAATCGGCTACAAGAGAGCCATTGGAACGAAGCTGAAAAAAAGCGATGTGGAAAAAATTTACGTTTTGCGTGACCGGGCGGTGGTGCGGGACATTATCCGCCTGGCATCCGAAGTAAGCGGGGAATATTTTGCCCTGACCAGGGATATCGTCTCGTATGCGGTAGACACGTATCACATGAATCTGATGGAATATATTTATCTTGCCCTGACGGATCATCTGGCCTTTGCGGCAAAGCGGCTCCGGGAAAATATGGAGCTCCCAGACTTTTATACGGCGGATCTGAAGCGGTTTAACCCCAACGAATACCAGGTCGGGCTCTATGCCTGCGGCCTGTTCGAGCAGCAGATCGGTCTGAAGCTTCCAGAAAGTGAGGCGGCCAATATCGCCTTCCACTTTATCAACGCGCAGAAGGACAATCCATACACGGAGCAGAACAAGAAGATCGAAGAGCTGGTGAAGCAGGTTTTAAACATTGTCCGTTATCAGTTTCAGCTGAAAAACGGGTGGGAGGACGGGATCGCCTACTCCCGCCTGCTCCGCCATCTGCGGATGTTTGCGGAGCGGCTGGTCAATAATCGGATGGATCTTACGGATCAGGCGGATTTCCTCTATGAAGAGATCACGGAAAAGTGCAGAGAGGAATATGACTGTGTAAAAAAGGTGGGTCGGCTGGTCAAAACCAATTACCACCGGGAGCTTCCCAAGCAGGAGGAGCTGTATCTGACCATTCATTTCCACCAGCTTTTGGAGGAAAACAGGGCAAGGCAGAAGGAAAGGACATAAAAAATATGAAAGCAGTGATAATCGGAGGAGTGACAGGCGGCGCGTCAGCCGCGGCAAGGATACGGCGGCTGAATGAAAAGGCGGAGATCGTCATGTTTGAGAAGGGACAGCATGTATCCTTTTCCAACTGCAGCCTGCCCTATTATCTGAGCGGGGAGGTTCCCTCCAGCGATAAGCTGATCCTGATGGACCCGGAAAAGTTCTGGAAAAGGAACCATATCGAGGTCCGGGTAAACAGCGAGGTTCTGGAAATCAACCGCGGCAGAAAGACGGTATCCGTAAAAAATCTGGAGACCGGAGAGGTTTATGAGGAGGCTTATGACAAGCTGGTGCTTTCCCCGGGCGCGAATCCCATCCTGCCGCGCAGCATAAAAGGAACCGATCTGCCCCATGTCTTTACGGTCCGTAATGTCAGCGATATTGTGCGGCTGAAGGACTACGCCCTGGGGCACGAGGGCGAAATCGCGGTTGTCGGAGGCGGTTTTATCGGGGTTGAGACGGCAGAGAATTTAAGCCTCGCAGGGAAAAAAGTGACACTGATCGAGGCGGCGGAACAGATTATGATGCCCTTTGATTACGATATGGTTCAGATTCTGCATAAGGAAGCGGTTGATCACGGAATCCACCTGATACTTGGCGACGGAGTGTCCAGAATCGAGCCGGATCGGGTCGTGCTGTCCTCCGGCACGGAGGTGCAGGCTGGCACCGTGGTTATGGCCATCGGCGTGGCCCCGGATACGGGCCTGGCGGTGAAGGCCGGACTGAAAATCGGCGAAACCAGAGGCATCTGGGTCAATCATAATTATCAGACCTCAGATCCGGATATTTATGCGGTGGGAGACGCCATCGAGGTATACAATCGTCTGACCTGCCGTCCCTCCAGGCTTGCCTTGGCCGGTCCGGCCCAGCGCCAGGCCAGAGCGGCGGCCAGCCATATGTACGGGGAGTTGCATAACAACTGCGGCGTAATCGGCTCCTGCGCCCTGAAGCTTTTTGATATGAACGCGGCGGCCACCGGACTCAACGAGAAGACCGCGAAGGCGGCAGGCATCCCCTATGATTTTGTGTATGTACAGCAGAGCGATAAGGTCAGCATCATGCCGGACAGCGCTCCTCTGCATCTGAAACTGCTCTTTGAGACTCCTACGGGAAGGATCCTCGGCGCGCAGGCGATCGGCAAGGGAAGCGCGGACAAACGGATCGATGTGATCGCGGCTATGATTACCATGGGCGGCACGCTGGAGGATTTAAAGGAGCTGGAGCTTTGCTATTCTCCGGTATTCGGAACGGCAAAGGACGCGGTCAATCAGGCGGCGCTGGCAGGCCTTAATATTCTTTACGGAAAAATCCGGCAGATACCGGTCTATGACGTGCGCCCGCTGGTGGAAGCCGGAGCTTATTTCATCGATGTGAGAGAGGTGGATGAGTATGCGAAGGGGCATGTGACAGGCGCAGTCAATATTCCGCTTTCCGAATTCCGGGAGCGGATCGGAGAGATTCCGACAGACAGGCCGGTCTATCTTTACTGCCGTACCAGCCACAGAAGCTATCAGGCCTGCCTGGCGCTGATGCAGAGCGGCCATCCTCAGGTTTATAACGTGTCCGGCTCTTTCCAGGGACTCTGCCTGTATGAATATTATAACGACATGGTGACGGGAAGACAACGGATCGTAACGGATTACATTTTCTGAAAACAGCGGCAGGAAAGAGGTGAATGAGCTTGCTTCAGGCGCTGGCATATCTGATTACATTTTTCGCCTGCATGGTTGGCACCTTAAGCGGAATGGGCGGCGGCATCATCATCAAGCCGGTGCTGGACGCCACAGGACGGATGTCGGTGGCGGCGGTCACCTTCCTTTCAGGAGTGACCGTAATTCTGATGACAGTCTGGACGCTGGGAAAAACCATAAAGCGCAGAGAATCTGTCCTGGATCTCCGCAACACGACCCTTCTGGCAGTCAGCGCGGCCGCGGGCGGCCTGTTTGGAAAACAGGCCTATTCTGCGGCGGAGGCCCTTTTCCCGGACCCGGATATGGCGGGAGGAGTCCAGGCGGCCCTGCTTCTGGCGGCTACCATAGGGACCTTTCTCTATACGCTCCATAAGGATCGCGTCCGTACAAAAAAGATCACCTCTGTGGCGGCGATTCTTCTGATTGGCCTGGTTCTTGGCGCGCTTGGCTCCTTTATGGGAATCGGCGGCGGCCCCTTTAACGTGGCGGTGCTGTATTATTTCTTTTCCATGGACACAAAGACGGCGACGCAGAATAGTCTTCTGATCGTGCTCTTCAGCCAGCTTTCCAGCGTGCTGAAGACGACAGTATCCGGCAGCATACCGGAGTTTCCTCTTGTTATTTTGCTCGGTATGATTGCAGCAGGAATCCTGGGCAGCGAGGCAGGCAGAAGGATTTACAGCAGAGCGGATGAGCATCAGGCCACCCTTCTGTTTGAGTGGGCGATGATTCTGGTCATGCTGGTAAGCGCGTATAATATATACAATTTTTGGGTATAGGAGAATGACTTACTATAAGCTGAGCGATTTTCGTGTGAATGCAATTATGACGCAGGGAGTGGAACACATTTGTGAAAAGGAAAGGGATTGACAGACAGAGGTAAGAATGGTAGGCTAAAGATGTTAAAATAATATTTACAACAAGCACAGAAGAATGGAGTGACACGGATGCAGCAGGAAAGAAAAAACAGGGCTTTTCAGGAAATGCTGACAGCAGCGAAGGGCTGGCTTTCGGGGCGCAGTCCGGAAGAGCTTGCGGAGCTGGCCGGCGCGGAGTGGAAACCAGAAGAAAAAATTTTGAGCCTGCAAAGCCTGAATCAGCGGCTGGAAGTGAGCACAGAGGACTGGTCTGTAAGGCCGCAGCCGGAGGAGTGGCACCATCTGATCCTGCTGCATTACTTTTCCATTGCCGACGGGACGCCGTTATCCGATGAAATGATAACGTTTGGAAATCTGAAAGACGGACTGATCCGGGGGACAAAGTTCGACCGCACGGCAGATTTGGCCCTTGCCAGATTCCTGAAGGATAGAGAGCCGGAGCAGATCAAAGAGGTCTGCCGGTTCCTTGGCGCAGGTTTTCGGGACAGCAATGCGGATCTGTGCGCAGTATTTCCCTTTCTGCCGCGGTACCCGGTAGCGGTGAAGATATGGTTCGCGGATGAGGAATTTCCGGCTTCCGGGAAGATGCTCATATCGGCCAGCGCGGATCACTATCTGACGGTAGAAGACGCGGTGACTGCGGGAGAAGTGATGCTTCGAAAGCTGGAAGAGGCGTGAAAAGGGCTTCACACAGCAGAGAAGTCCCTCTGATCCCGGATCAGAAATGATTCCAGTCCCGCGCGGATAAACTGATCGATGGCCCGCTGTATCTTTTTCCAGTCGGAGCAGTGATTGCGCAGCATGACTTTATTGATGGACAGACAGCCGTTCATCTGGAAATAAAAGATGGCTTCGGCCTCTTCAAAGGTAAGGAGACTGTGTGACATCAGCCAGGTCACATAGTCTTCTTTTGTC
>CALWBB010000102.1 GCA_944375885.1 uncultured Merdimonas sp.
GAAGCAATCCGCAAGGGCAAAGAGGACGCCATGAAGAAGCTGGTCACTGTGGCGATCGACGAGAACAAGAGTATTACGCATGATTTTATCGGAAAATTTGGCAGCTCTTCCGTACTGCTCAAAAGAGCTCCGGAAGGAACCGGCGTTATCGCCGGAGGCCCGGCCCGTAACGTGCTGGAGCTGGCAGGCATCAAGAATATCCGTACCAAGTCTCTTGGTTCCAACAATAAGCAGAACGTCGTCCTCGCGACCATCGAGGGACTGAAGGCTCTGAAGACTCCGGAGGAAGTGGCGAAGAACCGCGGAAAATCCGTAGAAGAGATTATGAACTAGGAGGATACGGACATGGCAGATAAGTTAAGAATTACGTTAGTGAAATCTCCCATCGGTGCGATCCCGAAGCAGAGAGCGACTGTGGAGGCCCTGGGCCTGCGCAAGATGAACAAGACAGTAGAGCTGCCGGATAACGACGCGGTCAGAGGAATGATCTGGCACGTAAGACATCTGGTAAAGGTAGAAGAGGTTTAATTCAAATTACGGAATAGGAGGTGTCACAATGGATTTATCAAATTTGCATTACGCGGAAGGCTCTAAGCAGAGCGGAAACTTCCGGAGAGGTCGTGGACACGGTTCAGGAAACGGTAAGACAGCCGGCAAGGGACATAAGGGCCAGAAGGCTCGTTCCGGAGCGCCGAGACCGGGCTTCGAGGGCGGCCAGATGCCGTTATACAGAAGACTTCCGAAGAGAGGCTTCACCAACAGAAATTCCAAGGTGATCGTTGGAATCAATGTGAGCGTCCTGGAAGTGTTCGACAATGACGCGGTTGTTTCTGTAGAGACCCTGATTGAGCAGGGGATTGTAAAGAATCCGAGGGATGGAGTAAAGATTCTCGGCAACGGAGAACTTACGAAAAAGCTTACAGTACAGGCCAATGCTTTCTCCGAGGGCGCTAAAGCCAAAATCGAGGCTCTTGGTGGAAAAGCAGAGGTGATCTGATGTTTAAGACATTACAGAACGCATTTAAAGTCAAGGATATCCGGAAGAAGCTGATTTTCACCTTCCTGATGCTGATTGTCATCAGGCTGGGTTCCCAGCTTCCGATTCCCGGAGTAAACCGTACATTTTTTGCGTCCTGGCTCGCGGCGCAGACCGGAGACGCGTTCAATCTTCTGGACGCGTTCACCGGAGGCTCCCTGGCCAGCATGTCAATTTTTGCGTTAGGTATCAATCCCTACATTACATCTTCCATCATCATTCAGCTGCTCACGATTGCGATTCCCCAGCTGGAAGAAATGCAGAAAGACGGCGAGGATGGAAGAAAGAAACTCCAGAATATCACCCGCTATGTGACCGTGGCGCTGGCTCTCATCGAGGGTACGGCTATGACCATCGGCTTCGGCGGCCAGGGGCTTCTGGAGAATCCTACCTGGTACAATATGGCAGTGGTTGTGATCGCCCTGACAGCCGGATCCGCGTTCCTGATGTGGATCGGTGAGCGCATCACCCAGAACGGCGTGGGCAATGGTATCTCCATCGTCCTGCTGGTAAATATCGTATCCCGTATGCCGGATGATCTGACAAACCTGTACTGGCAGTTCATGGCAGGCAAGAGCGTGGCCATGGCTGTGCTGGCGGCAGTGATTATCCTGGCAGTGATCCTTGTGACAGTGGTATTTGTCATCGTCCTTCAGGACGGTGAGAGAAGAATCCCTGTCCAGTACAGCAAAAAGCTTCAGGGCAGAAAGGTGTTGGGCGGACAGAGCACCCATATCCCGATGAAGGTCAATACAGCCGGCGTAATCCCGGTTATCTTTGCCTCCTCCCTGATGTCCCTGCCGGGAATCGTGGCGGCTTTCCTTGGAAAAGGAAGCGGAGACGGAATCGGCAGCAAGATTATCACGGCGCTTAGCTCCAGCAGCTGGTGCGATCCGCAGAACCCGATCTATTCTCTGGGCCTTTTGCTCTACATTCTGCTGGTAGTCTTCTTTGCTTACTTCTATACCTCTATCACCTTCAATCCGCTGGAGATAGCAGATAACATGAAGAAGCAGGGCGGCTTTATCCCGGGCATCCGTCCTGGAAAGCCCACCTCGGACTACCTTGCGAAGATTTTAAATTATATTATTTTTGTCGGTGCAGTCGGCCTGATCATCGTATGTGTGATCCCGATCTTCTTCAACGGCGTCTTTGGCGCCAGCGTTTCCTTCGGCGGAACTTCCATCATCATCGTGGTGGGTGTCGTCCTGGAGACCATCAAACAGATCGAATCCCAGATGGCGGTACGGTATTACAAGGGCTTTTTGAACGACTAATACAGAAGCTTCCGGCCTGCGCGGCATCCCTATGCCGCGCAGGATCCCGGAGGCTTTCCCGCAATACAGACAAAATCAGGCATTCTTACACAGGCATTCTTACACAGGAGGAATACCGGTATGAAAATTATCATGTTGGGCGCGCCGGGCGCCGGAAAAGGCACGCAGGCGAAAAAAATCGCTGACAGATATCAGATCCCCCATATTTCCACGGGAGATATCTTCAGGGCAAATATCAAAGAAGGAACAGAGCTGGGCAAAAAGGCGAAATCCTACATGGATCAGGGACTCCTGGTGCCGGATGAGCTGACGCTGGAGCTCATCATGGACCGGTTCCAGAATCCGGACTGCGCGAACGGTTATGTGCTGGACGGATTTCCGCGCACCATTCCCCAGGCGGAGGCGCTGACGGCGGCTCTGGAGAAGAACGGGGATTCCATTGATTACGCCATCAATGTGGAGGTGCCGGATGAGAACATCATCACCCGCATGTCGGGAAGAAGGGCCTGTCTCGCCTGCGGAGCCACCTACCATGTGGTGTACGCGCCCACGAAGGAGGAAGGCGTCTGCGACCGCTGCGGCGAGAAGCTGGTGTTAAGAGACGATGACAAGCCGGAGACTGTAAAGAAGAGACTGGATGTATACCACAGCCAGACGCAGCCGCTCATCGACTACTACACGAAGCAGGGCAAGCTTGCTGAGGTAGACGGCACCCAGAGCGTGGACGCTGTGTTTGACGCGGTTGTGAAGATATTAGGAGCGTAGGTTATGTCGGTAACAATTAAATCTGCCAGAGAAATTGAATTGATGCGGACAGCGGGAAAGCTGCTGGAAGAGGTACACAATGAGCTGGCGGCCTTTGTAAAGCCGGGGATTTCCACCCTGGACATCGACCGCTATGGGGAGAAGCTGATACGGGAGCGGGGCTGTATTCCGAATTTCCTGAATTACAATGGATATCCGGCCTCCATCTGCGTATCGGTAAACGACGAGGTGGTTCATGGAATTCCCCACGCGGATCACATCCTGCAGGAGGGCGATATCGTCAGCCTGGACGCGGGCCTTATTTACAAGGGCTACCATTCCGACGCTGCCAGGACCCATGCGGTGGGAAAGATAAGCCCAGAGGCCCAGAAGCTCATCGACGTCACAAAGCAGAGCTTCTTTGAAGGCATCAAATTCGCGAAAGCAGGACATCATCTCCATGAGATTTCAAAAGCCATCAACGATTACACGGATCAGTTTGGCTATGGGGTCGTTCGGGATCTGGTAGGCCATGGAATCGGAGAGCATCTTCACGAAGATCCGCAGATTCCGAATTTCCGGCAGCGCCGCCGGGGAATCAAGCTGATGCCCGGCATGACGCTCGCGATCGAGCCCATGATCAACGCCGGTACCTGGGAGGTATCCTGGCTGGATGACGACTGGACGGTAGTTACAGACGACGGCTCGCTTTCCGCTCACTATGAAAATACGGTTCTGATCACCGACGGAGAGCCGGAGATCCTTACCCTGACACTGTAGGTATCTGGAATGAAAGTAGAACAGGGAATGTTCGCCAGGTCGAAGGCGGGCCATGATAAGGATAAACTGTATATCATATTAAAAAGCGAGGGCGAATATGTATATCTGACGGACGGGGACCTTAGGCCCCTGTCCAAACCAAAACGGAAGAACCGAAAGCATATTCAGCCCGTCTGCCGGATTCCCGAGGGCTGGAATCCCGGACAGGTCACAGACGAATTTGTGAAGCGTGCCATCAGGCTGCAGGAAAAGGAGGATGAAAATGTCTAAAGCAGATGTAATTGAAATCGAGGGAACCGTAGTGGAAAAGCTGCCGAACGCCATGTTCCAGGTGCAGCTTGAGAACGGCCATCAGGTGCTGGCCCATATCAGCGGCAAGCTCCGCATGAACTTTATCCGGATCCTTCCGGGAGACAAGGTGACGATCGAGATGTCGCCCTATGATTTGTCCAAGGGAAGAATTATCTGGAGAGATAAATAAGAACGAAATCCACTGTATCGGAGACGGTATGGTGGATTTTTTTGTAAAAAAATATCTGCCCCAAAATGCTGTACAATAGAGTAAACGCCGGGACAAGAAAGCAGCAACATGTTGACTTTGAGCGCTCAAATGTACATAATAAGAATATAGCGTTTCTGTATCTTGGATGACATGGAGGAAGCACCTATGTATCATACAGTTCTGTTTGACCTGGACGGCACGCTGACAGATTCGGCGCCGGGAATCACCAACTCTGTGGCGTACGCCTTAAGGAAATGGGGGATTGAAGAGAAGAATCTGGATATCCTGCGGAAATTTGTGGGGCCGCCCCTGGACGAGTCCTTCGCGAAATATTATGGATTTCCGCCGGAAAAATGCTGGAAAGCGATCGAATATTACAGGGAATACTATCTTCCAAAGGGCCTTTATGAGAACCGGGTCTACGATGGGATTGAGGAGCTTTTGGAATGGCTGCGGGGCACGGGACGCAGGGCTGTCGTCGCTACCTCCAAGCCAGAGCCTGCTGCTGTGCAGGTGCTGGAATATTTCCATCTGGCCCCCTATTTTGACGTGATAGCGGGAGCGACGATGGACGGAAGCCGCGTGAAAAAAAGCGACGTGATCCGGTATGCGCTGGAACGGGCCGGGATCCAGGATGCGGCCGGGGTCGTGATGGTCGGGGACAGGGAAAACGATATAGAGGGCGCGAAGGCAAACGGCCTTGATTCCATCGGCGTCCTTTATGGGTATGGAAGCCGGGAAGAGCTGGAGGAGGCTGGAGCGCTGCAGATAGCGGAAACCGTGGAGGACGTGCGTGGATGCATCGAGAGATGAGTGAGGAGCGGATAGAAAAACAGCTGAAAAAGATTGTGAGGTTTGTCGTGGGGGCAGGTATCCTGCTGGTCATCGGCGGATTTTTGTTTGCCGTGATTCTTTCAAGGATGACAAACCACGCGCTGACGGAACAGATGCACGCGGAGACGGAGGAGTACAGCAGACGGCTGTATGACCAGATCGCTTCGGATTACCAGATCATGGATACCTTCGCGAGTATTATCGGCAATTCCGGCATCACAGAGAGGGAGGATTTCCCAGAGCTTCTGGATCAGGCGAATTATGAAAATGATTTTATTACCATGGCTTATATGGATACCTCAGGAAACCTGGTTGCCGCAGTGATGGAGCAGGAGACTACGCAAAACCATATCTCGGAGATCCAGGAGGAGGCCCGGGAGGTGCTTCTGGAGGCAGTCCAAGGAAAACGGCAGATTTCCCGTGTTTTCCGGGGAGAGCTGTCAGACGAGGAGGTCGTCGTATACGGGACGCCTGTGTATCAGGAGGACGAAGTCGTGGGGGCTTTGGCTGGCAGCAGCAGAATCGACATTTTCCGGGAGATCCTGGAAAGCGATATGGTGCTGAGCAGCTACGGCTACGTCGATTTGATTGATATGGAGGGAAATTATCTGGCGCGTTCGGGAAAGGACGGCATCAGCGGGGATCAGACCAATGTGTTCATCGCTCCGTATTTTGACGCAGAGATGAGTGAAAAGGCCAAGGAGGATCTCCGGGAAAGCGGATGCGCTGAGTTTAGCTTCCGGTATAACGGAAAAAAATACATGGGCCTGATTGAGACAGTGGGGATCCACGACTGGTGCCTGTTCAGCGTGATCAACACCCGGATGGGAAGCAGGGAGATCTACATGGTGGACCGGGCGGCCAGTCTGGCTGGCGGGGCTGTGCTGCTTTTGATGCTGGGACTTTTGTCTTACGGCTGCCGCCTGGTGTGGAAAAACGGCAGAAGGCTGCAGCAGATCGCGTACCACGATCCGCTTACCGGGGCCTACAATATGATTCGCTTCCGGCAGCTCGTGGATCAGAGGGCGAAGAAGGATAAACGATACAGCATCGCGGCTCTGAATGTCCATCAGTTTAAATTCATCAATGAGATCTACGGAAGAGAGCAGGGAGACCGGGTTCTGCGCTTTATTAAGAAGCAGATCGAAAAGAGCCGGGAAGACGGGGAGCTGTTCTGCCGGGAGACAGCGGACATTTTTTACCTGTATACGCCTATGACAGACCGGGATGAGCTGGGAAGAAGGCTGAAAAAGCTTATGGATGATATCAGCAGGATCGCAGCAGGAGAACGGGGGGATTACCAGCTTCTGATGTGCTGCGGCGCGGCCGTCGTGGAAGAAGACGAGGAAAGCCTGACGCTGGATCAGACACTGACCCATGTGATGCTGGCTCTCACCCGGGCCAAGGATATCCATCAGAATAATATCTGGTTCTTCGACAAGGAGCTTCACCGCAGGGAGATCATGGAGAATTATGTGGAAGCGCACATGAACCAGGCTTTAAAGGACAGGGAGTTTTGTCTGTACCTGCAGCCGAAGGTATCTTTGGATTCCAGAAAGGTGGCGGGGGCGGAAGCGCTGGTGCGCTGGATTAAGCCAGACGGCGGCATGATTTATCCGGATCAGTTTATCCCGCTTTTTGAATCCAATGGGTTCTGCGTCCAGCTCGATATGTATATGGTGGATTCTGTGTGCAGACAGCTGCGCGCCTGGATGGATGAAGGCATCCGCCCGATTCCGATCTCGGTCAACCAGTCCAAGCGGGCGTTTTATGAAAAAGATTATCTGGAACGGCTTACAGAGATCACAGAAAAATACCAGATCCCCGCGTCCCTGATTACGCTGGAGATCCTGGAAGGATATACGTTTGAAAATGTGGATGAGGTGAACCGGAAGATAGAGGAACTTCAGAAGCAGGGATTCCGTGTGTCGCTTGACGATTTCGGAAGCGAATATTCTTCGCTGAATACTCTAGGACAGATCCGGATCAATGAGCTGAAGCTGGATCGCTGGTTCCTGAAGGATGTGGCGGAAGGAAAAAAGAATGTAAGGGTGATCATGGAGCAGATCATCCAGCTGGCCCATAAGCTTCACATTTCTACCGTGGTGGAGGGCGTGGAGACGCTGGAGGATCACGAGATGATAAAGGATCTGCGATGCGATTATGGGCAGGGCTATTATTACAGACGGCCCATCAGCGCCGGAGATTTTTTTGACAGTTATCTGAAAAATGAGCGAATCCTGATGTAAATATTTCTAGGCTGCGCTTTCCGGGCTGGAGGAAAGAACCTGCCGGAGCGCAGCGTCCTGTTTTTCTTTCGCGTTTTCCAGATCCCTGAAGTCTCCCAGATCCTCAAGGCGGATGTCCGAGGTGTCGATTTTGGCCTCCGGATGTTCCTGCTGCCCGCGTATCGTGGCGGGAATCGAGCCATCCAGCTGACAGCGGATGCTTTCTGCCCGGAGCAGGCAGACCCGGCGCAGAGTATCGACAGCCAGCTTATGATCCGAAAAGGAGCAGAAGGCGGTGGGATCCTTCTGGACGTAGGGCGCGATTAGATCCTCCATTTCCTGAAGCGTCTCTTCAAATCTTCCGCTTTCAAAATATTCGGAAAGAAAGTGATCAAAATACGCGTGATACTGAGCAAAATATTCGCTGTTCTGCATCAGGATGTGGTACAGAGGGCGGTTTAGCATGATCCTTCCCTCTGCCGGGGTATTGATGGGGTAGTTAATGAGGAGCTCCGGATCCCGGATAGGATCTGTCATGCCCAGGGCGTAGGTGCCAAAGGCCAGGTTGTAGTCCCAGGGCAGGATGCTCAAGATCCCGTCTTCCTCGTAAAGGAAATAGTTGTGGCCAGTATGCCCCACGTAGCTGTCCCAGTTCATGACGAAGACCTGGGCGGTGAAATAGCGGAGAACTTCGTCTACATCGATGGCCGTCTCCAGATTTTCGCCGCTGGAAAGTACCTCCAGGGCCTCTATCAGGCGCCGTTTTTCTTCGCCGGAAGGGGTGAATTTGGCGTTGTCAAAAATGCCAGGATAGCTGGCAGGATTATCGTCGATGTATTTCAATGCCACGTCGGCGTTCTCGTCGTTTAAGGAGCGGTAATCCGGCTTGTAGAGCTGTCCGTGATCCGCCCCGAAATTCCGGCGGGCAAAAGCCTCCTCCGGTTCCTCGATGGCCAGGAAAAGCCCCCAGGGTTCCCCGTTTACTGTCACCCATACGTAGCTGCACAGAGGGGAAGGGATCTCCATAAAGCGCATCATATCATAGGCCATATAGGTCTTCAGGCAGCTGTTGTCCTGAAAGGATGAGTCCAGGGAAAATTTGTCGAGGCCGTAGTAATTTCCGCCATCCCGGAAACGGTCGAATTCCAGCTTGAGGCTGTAGCGCCAGAGCCCATATTCTTCTGTCAGATGGAGGGAATTGTTTCCCTTGGCCCGCAGGCCGATATGGCGGAAGGGTTCGCCGTCTATCACCACATCGCAGGGCATGTATTCTTCTTCTGCGGCACTGCGCAGAAAGGCCCCCCAGCTGTCGGTCTGGATGTCGATGGTGTGGACGCGGCCGCTGTCAAAAAGGCGGGTTTCGTAGTCCGGCACGGAGCCTGCCCCGGAAGGGACAGGCTCCGTGCCGGAAAGAAGCAGTACGATAAACAGTGTGAGCAGGCTTGCCGCGCCTATCAGGATTTTGTTGTTCTGCCAGCTTTTTCTCATCTTTTCTTCTGCCTCGTGGAAGGGTGGATGAACCGTAGGCTTCCGGACGGCGGGCCAGCATCTTCCTTCTGCTGTATTTAGTCGTCGTAGTCGCTTCCGCCGTCGTCATAGTTGCTATCGCCGTAGTTTGTGTAGTTGGTGGAGCCGCCGTCATCATAGTTGGTATCGCCGTAATTTGTGTAATTGGTGGTACCGCCGTCATCATAGTTGGTGTTGCCGTAGTCGGTTACGCCGTCGTTATTGGGGCCATAGTCGGTATCGTTGTAGTCGGTTACGCCGTCGTTGTTAGGGCCGTAGTCGGTATCGTTGTAGTCGGTTACGCCGTC
>CALWBB010000103.1 GCA_944375885.1 uncultured Merdimonas sp.
CCTCCTCCATGACGTTCTTAATACGCTCCTCGAACTCGCCCCGGTATTTAGTACCTGCCACCATGCCGGACAGATCCAGGGTCAGAAGCCGCTTCCCTTTTACGGAATCCGGCACCGCCCCTTCCACGATCCGCTCTGCCAGCCCTTCCACAATCGCCGTCTTGCCCACGCCCGGCTCGCCGATCAGGCAGGGATTATTCTTCGTCCGCCGGCTTAAGGTCTGCACCAGGCGGCGGATCTCCTGATCCCTGCCCACGCAGGGCTCCAGCCTTCCTTCCCGGGCAAGCTCCGTCAGATCCCGGCTGTACTGGTCGAGGGTCTGCGTCCCCCGCCCCTGCCCCTGGGCGCGGCCGCTGCGGGCGGCCTCCTCCCGGTAGGCCTGCCCTGTCTTGCCCATGGAATTCAGCATGGCCGTATAGAGTTCTTTGGGATTTACATTCATCGTATTCAGAAGACGGCTGGCCGCGCACTCCACGTCTTTGAGCATGGCAATCAGAAGATGCTCCGTCCCTGTTTTCTTCTCATGGAAACGCACCGCCTCCTGGCAGGCGTCCTCCAGCACCTTTTCCGCCCGGGGGGTGAACCCCTCCCGTTCCGCCAGGGCTGTGCCGCCCTCCGGGGAGATCAGATCCCGGATCAGCTCCAGAACCTTCTCTTCCTCCACCTTTCTCTCCGCCAGAAGCTGCGCCGCCGCGCAGTCCTTCTCCCGCAGCATCGCCAGCAGGATATGCTCCGTTCCCGTATAATTCTGTCCAAGCTCCTTAGAAGCCTTTCCCGCCTGCTTCAGCACTCTGGCAGCCTTTCCGGTATATTTCTCAAACATATCGATAAATCTCCTCCTGTCACAAAGGGCGAGGTTCGCCACCCCGCCCCTTTTGTCTTAAGTATTGTCAGCTTTTCAGCCATTCTATCACAAATCCACAGCTTCAGGCTTCTTACAGATCCAGGTCGTCAAAATCAAGAATCTCTATGTCAAAATCCTCATCCTCGCCGTCCTGGCCCTTCTGCGTCTCTTTCCCGCCCGTCACTGCTGTCTTCTCCACTTCTTCCACCGCGCTCATGTCAATCTGGGGAAGGTTCGCCGTAAGAGTCAGATCCGGTTTTTCCTCTGTGTCTTCTTCATACAGATCGTCGTCCTCATAGGAGTCCTCTTTTACATCCTCTGCGTCATCTGTGCCTTTCGCCCGCTTCCTGCTGACAGCTGCCACAAAATCGTCAAAGTCTTCCTCCTCTTCTTCCCTGCGGCGGCTGAAAAATCCGCCCTTTTTCCCTGCCTTCTCCGGTTTCCCGCCGTCATCCGGCTCCTCATCCTCTTCCAGATCTTCGTCGTCTACATCGTCCTCGTCGTCATAATATTCATATTCCGCATTCCTAAGCCGGATCGCGAATACGATCACCAGCACCAGAAGAATCGCGCAAAGCACACCCAGGCCGATGATGATATACAGACGCATGCTTATGCTCTCTGCGCTGGACACCTTCAGTTCTGTCAGTTCATTCTGCAGCGCCGCCACAAGCCCCTGGGAACTAAACTGCCCCAGGTTCTGCTGGAAGGTTCCCTGTACCGGGTCATACCAGTACCAGCCCGACGATCCGTCCGCAGCCGAAGCCCACACAAGATAGAGGGCCGTGTCCGCGTCTGCCTGCCAGGCCGTAAAGCTTTCGCCTCCCACTTCCACAGTGGTCTCCGTCAGGGAAGACGCCTCGGGGCAGGCTTCTGCCGGCTCCTGGATCGTAAAGGCCGCTTCCGGCTCTTCCGGCTCTTCCGGTTCCTCTGGCTCTTCCGGCTCCTCACTATCCGGCGTATCGTCCTCCGTACCCGTGACTGTCAGCAGATCCGACCTCAGCCATCCAGTCACCTGCTCTCCATCCTGGGTATACTGTACCTGATACCAGGTGCTCCCTCCGCTTTCCGTCTCGCCGATGACGTCCACCGTATCGCCCGACGCCAAAGATCCGGCAATCCCGGCCTCCGTGGACGCCTCCTGGCGCACACGGGCGCTCTCCACCGACACCGTGCCCGTCCGGGCCGCCTGGCCCTTCATGCCGGATACCAAAAACAGCACGCAGGCCGCGCACAAAACCAGTCCACTTACGTATTTCCAAACTCCCCGTCCCCGGTAAAGTCCCTTCATCTTATTCTCCTCCATGATCTGTTATCCCATAGCTTAATTCTCTGAAAATACACTGACAACATTATAATCGCTGGTTCTGCTGTTGTCAAATAACAGATTTTTGCATACGTTGTATATATAGCCACCAGTAACTATTCACAGCTGGTCCAGGAATGATAACAGCTGTAAATAGCAACAGCCGCCGGGCGCGGCCATTATCCTGAAAATCCAAGGGGGAAACGCCTTGAACCATCCATACCTTCCCTTAAACGAACTAAAACCGGGACAGTCTGCCCGCGTAGAAAGAATTCTCTGCTCCGGCGCCCTGCGGCGCCGTTTCCTGGATCTGGGGCTTGGGCCGCATACAGACGTCTCCTGCGTGGGATACAGCCCTTCCGGCGACCCCCACGCTTTCCTGATCCGCGGCGCTGTCATCGCCATCCGGAACCGGGACAGCCAAAATGTCCTGGTAAAGCGTCCCCGCGCCCAGGAGATCCCCATAGCCCTGGCCGGCAATCCAAATGTGGGAAAAAGCACGCTTTTCAATGCCCTGACGGGCCTTAGGCAGCATACCGGAAACTGGCCGGGCAAGACTGTGGAACAGGCCTCCAGCACCTTCCGGACAGCTTTTCACACGTACCGGATCACAGATACGCCAGGCTCCTATTCCCTCCAGGCCCATTCCCCCGAAGAAGAGATCACCCGGGATTTTCTGTGCTTCGGCGGGGCCGAAGCCGTCGTCGCCGTCTGCAGCGCTTCCTGCCTGGAGAGGAGCCTCTGCCTGGCTCTGCAGATTCTGGAACTCTGTCCGAAAACGCTCGTATGCGTCAACCTGATGGATGAGGCAGAGGAGCGCGGCATCCAGATCGATCTTCCGCTTCTCTCCCGGGAACTGGGCGTCCCAGCCACCGGAATCTCCGCAAGAAGCGGCCAGAATCTCTATGCATTTTCGGAGTCTCTGGATCGTCTGGCAGAGGGCAGGCAGGCCTGCACGGCAGCGCCCATTCCCTATCCGCCTTCCATCGAAGCCGCCATAAAGCTTCTGGAGCCTTCTGTCCAAAAGCTGGCAGGAGGCATTTTTCCCTCACGCTGGCTTTCTCTGCGCCTCCTGGAAGGAGATCCCGCTCTAAAAACCGGCCTTTCTGGCTTTTACGGTTTCAGCCTGGAAACGGCTCCTTCCCTGGAGCCTGTCCTCCAGGAAGCACACGCCATGCTGGATGCCGCCGGGCTGTCTGGAGACAAACTCCAGGATGCCATCGCAGAAAGCATCCTGGCGCGGGCGAAGGAAATCGCCTCCAGGGCCGTGCATTCCGGCCCCGGCGCCGGAATGAAAAAGGATCGGCTGCTGGACCGCATTTTCACCAGCCGCCTCTTTGGTTATCCAGCCATGCTGCTTTTGCTGGCTTTCATCCTCTGGCTCACCATAACTGGGGCCAATTATCCGTCCCAGCTGCTGTCAAGGCTGCTTTTTGGCTTTCAGGGAACTCTTTCCGGCCTGTTCCAGTCCCTTGGCGCCCCGGACTGGATCTGCGGCCTTCTCGTGGACGGCGCGTACCGGGTACTGGCCTGGGTCGTCTCTGTCATGCTGCCGCCCATGGCTATCTTTTTCCCTCTGTTTACCCTCCTGGAGGACATAGGCTACCTGCCCCGGGTCGCCTATAACCTGGATCATCTGTTCCAGCGCTGCCGCTCCTGCGGGAAACAGGCCCTGACGCTGTGCATGAGCTTCGGCTGCAATGCCGTCGGCGTCACAGGCTGCCGCATCATTGATTCCCCCAGGGAACGGCTGATCGCGATCCTCACCGCAGGCTTCATCCCCTGCAACGGACGTTTTCCGGCGCTCATCCTGCTCCTGTCTCTCGTTCTGAACTGGACGGCTTCCGGCCCCTCCTCCGGGGCCTTTGCCCTCAGTGCCCTGCTTCTTACGCTCCTTACCGTCCTTGCGGCTGCTGCAGCCTTACTGGCATCCCGCCTCCTCTCATCTACCATACTCCGGGGGCTTCCCTCCTCCTTCACGCTGGAACTTCCGCCCTACCGGAAGCCCCAGCCGGGAAAAATCCTGCTGCGCTCCCTTCTTGACCGGACAGCCGCCGTCCTTGGAAGGGCAGTGTCTGCCGCCGCCCCCGCAGGCGCCCTGATCTGGATCCTGGCCAATGTGCGGCTAGGGGGAGCAAGCCTCTTATCCGTCTGCTCAGGCTTCCTTCATCCCTTCGCGTCTGCCTTCGGCCTGGACGGCGCCATCCTGCTGGCCTTCATCCTGGGCCTTCCTGCCAACGAGATCGTCATCCCTGTCATGCTGGCCGTCTACCTAAACCAGGGGACGCTGACAGAAGCCGGAAGCCTCCTCTCCCTTCGGGAACTCCTGGCCGCCCAGGGCTGGACTGCCGTCACCGCCCTCTGCACACTGATTTTTATGCTCTTCCACTGGCCCTGCGCCACGACGCTTCTTACTATCCGCAAGGAGACCGGCTCTCTTGGATGGACCCTGCTGGCCGCCGCCCTGCCCGCTGCCTTAGGCCTGGGGCTGTGCTTCCTCGCGGCCCGGGGCGGGGCGGTTATGATGGAAGTGTAGCCGCTTCCATCATACGTGTTATTTCCAGCTCGCATTGTTCCAGCTCATAAAAGGCACCTGCGCTGGGCTTTCCGAATTTCAGGCCTCCCGCTAATTCTGCAAGAATCTGGATCTGGCAGTTCAGCGCCTGGCCTATCTCATCTTTGTCTTTTTTGCTCAGGATTTCTTCGAGACAGCATGCTTTCAGCAGCTTTAAGAAAAGATACTTCCTCTGCATTACATAAGAAACCTCATATAAAAGAGAATTCTTCCAGATGTAAGGCGGCGTAGTCTCTATTGTATGACAGCATCGTTCAAAGGCCAAAGGCCCCTGCCCTGCCTCCCTGGCACGGGCCAAATTCTGCCCGGCTCCTATAAACGAAAGCAGCAGCCGTTCACGTCTTGGCCTTACAGCGCCAGCTTTCAGGCTTCGCACTGTAAGGTTTCCCTCTGCCTCCGGCACTTTTCCTATACGCAGGAACCGCTTCAGGTTTTCCCAGCTGCACGGGATCCTCCCTGCGTATTCTGAATCCATAAGATCAGCCTCTCCGGCAGGGGAAACGGATATTGTGATATAGTGGTCAATATTCTGAAACCTGGACGAAAGAGGAAGATACCCCAGCGCGCCCATATCGACCGGGCCTGCCACAAAAGGCCCTTCCTCCGGATGCGCCTCCATCCACTGAACCGCCGCCTCTTCTGTCGGGAAACTCCAGCGTTCCACCTGGTATCCCCATATCCTTGCCGCCCTGTCAATTCCCTGGGCCGGATTCACAAACGGCGTCAGCATCCGGTCACAAGCCGCTCTTTCCATATATCTAAGGCCAAACGGCACAGAAGAGGCTATTTCAAATTCTTTCCAGTCGGGAATGGGACGGATCCCCTGCTCAGCCAGGCAGTTCATGCAGGCATAAGTCCCGCAGCAGATTTCAGCCCCCAAAAAGTCATTCATTTTTTTCAATCCACTTTCTTAACGCATTGACATCGATCTTCCCATTCCTGCTTTCAGGAAAGGGCCTGTCCATGCCTATAAGGCGGCAGGGCGGAAGGTAAGAGGGAAGGACGGCCAGCTTTTCCTGAATCTGCCCAAGCGCCTCCGCGCCCCCGTAAACGCAGACGCAGATTTGTTCCCCATACACCTTATGCTTCATTCCCAAAATCCTGCATTGTATCACCCCTGGTATCTGGCTGATGCAGCGTTCCAGTTCTTCCGGCTCAAACCGGAAGCCTCCCGTCTTTATAAGCCTGCTCTTCCTTCCGCAAAAATAGAGGAAACCTTCCTCATCTATGCGAAACCGGTCTCCCGTCCTCACAAAGCGCTGTCCCGTAGCCGGGTTAAGCCCGAATACACGCCGCGTCTCCTCATCCCGGTTCCAATATCCCTCCATCACATTGGGGCCTTCTGCCACAAGCTCCCCGATTCCGCTCTCTTCTTCCACATCGGCAAGCCTGACGGATACTCCGTCCAAAGGCAGCCCGCAGGATCCTGCCTCTCTTTTATCCTTCCGATCAGCAGGCAGTATAGACACTCGTTTGCACTCTGAAAGCCCATACATGGGGATTAACTGCGCTTTTGGGAAAACCGTCTCCAGCTTTTCAAACAGCCCTTCCGGCACTTCCTCTCCTGTAAAGGTCAGCATCCGGACCGTATCCCTGCCGGCGTCCCCCCAGATTCTCGTATAGAGCAAAAGGTTCATGGTGGAGGCCATAGCCGGGAATACGGTAATCCCAAACTGTTTTACCAGGGACGGCAGCCGCTGTATCGGAAAACTTTCAGCAAGGCAGAGCTGCGCGCCCGCATCCAAAGCCAGGAAGAGCTGATACAGCCCATAATCAAAGGATAAAGGAAGGCAGCCGAGAACCTTATCTTCTTTTCTGTAGCACAGGCATTTCTGGATAGCGTCTATACAGAATAGAACCTGCTTCTGCCTGGCGAATATCCCTTTGCCCGGCCCCGTGCTGCCAGATGTATATAAAATATAGCAGCCTTCCTCTTCTGATACCAGTTCCCTAGCCCAGTCTATCGGCCTTTTTGCCGGCTCCTGCGGCGGCGCGGCCAAGGCTTCTTCCCAAGTCCCGTTTATAATAAGCTTCGCTCCACATTCCTGCTGGACTGCCCGGACAGCCTGTCCGCGATACCCCGCATGGATCGGTACCGCTATGCAGCCCGCCGCCGCGCAGGCCAGCAGGGATACCGCTGTCTCTACGGTATTGTGGCACACCACGATAACCCGATCGCCCTTTGCCGCCCCGCCTGCCTGTAATCTATTTACCCCAAGCCAGGCCAGGCGGTGAAGTTCTCCAAGGCTCACCCTGCGGCAGCCATCTGTCAAAACGATATCGTCTCCATGCTCCCTGACCCGGCTTTCAACTAGTCTTCTATATAACATCCTTCTTCATCATACCTGCCCTTTAAGCTGCACAAAATCTGTCTTCTTTTATACTTGGCAGCTTTCTCCACAATATGGCGAAGCCCTGTCACAATGGCCGTCTCCAGGCCCGCAGCCCCTGCGACCGCCAAGTCATCCCAGTTCTCATGGAATCTCTGCAGGCAGAAATCCACTGTCTCTGCCCGAAGCTTCTCCTTCCACCTCTGCGCCAGTTCTTCTTCTTGTTCTGAAAAGCTTCTGGGATATAAGATCGGGCCATCATTGATCACCCAGTAAGCCAGATCCTCCCGGTCCGTCTGGCCGCTCCAGAACCCAGCCGAGGGCTCCTGCTCCAAGACTTCTTTTCTGGTACCTATAAATTCCCCTAGAAGTCTCACCTGGCTCTTATATAAATGTTCCACCGGCTTAAAATGGGCCATATTATCGCCAAATGTCAGAAAAAATCCCAGTTCCCACTCCGTACGGTTTGTGGTGCCTGCAATCAAAAACCCTTTATCCTGATAGCTTGAGATGACAGAAGAGCGGACAGAACACTTTGCCTTTGCCGGATCCAGAAAGCGGCTGACAGAGAAAATATCCTCAGGCTCTCCTTTCTCCAGGGCGGCCATCAAATCCTCATTCATTCGTTCCAGCGAAATCACGGCCAGAGGGAGCTGTAAATCCTGTGCCAAACGCTCTGCATTTTCCCGGTGGCGTGCTTCCATGTCGCTTTGCTGAACCAAAAACAGCTTCACCCGTCCGGCGCCCAAAGCGTCCACGCAAAGCCTCGCCACCACGTCGGAATCCATGCCGCCTGAGACAGGCACCACCACCCGTTCATCTTCTTGTACAAATTCCTTAATGAAGCGACAAATCCTGTCTCTTTCCCTCTCCATATTTATCATAATCTTCCCGCTTCCTTCTCTATATGATATTCCTGGCGCATCACGCCCAATTCACGTTCTGCCATTACCGGATCTGCCTGGAAAAAGGCCGCCAGCTTACGGTACATCTTTTCAATCTCCTCATATACCGGCACGGCGCTTTGCCTTTCCAGCCTGGTTTTCCATTCTTCCCGGCACTGGCACGTCAGCTGAGCCATTTTCTCCAGCACCTCCCAGCTCTGGCTTTCCCTGTATTCATCCAAAAGCTTCTGAACCTCGTCTTTACAGCGGCTGCAGGTGGTGGGGGAATGACAGATTGAAGAAATTTTAGTTCCATAATAATCTTTATACCATGAAATCTGAACCTTATCCAAGTACTCTGTGCCCAGGCGCTTAAGCACTTCTATCAAAGACCACAGAGAGACGCTCTGATACATCCCCAGGCGGTGCATAGTCTCCAGTAAAGTCCCCTGCTTGACATGGTATGGGAAAAGCACCACGCCGTCAGCCCCCCAGGACAAAGCGTGTTTCACAGTATTGACCGCGGCTTCTATCGACGCCCTTTCCTGCAGGAAAGGAATGCCGACGCCCACATTGGCCGTCACCCGAAGCCCTTCCTGATGGATCAGGGCTGCTGCCCGCCTGAAATCTTCCACGGTCATCCCCTTATTCACGCAATGCTTTAAAATCCAGTCATTTCCTGTTTCCAGGCCAAGCTCTATGTAACATTCCGCCCTTTGTTTGAGCCTGTCAAAGCAGCGCAGCTTCTCCCTTGTGACCGTATCCGCCCTGGTTTCCACCACAAATCTTTTCATTTTTACTGTCTCAACAGCCTGAAAAAGGGCTTCCCTGAAATCCGGCGGATTCTCCCAGTCATCCAGCAGGCTCCCGCTGGATGTCAGAAGGAAATCTTCAAATTCCCCCTGGAACCGCTCTGTCATCCTACGGATCTGGAAAAGGATCTCTTCCTGATGGCCGCCTGCCCCGCCTTTTCCATAATTGCACATGACGCAGCCGCCCCGGGCATCATGGGCGCAGCCTCGGGATAAAAACCAGACATCACAGAGCATCCC
>CALWBB010000104.1 GCA_944375885.1 uncultured Merdimonas sp.
CCGTCAACTATGAAAAATGATAAATGATAAGTATTTGATATTTAATTCTCGCGACAGTACACTGTAGATGTAAACAAAAACAAATTCTCATCTATCAGATGGAGAAAAAGAAAATGAAGATGAACGTCAATGTAAACGGGCAGGATTTTACTGCCACTTTGGAGAACAACAGCGCTGTGGATGCCCTGGAGCTACACAAGGCTTGGTCATATCGATGATCTCACTGGCTGGGTAGAAGCGCTGGGCAGCGGCGATGTGACAGTGACCTTATCAATGGAGGACTAATGCAAAATGAAGATATGCAGTTCTGGGACGATGTGGTGCGCGAGCGGGTTCGGGGCCGGAATATCAGTAAATCCATGGATATATCAGAAAAGATGTCGTATACTAGAAAGGAAGAGCTGCCGGACGGAGACTGATGGCCGAATCCTCGTATCAGCTCTGGAAAATGAGAAGAAGGAAGGAAGAGGAAATGTGGCTTTTTTATGCTGTGGGCTCCGCCTTTTTTGCGGGAATCACCTCGATTCTGGCTAAATGCGGGATCCGGCATACGGATTCTACGGTGGCGACGGCGGTGCGCACGATAGTAGTTCTTATCTTTTCCTGGGTGATGGTGTTTGTGGCCGGATCGCAGGCGCAGTTGTCTTCCCTCAGCGCAGAGACGCTTGTGTTCCTGGCTTTATCCGGTATGGCCACCGGAGCCTCCTGGCTCTGCTATTTCAAAGCGCTGCAGCTGGGAAATATCAATCAGGTTGTGCCTGTAGACAAGTCCAGCACCGTCATTACGATTCTTCTTGCGCTGCTTTTGCTGGGGGAGGGCGTTTCCCTGGCAAAGGGGCTGGCCGTCCTTTCCATTGCAATCGGCATTTTCCTGATGATTGAGAAAAAAGCTCCAGGCACAGCGGCCGTCTTAAGTGACACCGGCTCCCAAAAGGCTGCGTCCGGAGGACACGGCTGGCTTTTCTTTGCGGCAGGCTCGGCTCTTTTTGCCAGCCTCCAGGCAATCCTTGGGAAAATCGGCATCACCGGCGTGGAATCCAATCTGGGAACTGCCGTCCGTACCTGCGTGGTGCTGGCGATGGCCTGGCTGATGGTTGGGATTCAGAAAAAGGGCCGGGAGGTGCGGGAGATTTCCAGAAAGGAGCTGGCCTTCATCTGCCTGTCCGGTATCGCCACCGGAGCCTCCTGGCTCTGTTACTACCGGGCGCTCCAGGAGGGGCCTGCCAGCGTGGTGGTTCCGATAGACAAGCTCAGCATACTGGTGACGACGGCCTTTTCCTATTTTGTTTTTGGCGAAAGGCTGGGCAGAAGAGCGGCTGCGGGGCTGGCGCTTCTGACGGCCGGAACTGTGGCGATGGCATTTCTGTAGGAATAGGAGCAGGAACGGATAAGCCCCGGCATAAGTCCGGCGCCATTTTATAAAACAGTAAAAATTTATCAGCCCAGCAAACAACTGCCAGTGTATTCCCCTGATTTCTTCACATACTAACTCCTGTAACAAACAACAACAAACGGCAGGCAGACGCGCCTTCAGGGCAAATTTTTCTCTCTGCCTGCAGTAAGGAGGAGTTTATTATGTCCAGTAAATCATCGAATACCGCGGCAGTTCCCGAGGCAAAGGGCGCTCTTGACAAGTTCAAGTATGAGGTCGCCAATGAGCTTGGCGTTCCCCTGACCGACGGCTACAACGGAAACCTGACTTCCAAGCAGAACGGCTCCGTGGGCGGCTATATGGTTCGAAAAATGATCGAGGCCCAGGAAAGACAGATGGCCGGCAAGTAAAAGGCTGATGTAAAAGGCTGATAGAAAAGAAACGCGGCTTCCCGCAGGATTCATGGGGGCCGCGTTTCTTTTTCCGCGATATGCCTGAAAATATAGAGACGCTCAGCAGAACCGCAGCAGCTCATGCTGCCTTCTGACCCGCTCCTGCACCTGGGAGAGAAAGCGCTCCGGGCCGAGGATCCGGATCACAGGGCCGAAGGAGAGCAGCTCGATGAGAAGTTCTGTCTCGTCGGCCGGGTCATAATAGAGGGAACAGATCCAGGTATCGGTGTCCGGCTCGTAGACGGTCTGCTTTTCATAATTGGAAAAATGCAGCATACAGCGCTCCAGGGCGTTCCGCTCGTTGGCGATGCGGATGCGGACAGGCTCCTCACACTGGCTGGCGAAGCCGGGATAGATCCAGTCGAAGCGCTCTGGAACGGGATTCCGGGACAGATGGCAGCGCTCGATGCGTCCCAGGTTCAGTACGACGGGAAGGGATGTCCGCCCATGACGGACTGTGACGCCCAGCAGGCGGAACTTGTCATCCTTCGGGGAATACTGCAGGCGGCAGGGCAGGACCTCCGGCGTCATATGGCGGCCTTTTCCTCCGGCGTAGGCCGCGAACAGAGGCTTTCTTTCCCGCATGGCCCTTAAAATGATCTGAAAATTTTCCCGGTATCCAGGCTCCTCATAGGGATCGCCGTCCGCGTACCGGTCGAAATAGTAGAAATCCTCCGGATCGAAAAGCGCGGGCGTCCCGGAAAGCTCCCCTGTGAGACGCTCCAGCTGGCTGTCCGTGAAAAAGAGGCGGAAACGGCTGTCGGCAAGCAGGGACTTCAGCCAGGCCTTCTGGAGAAAAGTCAGGGGCGTCTTAAGTGAGGCGTGGTCCAGCCTGCTTTTCCAGCACTTTCCCTTGATCTTATTTCCTTCTTCAACTTTTTCAAGCAGAGGGGCCCAGGGGCCATCCGTAAGCTTTGGCACGATGGCGGCGGCGCTTTCCTCAAAGGCGCAAGAGCGCACGAGCTGGTACAGATCCGGAAGAGTCAGCGGCGTATCGTGTCCGGCTTTCAGGATGCGCCGCACTGCCTGAAAGTAGGAACCGTAGATCTCTTCAAATAAGGAAAATTCCGAAGCCGTACTCTGAGGCATCAGACATCCCCCTCCTCTCCATATATCTGATACATGGCTTCCAGGTCGGCTGTCACCTTCTGGAGCACAGCCTGGTTGGAGCACTGCAGGTCGAGAATCCGCCCGGTGAAGGATTTCACCCAGGGCAGCATTTCATTGGCGTCAAAAAAGCTTCCGATGTAGAGCCAGACATTTTCCCGAACGCGCTCCAGCGTACCGCCCCGGCCCTCCCGCCGCAGCCGCTCCAGGATATAGCCCTCGGAAGTCTCGTCGATATAGAGCTTCATGTGCAGGGTCTCCATGCGGCTTCGTCCTCCGAAGGAGACGCCCCAGCAGCAGGAGCGGTTCCGGAGAAGCTTTTCCCGGAAAGCGTCATAGTCCGGGCAGACCTCCAGGGGCTTTGGATGGAAAATGCAGTCCAGGCGGATGCAGTTGAAGCGCCGTTTCGGGGGAAACCAGAGACAGAGGTAGCGCCGCCCCGTCTGGACGCTCACGAAGATCTGCAGGGGCAGGCCGGAAAGCTCTACGGTCTTGCCCGAGCGGCTGCTGTGGTTTTCAAAGGAAAGGAAGCGGTGCTCCCGCATGGCGGAGAGGATGGAAAGCAGCGCCTCGTCCTCCAGCGTATGTACCATAAAATAATGCTTCCAGCAGAAAAGATCGTTGGAGGCGTATTCCCGATCCAGGATGGTGCTTCCGACGATTCCAAAGGGGGCGGCCTCCGAGCAGAATTTCACGGCGTCCAAAAGCCTGCCGTAGAGAGAAGGACTCTGCTCCAGGGGCAGCGGGCTGCAAAGCCGCCAGGCAAGAGAGTGCCCCTCCTTTTGCGCCTGAAGGATCCCCAGCCTCTCGTATTCCCGGCATTTGAGGCGGACAAGCTGGGCGTCCAGCGTCTCGCCGTAGCGCAAAGAAATCTCATCCGAAAGCTCCGGCGCGGTCCTGGCCTTCCCGTCCGCCAGCAGATCCAGGAGAAAGAAATGGAGCAGAAGATCCCGGTCCGTGAAGCTTTTGGACTTCCAGGCCGCGTAGAGAGGGTTCGAGAGAATCTGCTTACTGTCCATGCGGATGGATACCTGCTTGCCTTTGGAAGTGTAATCGGAATGCATATACGCCGCCAGATAATTCTCGATCCGCCGCCTCTCATTGTCATAGGTGCGGCCGCTCTTCTGGCCGAATTCCCCCCGGACCTTGAAGCCATAGAGAAAAAACTGACGCATATAGTCCCGGATGCGGTCAAAATTTTTGATGAGCTCCTGAAAAACGGACATGAAGGGCCTCCTTTCCTGACAATTGACTTACATAACTATAGCATAAAACGTCCGCCTGGGAAAGATCGCACCTTTTTTTAAATGATCGCGCCGTCCCTTTCCCCTATAATAAGCCTGTAAACAAAAACAGCAGACATAAGAGAAACGAAAAGAGGCGGAAGAAAGGATGGTTTCTGCCGGAAGGGAGCGTGACAGGATGTTTGCGATACAGAGAGGATGTTATCCTATTAAAATATGGCTGGAAAAGGAACAGGATTTGGAAGAGAGCTGTCTGGAGCAGGCCTTACATCTGGCACAGCTTCCGTTTCTGCACAAATGGGTCTGCCTGATGCCGGATACCTATACAGGAATGGGAATGCCCATCGGCGGCGTGATCGCGGCGAAGGGCGTGGTGATTCCCAACGCGGTGGGCGTGGATATCGGCTGCGGCATGGCCTATGTGAAGACCAGCATCCCGGTGAAGGCTTTAAAGGAGACCATGACCGGAAGCGGAAATCTGGTGCAGGGAATCGTGGGCGATATTCTCCGGAATATCCCGGTGGGCTTCGCCCATCACAAGACGCCGATGCCCTGCTATACGCTGGACCGGGCCATGGAGGAGCTGTCCCTGTATGAGGCGGACAGCGAGCTTCTGGGCCAGCTGGAGGCCGGGTATTTCCAGGTGGGGACCCTGGGAGGCGGAAATCATTTTATCGAGCTTCAGGAAGACGAGGAAGGCTTCCTGTCTGTGATGCTTCACTCGGGGAGCCGGCATTTTGGAAAATCGGTCTGCGACTACTTTCACCAGAAGGCGAGAGAGCAGAACTGCCGCTGGTACAGCCAGGTGCCTGACGAGTACCGGCTGGCCTTCCTGCCCGTAGATACGCCGGAAGGCCGGCAGTATCTGAACTGGATGAACCTGTCCATGGACTTTGCCCGGGAAAACCGGGAGAAGCTGATGCTGGCCGTAAAGGCGGTGCTGGAGAAGTGGATCGGAAGGTATACGGATCTGGAGCTGAAATACGAGGAGGAGATCAACTGCCACCACAACTACGCGGCCCTGGAAAACCATTTCGGGGAAAACGTCTGGGTGCACCGAAAGGGCGCCGTCCGGGCCAGGAAGGGAGAGCTGACTGTCATTCCCGGAGCGATGGGTTCCTACAGCTACGTGGTGCGGGGCCTTGGAAATTCCGAGAGCTTCTGCACCTCCTCCCACGGAGCGGGCCGGGCTTATTCCAGAAGAGGAGCCATGGAAGCCTTTTCCTGCGAGGAGGTCATGGTGGATCTGAAGAACCAGGGCGTCATCCTGGGAAAGAAGAATAAAAAGGACGTGGCGGAGGAAAGCCGCTTCGCCTACAAGGATATTGACCGGGTGATGGAAAACCAGAAGGATCTGGTGGAGCCGGTCCGCAGGCTCCGCACCATAGGCGTGGTGAAGGGATAAAAAGGCATCTGCGACCGGGTGGGTTCCATCTCCCTAAACGGAGCCGGAAGCGTGCTGGAGCAGCTGGCAGCCCTGGCTTTGCCGAAGGGGTGAGAGAATGCTGGCAAAAAATAAGCGGCTTCCGGGTATGGTATAAATAAAAACAGTTTATGAGAAAATGGTGGAGATTGCAAAGGTGCAGAGTACCGAGGCATCGAATGCCATTGAGGGTATTGTGACCACAAATACCCTCATCCGACAGCTTGTGGAAGAAAAAACGACGCCGAGAAACAGGGATGAACAGGAAATTGCGGGGTACCGAGATGTGCTGAACCTCATCCACGAGAATTTCGATGCCATCCCCATTACTCAGAATTACATTCTGCAGCTCCACAAGATCCTGTACAGCCACATGAACAATCCCATGGCGGGAAGAACGAAAAATGTGCAAAACTACATCAGTGCTTCCTATCCAGACGGCCATGTGGAGACTCTATTTACGCCCCTGGCTCCCTATGAAACGCCGGAGGCTTTGGACAGGATCTGCGAGGAGTACAACCGGGTCATTGGGAATATGGAAGTAGAGCCGCTGATCGTTATTCCCGTGTTCATCCATGACTTTCTCTGCATTCACCCCTTCAATGATGGAAACGGCAGAATGAGCCGCCTGCTGACTACGCTGCTGCTCTACCGCAGCGGGTTTTATGTGGGAAAGTATATCTCCCTGGAGGCTAAAATCGCAAAAAACAAGGATCTCTATTATAATGTCCTGAGACAGGCACAGAACGGATGGCATGAAGGTACTGAAGATGTGCTCCCGTTTATCAAGTATCTGTTGGGAACTGTTCTTTCCGCTTACAAAGACTTTGAAGACCGCTTTGCTCTGGTGGAGGTAAAGCTCCCTGCCCTGGAGATCGTACGCCGGGCTTCCATGGAGAAGGTCGGCCGGTTTACCAAGCAGGACATTCGGGAACTATGCCCTTCCCTCAGTGTCAGCTCTATCGAAGGGGCGCTGCGGAAATTGGTGGCCACAGGAGAACTGAAGCGGGAGGGCGCTGGGAAGAATATTTGCTATTACAGATTAAAATGAGTTCCTCAATTCAGAGATACAATGACGGGAATTGAAGCATTTTCAGCTTGAGAAAATTCCGTATTAATGGTAAACTGGAAAAAACGTCGAAAGATGTTTAGTAAAGGCTGGAGGAAAGATAAGATGAAGAAACTGATGGTTAAAAAAGGATCTACCTGTATGGCATGTCTGGAGTGCGTCAGAGCCTGCTCTGAGGCTTTCTATAAGGAGTTTGATCCGGATAAGTCCTGTATCCAGGTCGTGGAGAAGAAGAGCGTGCGCCCGCTGGCATGTCCCCAGTGCGGAAAATGCGCGGAGGTCTGCGAGGCGGGAGCGATCAAGCAGAACGCCAAGGGCGTCTATATGGTAAATAAGAAGCTGTGTACTGGCTGCGGCAAGTGCGTGGAGGCCTGTCCGTTCGGCCTGATGGTGAAGGCGGAAGCTTCTCCGACTGCTTCCAAGTGCATCGCCTGCGGCATCTGCGCGAAGGCCTGTCCCATGGATGTGCTGGAGGTTGTGGAGGCGTAGTCCTTTGACCGTCTGCTTTTGGAGCTGCATATGGAATGTTTGAATATATTTTTTGAACGTATTTTTTAAACGTATTGTGGGGCGGGACATTCCAGGCGATGGAGTGCCCCGCCGCTTTTGGAAAGGACGGAGCATTATGCTGATCTACATCATCCGTCATGGGGAGACGGACTGGAACACGAAGCGTCTTCTGCAGGGCGCGACGGATATCCCCCTAAATCAGAATGGCATCGAGGTGGCCCGGCTGACTGCGAAGGCTCTGAAAGACGTGCCCTTTGACGTGATTTATACGAGCCCCCTTTCGCGGGCGGTACAGACTGCCGAGATTATGCGGCGGGATCGGGACATTCCGATTATCCCGGACGAGAGGCTGAAGGAAATCAGCTTTGGCTCCTACGAGGGGCTCTGCTGCGCGAAGGAGGGCTACAGCATTCCCGATCCGAAGTTTGTGAATTTCTTCTCGGATCCGGCTCACTATACGCCGCCGGAGGGAGGGGAGACGGTCGCCGAGCTTGCCGTGAGGACGACGGACTTTTTGACGGAGCTGATTGAAAACCCGCAGAACCGGGAGAAAACCATCCTGCTTTCCGGCCATGGGGCCTGCGTCAAGGGCCTGCTTTCCAGCCTGACGATTTCAGATCTGAAGGATTTCTGGAAGGGCGGCGTCCATAAGAACTGCGGCGTCTCCATCGTGGAGGTAAAGGACGGGCAGGCGAAGGTCCTGCAGGAGAATGTGATTTATTATGACGAAAAACGAAGCACAAATTATTTCGAATGAGTGGAAGCCCTTTTCCCTGGAAAAACTAAAAGAGCGGCTGAGAGGACTCGCGGATCCCGGCTATCAGGCGTTTCACAGCAAACTGATTCCTGGCACAGAGAATGTGCTGGGCGTACGCACGCCAAAGCTTCGCGCGCTGGCCAGGGAAATCCAGAAAGGCGACTGGGAGGCTTTCCTTGGGGAAAACGACCGGACCTGGTATGAAAACGACATCCTCCAGGCTCTGGTGACGGCGGGGGCGAAGATGGAGCCACAGGAGCGGCTTTCCCGGATCCGGGACTTCCTGCCGCGTATCGAAAACTGGGCGGTCTGCGATATCTTCTGCGGCTCCTTGAAGGACGCGGATCGGTATCCGGAGCTTTACTGGGAGTTCCTGCAGCCGTATTTCCAGTCGCGGCAGCCCTATGAGCTTCGGTTCGCGGTGGTTATGCTCCTTAGCCATTTTGTGAAAAAGGAATATCTGGAACAGTCTTACCATTTGCTGGATCGTGTGCGCCACGAGGATTACTACGTGCGCATGGGTGTGGCCTGGGCGGTATCCATCTATTTTGTCCGCTATCCGGAGGAGACCCTTGCTTATCTGCGGGACAGCCGTCTGGACGACTGGACTTATAACAAGGCGCTCCAGAAGATTACCGAGTCTTACCGGGTGAGTCCGGAAGGAAAGGCGCAGATCCGCGCCATGAAGCGAAAGAGTGAGAAAAGAAAGGAGAAGGAGGGAAGGCAGGTATGACAGCAGAGATTTTACAGGGGATTTTCATTCCGTTTCTGGGCACGTCCCTGGGTGCGGCTATGGTGTTTTTTATGAGGAACTCCCTGCATCCTATGGTTCACCGGGCATTGACGGGCTTCGCGGCCGGCGTCATGGTGGCGGCCTCCATCTGGAGCCTTCTGATTCCCGCCATGGACCAGGCGGCGGATATGGGAAGCTGGGCCTTCGTGCCAGCAGCGGCCGGCTTCTGGTTCGGCGTTCTCTTCCTGCTGCTTCTCGATCATGTGATCCCCCACCTGCATATGGGAAGCAGCGAATGCGAGGGGCCCAAGTGTAA
>CALWBB010000105.1 GCA_944375885.1 uncultured Merdimonas sp.
ATCAGCGCTGCGCGGACAGCCACCGTCACCACATGGATGACAGAGGTCACGTCATGGCCCAGCGGGATGACACGAAGATCCAGTCCCATCTTTACGCCGCCTTCTGCGCACTGCTCAATCACGTCGCCTACCATAAAGGTCATGATGCCCTTGCTCTGGTAATCCTTCACGACGTTTACCACGTCTGCCGGATTCTCTGCCTTGCCCAGCACGACCGCCACGCCCGGGATATCGCCGGTAACCAGCGGCACGCCCAGGGAACGGATCACCGGATCCGGAACGAAGCCGATTCCGCTGTCGTCCGCGTAAGGATCCGCATTGTCCACATACTTCAAAGCCTCCAGGATCTCAGCGCCCACTGCGGTGGCAAGGCCGGCGTTCAGGGCCTCTCCCAGATCCTCCTTGTTGCTGATCAGGCTCTTCAGCACGCCCACACAGGCCGGCAGATCGCCCAGCTTCGTCACCTTCACGCCCGTGGCCGCGTAGATGGTTGGCAGGAAGTAAGCGGTATCCGGCATCGCTACCTTCTTGTCCTCTCCGTACTTCGCGATGGCGTCGTTCACAGCACCCTCTGTGAGTCCCGCCACCGCGTTCGAGCCTTTGTAAATCAAATCAGTCAGCACGCTCATAATCCAAATCCTCCTTAGATTTTCCTGCCTCCCGCCGGCATATCCATACGCTCTCGTCACCGGAAGACAGCCTTATTGTCTAAATTTTATCACCCGTGCACAGAGAAGTCAATAACCCCCAGTGGGGGTTTTGTAAATACCGCACAATAAACGGCCGCCTGCCAGGCGCACCAAAAAGGCGTCCCGGCCGCAGCTGCGGCTTGGGACGCCTTTCTCACGTCAATATGCGTATTTCCATCACAAATATCTGACCAGATTATAGACACTGATAAGCGTAATGATAATCAGCAGCACAAAGAAGATGCGGTCGATTCCGCTGTTGTCCAGGCGTTTGCTGATGCGCCGTCCAAAGATTCCTCCCAGGACGCCGCCCAAGACCATCACACCCATGACCGGCCATTCAAATTCCGGCACGCTTTTGCCCAGCACCGTGCTTAAAAAGCTGGCTGCCTGGGAAAACAGGATGATGTACAGCGAATTCAACGCCGCCGTCTTGCTGTCCATGGAAAAGAAGAAGGAAAGGATCATCAGGTTGATCGGTCCTCCGCCGATTCCCAGGAACGCTGAGAGTACTCCCAGCAGGAAGCCTATGAGAAGGCAGGCCACAGAATTTGACACCTGCAGGGTCTTAATCCGCGCTTTCCGAAGGGTGTAAAAGAGTACGGCCAGGGTCAGGATAATCATCATCGTCTGCTGGGCAATCATAACGGTCGTCCCGCCCATCGCCCGGACAATCTCAAATAATTCCTTTCCCGCGATGCCTCCTGCAGCTCCGCCCACAGCCAGCAGCGTACCCCGCCGCGGCTCGATCTTCACGCTGCCGCCCCGGCTATTAAAGACCGAGACAGCCGTCATCGCAAGAACCGTACAGCCCGAAAGAAAGCTGATCTCCGCCACCGGCAGGCCGGACACCGCGTCCAGCACCGGCTTTATTATGACACCTCCGCCCACACCGCTGATACCGCCTGCCAGGGTCGCCAGCAGGCAGACTACAAAATAAAACAGTATCTTCATAATCCTCTCCTTATCTGCGCGCAGAAGGGCGGAATCACGGTCACTCCGTCAGGCCCAGGCGTTCAAACTGTTCCTCGGGACAGTCATTCTCCTTCATGGCTTTTATCATGGCAAGGATCATTCTCTTCTCCACCTCTTCATTCTGGATAGGGGTCTTTTCCTCCGGATCGTTCTTCAAATCATAAAGTCTGGTTCCGAAACGGCTGACCTTGTACTTATCCTTGCTCTTTACCTTGAGGACGGGGCAGCCTTTCGTAAAGGAAAACGGTTTTACAAGCTGCGCGTCCTGCAGTTCTGCCGGATCAAAACGCTTGTTCATATGATTCGGCATCAGAGTATAATTATACACCTCATCGGCCCTATCCGTCAATGGCGCTCTCATATAAGCGTAATTTCCATCTGTGATATTCACATGGCCGCTGAACACGCCGTAGAGCGCGTACTCCCGGTTCGGGGTGTCGCTCTTGAGCACCTCGTCCAGCGGGCTTCCCTGCACGTCCTTCGGAACCGGAACGTGGAAATACTGAAGCAGCGTCGGCATCCAGTCGATCATCTGTACCAGGGACTCTCTTGTGCACCCCTGCTGCTTATACCGGGGATCCCAGATAAAGAGCGGCGTGTGAGCCACTTCGTTGTAGTACGGCATCTGGTTCTTGCCCCAGAATCCATGCTCAGCCAGCAGGAAGCCGTGGTCGGTACCCACAATCAGCATGGTGTCGTCCCACATCTGGTACTTATCCATCATATCCAGGATCCGTCCCAGATTGTGATCGCACATGGTGACCAGCGCCTGGTACTGCCTGCGGCAGTGCGCGATCTCCTCCGGCTCCTCCTCCACCGCGCCTCTCGGCCAGTCAAAGTGCTTTCCACTGTACTCTTCCGGATACATATCCAGGTACTTCTGAGGCACATAGAAGGGTTCGTGGGGATCAAAGGTCTCCAGATGCAGCAGCCAGTTGTCCTGGTCATGGTTTTTCTCCAGGAACTCGCAGCCACGGTCGAAGCACTGGGTCTGGGGGAAATCTTCTTCCTCACGGATATACTTCCGGTTCACCCAGTCATATCTCCACAGGCCGGAGGTACCCGTTCCCTGCTGTTTCTGCGGAACCTTCACCACCGGCGGAATCTCCGGATCCTTTTTCTCACCCTTCCAGTGGTCTCCCTCCTGGCCGCGGATGATCTCCCAGGAAGAGTAGCGGCTGTGGTAAGTCGCCCCGCCGTCTTCCCAGTAGTGCAGATGGTCAGAGATCAGGTGCGTATAGACGCCGTTCTCCTTCAAAAGCTCCGGCATGGAATCATCAAAGGGCTCCAGCGGCCCCCACTCCCTGTGCAGGAAATTGTAACGGCCTGTGTGCAGCTCTCGTCTGGCCGGAATACAAGGCATAGAACCTACGTAGCTGTTGTCAAACTGCACGCTGTGGCCCGCAAGCCTCTCAAAGTTCGGGGCAATCGTCCCGCATTCCGGATTGTAACATGGAAGATACCGCCGGTTCAGCGTATCATAAAAAACAATAATTGCTTTCATTCACATTTATCCTTTCGCTTCCGGGAAATGCTCATCTACAATTTTCTCGATCTCAGCGGCGATGCCTTTTCCATCCATGACATTCACGACAGGAATGATAAACTCGCCTTCTTTTACGGTGATTTCCGAAAACAGATTCTTCAGGATTACGATAATATCCGCCCAGTCACGCAGGGACTCCATCTGTCCCAGAGAAGTGTGCTGTACGTTTGCTCCGATATTCAGCTTATTCAGGTTGTTCTTTACTCCAAGCTCCGCCATGGTGCTTGTGCCCATTCCCATGCCGCATACGAATAAAACGTTGATCTTATTGCCATCCATAATAATATTCTCCTTTCTTTTTGAGAGGGACCCCCGCCCACAGGGCGGGGGCCTTAAGAGGTTTCCCGCTTTCGCGGTAAGTGTATGAACCAAATATCAATACGGTAATAATACTATAATTCTCTGTTATAATTCTATACTGTTCTACGCGGTGATTCCAAACAGGCTTCCAATCCAGCGCAGTACCTGGAGCACTGCCGGCCATACGGTAGACAGGTCGAACATGCCGGACCAGCCGGTTGCCGAAGCGTAATGCACCTGAGTGATTGCCCAGCAGGTTCCGAAGGTCTGGATCACTCCCAGCAGGAAGCAGCAGATGATAACTGCTCTCAGGCCGCCCTTCTTATTTGCCACTACTCCGATAGGACCGCCGGAGAAGAACAGCGGCGTAAATCCGGGAAGCATCATCATGGAGCTTCCGGTAAGCAGCAGGATTGCCATGGAGAATACGGTTCCCAGTGTACAGAACAGGAAGCCTAAGGTCGCTGCGTTCGGGGAGAACGGAAGCAGGGCCGCCACGTCGATAGCCGGAATCGCGTTCGGAACGATCTTCTGCTGAATTCCCTGGAAGGAAGCAGTCAGCTCAGAACACAGCATACGCACGCCCTGAAGCAGGATAACCATGTACATGGAGAACTGAATACCTACCATAATCAGGTATACCAGCCAGTGCTGTCCGCCAGAGAGCTCTTCGATTCCGCTGATTCCCAGAGGAATGCAGAACAGGCCGCAGAATACAAACATCAGAATTGCTACAGAAGCGATGTTGTTGTTGAAAATAGCCAGCCAGCCCGGAAGCTTCATGTCTTCGCAGTCTACTTTCTTCTTGCCTGCAAGCTTCGGAGCCAGGCGTCCGAACAGCCAGATACCTACCTGCTGGTTGTGGCCTACCGTAAATCCGCCGCCGTCCGTTACTTCATCTACTACGCCGGCTGCCAGGGTGGTGGATACCGCCCAGTAAATTCCTACCAGGATACCGGAAATAATGATAGTCCATACAGAAGGCAGAGCGAAGTTCGCCATAATCAGCCACAGCATAGCCTGGGAATGCGCTGTTCCAGCATTTCCCGTCAGGAACACACCTTTCATCTTCGTGAACTTTCCGAAGAATACAAGGAGCAGGTTTACCGCGAAAGCAATCAGGAACACATAAGCCATCCAGCCAAAGGCGTCGCCCAAGGCTTCCTGGCTGGCTGCCTTCATCGCGTAGGAGTCCATGATGTATCCCTGGATTCCTGTAGCGTCACAGACTGCCGTGGTAATGGGCTTAAATACATTAGAAAACTGGCTTCCGCCGAAGATAATCAGCTGCATACCTACCATCGCGCTGATGGTACCGGTGATGGTTTTTACCACGCCGGCCTTCTGCAGTATGTAGCCGAGCAGAATCAGAAGGCCAATCAAAAGCGTTGGTACTGTCAAAAAGTCATTGACAAGAAAACTTATAACAGAATTCATTTTTTCCCTCCAAGTAAGTTGTGTACATACCCTCCCTTCTGCCGCGGATCAAAAAAGAGAGTACCCCGTTTCATAAGATTTCGTCAAATCTTATATATTTTGTACTCTCAATATAGCACTTATTCGTCAACCAGTCAATAGAAAAATCACATTTTAATCAACTTTTTGATTAAATAATGTGTGTAATGATTATATTTTAATCACTATTTTTTCAATAAATCCCCAATCCGCGCCGCATACACTCCGTTTCCATGGATCCAGGCGTCTGAAGGGTACTCCGGGTAATCCGTGATCACCGTCACCTCCTTGGCAAGCTCTTCCGGCACGGAATAATATGCCGTGCGGTGGAACTTCTCTCTTCCGATCATCAGGTAGGTTTTCCTGGACTGGAGAATGCAAAGCTGTTTGATCCCATCCTCGTATTCGTCTGCGGAGAGCAGGCACAGCCTGTCATTGATGCCGTTCGCGCCCAGAAAAGCCCGGTCAAAATGGTATCCTCTCAGCATATCCACCGTCTCCTTCCCGACCACAGAGCGGGAATACTCCTTGAAAAAACCGCACAAAAGAAGCGCCTGGATATTCTTTCTGTGGAGGGCCTCCAGCTGCGGGATTCCATTCGTGATCACATGGATATTATTATTCTGGATGAACGGGATCATTTCCAGGGTGGTCGTCCCCGAACCGATAAAAATCAATTCATTATCTTTTAGCTGCCCCGCCGCAAACTGTCCTATCCCCGCGTATCTTCCATCCGGCTCCTGGCTCTGCAGAGTGTTTCTGCGTCTGTTCTCCGGCGTCTGCTTCCTGCGGATTCCTCCCCAGTAGCGTTCAATCTCTCCTTCCTTTTCAAGCTGCACGATATCTCGGCGCACAGTGGCAGGCGAGCTTTTCAGAGTTTCTGTCAGCTGCGGGACTGAGATACTCTCATGAAAATTCAGGAGCGATAAAATGATTTCCTTACGTTCTGTATATTTCATAGCATGACATCCTTTTTGTTTTTTTCTATTATAACAGATTTTCCTGTTTTATACAATGAAAAATTGATTATTTTTCAATCACATTTTTCTCTTGTATGATTATATTCACAGTCCCTGCAGCCTTTCCGCCTTATTCCTCTTCCAAGCAGGCTCTCCCAAGCGGACAGGGCAGCTGTGCCGGCAAATGGCCGTTCATGCAGGCACGACGCCGCTTGCCGGGCTTACCGCACAAAAAACCCCGGCGCGGGGTATGCCCGAACCGGGGTTTTTTTATCCTGTCAGCAGTTTTGCACTGTAAAAGGCGCTTAGATCTCCAGATAGGAATCTGCGTACAGGTTGTTGTTCTTGATGATATCGCAGGACTTGATGGTCTCCATCAGGCGCAGATCGCAGGGATTTACGATAGCGGAGGTCAGTCCGTTCATCATAGCCATGGCTACCATAGCGGAGTCCATGATCGGACGGATGTGCTTGGGCATTCCGTTGGAGTTGTTGGAAAGGCCGCCGGTGCTCTGCATGCCCATATCGGAGATCATCTTGATGAACTCCAGAACCTGCATCTGCTTGTCCTGCATTCCCTTGATAACCAGGAACAGCGGATCGAACCACATATCTTCCTCTACGTTCATGCCATGCTCCATACCGCGCTCCATCATGGTCTGCATGTACATCATACGCTCGTCGTTGTCCTTGGCGATTCCTTCGCCATTGCAAAGAGCGATTACGATAGCGTCGTTGGCAGCTGCCAGATCGATGTACTCGATTCTTCCCGCAGCGTCAGCGGAGTTCACGATCGGTTTTCCCTTGGAGCGGTTGTATACAGAGATACCAGCCTCGATGGCTGCCTTGTTGGAAGTATCCAGAGCCAGCGGCACGTTGTCGAAGTTGCTCTGCAGCAGCTCGACTGCCCACTTCATCAGCTCCGGTCCGTCATTCTCTGCCGGTCCGATATTTACGTCCAGGTAGGTAGCGCCTGCGTCAAGCTGTTCCTTTGCTCTCTTCAGGATCGGCTCCGGGTCTCTGCCGGAAAATGCACGGTTGATAGCCGGTGCGGTGGTGGAGAGTCTCTCTCCGATTACGATGAATTTTGACATAGTTCTTCTCCTTTTATACTCTGCGGATCCGGCCTCCGAAATTCCCCTGTCCGGTTCTTTCCGGAAGCCTGTCCCGCATAATTAACGTATAATCAGCAAATGATCCTTAGATCTCGCCGTTTGCCTGCATGTCCTTTAAGAACTTCACCAGCTGTACCGCCTCGTTGGGAGCTACGATAACCTCCCAGCCCGGCAGCTTCGCCTCGATGTCGCCCTTCAGAACGGCTACCTTTCCGGGGATGATGAGCTTTCTGCACTTGATCTTGTCCTCTACGTTCTCCTGGATGAACTTGGAGACAGAGGTGGAGGAAAGCTTTCCGGCCGCCCATGCGGTCAGTACGGAAAGTCCGCCGGCGTCGCTGATGATCAGGTTGCAGGGAACGCCGGAGCGCTCCAGCTCGCCGGATACTACGAAGTAGGTCAGCGCGAAGTCTACAGTGGTCAGACATACGGAATTCTCATCTCCGCCGTTCAGCGGGTAGATGCCCGGCTCTACCTTCATGGGCTTCTGCGGGTCGGTGAATACGTTCTGGCGCAGGCCGTAGAGCGGAAGCGCCTGTGCGTAGCTCATGCCGTCCATAACCACGATGGAGCCGTATTTCACAGTAAACAGGGAAGCCAGGGCAGCCTGCATTCTGGAATCTCCAGGAGCCAGGGCAGCTGCATTTACGATAGACGGATATCCGAAGGTACGGTTCGTATCCTTCAGAGCCGCGCGGCGGATCTGTACGGTGGTCGCGAAGGCGTCCTTGATGGAAGCAGCGCCTACGTTCAGAACCAGGTTCTTGTTGCCCAGCTTCTCGATGGCTGCGGTGGTGTCGTAGAGTTCGTTGATATCTGTTCCGCGTACGCCCAGGACTACGCCTGCCTCGGCAGCCAGCTTGCTCATAGCCTCGTAGTTGGAAGCGTCAGCGCCGTCCAGGATCGGCTTCTTGTCCTTGCATACGTCAAGGGCAGCCTTAGCCACATCCACATTGGTGCAGTCCAGAACGATGGTCTTGTCCGGAGCAGCCTCCATAGCCTTCTTTACGAATGCGGCGTAGCCGGCAGCGTCGCAGCTTCCGCAATATGTAAGATAGAGCATCTCCACGTGCATGCGCTCGCCGATACGCTCGTAATCTACCTTCTTCAGATCCTCCAGCTTCGCGTCCATGTTCTCGTCGCAGCAGGAGATCGCGGCCGCGTATCTCGTCTTGCTCACGAAGGTCTTCTCATGACGGTAGAGAACCGTCTCGCCGCCCAGTGTATACTCAGCCTCGCCTGTGCCGACCTTGATGGTCTTCATGGGCGGAGCAGTCGCCTCAGACAGAGTCGCCAGAGCCTCCTCGGACATATGAGGACACTTGCTGATCTCTACGGCGCCCTGGGCTACCTTCATGGCGAATGCCATACAGGTCGGGCTGCCGCACTCCTTACAGTTCGTCTTCGGTGTTAATTTAAAGATATCCAAGCCTTTCAGTGCCATGGTAATTTCTCCTCCTTCCCTCGATTAAACCAGTTCTTTGATTAATTTTGAAATCACTGCAACCGAGGCGGGATGTTTCAAAATTACTGCGTTGGAACCGGATGCAAGCACCGCTGCCGCGGTCTCGATCTCCATGTCGATGCCACGCTCTTCCTGGGAGCCCCACTCCGGCATGTCTGCCTCAGAAGCCATAGCCTCTTTTACGTTCCACGCCTCGTCGGCTACCGGTGTGATGATCGGCATCTGCAGCTGTGCGTCGCCCTGGGAAAGAGCTGCTGCCTTTACACGGTCCATGGTGGATACCACATACTCAAAGCCGTATCCGGCTGCTGCGGATCCTACGTTCATCACGACGTTGGCCGGATCTACGCCCAGCTGTCCGATCAGAACGTTCAGCTGCTTGGCAAGGTTGATATCTACGGCGGACTCAGCGCC
>CALWBB010000106.1 GCA_944375885.1 uncultured Merdimonas sp.
CCTGCGCTATGAGGATCTGATGAACGAGCTGAACGAGCCGTCGGTGGTGAACGACCAGGCCCGGTTCCGGAAGCTGATGAAGGAGCAGAGCGATCTGCAGCCCATTGTGGACGCTTATAAGGAATATAAGAAATGTAAGGAGACCGTCGAGGACAGCCTCCAGATGCTGGAGGAGGAAAACGACGAGGAGATGCGGGAGATGCTCAAGGAAGAGCTCTCCGGGGCGAAGGAGCGCATCGAGGAGCTGGAGCACACCCTGAAGGTGCTGCTGCTGCCCAAAGACCCCAATGACGACAAAAACGTAATCGTGGAGATCCGCGCCGGAGCCGGCGGAGACGAGGCGGCCCTGTTCGCGGCGGAGATCTACCGGATGTATGTGCATTACGCGGAAAGCCGCCGCTGGAAGGTGGAGGTCATGGAGGCCGACGAGATAGGCATCGGAGGCATGAAGAGCGTGACCTTTATGATTCAGGGTCAGGGCGCCTATTCTGTGATGAAATATGAGTCGGGCGTGCACCGGGTACAGCGCGTGCCGGAGACGGAATCCGGCGGACGGATCCATACCTCGACCGTGACGGTGGCTGTGATGCCGGAGGCGGAAGAGGTGGACGTGCAGATCGACGAGAAGGATATCCGCATCGACGTGATGCGTGCTTCCGGAAACGGCGGACAGTGCGTCAATACGACGGATTCTGCCGTGCGCCTGACCCATTATCCCACAGGAATCGTGGTCTACAGCCAGACGGAGAAATCCCAGCTGCAGAATAAGGCCAAGGCCTTCGCCCTCCTGCGGGCCAAGCTCTATGATATCGAGTGCCAGAAGGCCCATGACGCGGAGGCAGAGGCCAGGCGGAGCCAGATCGGGACGGGCGACCGCTCCGAGAAGATCCGCACCTACAACTTCCCCCAGGGACGTGTGACGGATCACAGAATCGGCCTGACCTTGTACAAGCTGGATAAGATTCTGGACGGGGATATCCAGGAAATTATCGACGCCTGCATTGCCGCCGATCAGGCCACGAAGCTGGCGAAGATGAATGAGGAAGAGTAATCTGCCGGAGGCGGAGAGTGAAGAGCCTATGAATGGAAAGACAGAAAGGGGCGCGCATACGCGCAGCCAGACTGTAGATGCCGTCAAGGGCGCCGCGATCCTGCTTGTGATGGCGGGGCACGTCCTGGTCTGGAATCATATGGAAGACCCCTATCTCTATGATGTGATTAAAGTAATACAGATGCCGCTGTTCATTATGGTCAGCGGCTATTTGTGCGGGATGGGGAGACATGTCGGGAGCCTTTCTGATTACGGACGTATCTTAAAAAAACGGGCGCTGGCTTATCTGACGCCCTTTTTCTTCTGGATCCTTTTGCTGCACCCCCGCCGCCCGCTTGCAAGCGTGGGGAAGGTGCTCTTTGATCTGGACGAGGGACTGTGGTTCCTGATGACGCTTTTTATCCTGACGGTGATGGTTTACACGGCACAGCTGGCACAGAGCGCTGTCCGTACCCGGATGGAAAGAAGAAAAGGCGCGCAAACAGGCGGAGGCCGGACGGAAGAAAGGTATGCGAAAGCGGCCTTTTGGATTACGTATCTTTTGCTGTCTGCCTTTGTGGTTCTGGAGACTTTCCTTGGCTGGCAGTTCTTAAGCCCTGGCCTTACGAGGCTTTACCTGCCCTTTTATCTCGCAGGTTATCTGGCGGGCGGGCACAGGCCGTGGCTTGCAAGGATTCCGCAGGGCGTCAAAAAACTTCTGTGCGCGGCTGCCCTCATCCTCCTGCTTTTGATGGCTGCGGCCTGGGATCTGCAGGATGTGGGTACGCTTCTTTTGCTGGGCAGGCAGGTTCTGGCTTCCTTTACAGGCTGCATCGCTGTGGTTTTGCTGCTTTATTACCTGCGGGATGGGCGGGTGAAGCGGTTTCTGGCTTTCCTGGGAGGCTATACGCTGGAGATCTATGTGCTTCATTTCCATTTTGCCACGGTGCTGAACGATGGCCGGAGCTATCAGCTTTACACTTGGGAGGGAGCTGGCTTCGCCCTGGCCTCCTTTGCGGTGATGAGCCTTATTACCGCTGCAATTATCTGGGTGACAAAGAAATTCTGGCTGCTTGATTTTCTTCTGTACGGAAAGCAGAGACGGAGGAACCTATGAGCTTTACTACGCTGGCCTTTCTGGCTTTTTTTCTGATTGTATGGCTGGGATACCTGATCCTTCCGGGGACAGTCCGGAAGGTTTGGCTTCTCGCGGCCAGTTATCTGTTCTGCGCAAGCCTTGGAGCCCTGGCCCTAGCGGCCCTTATGGGTTCTACCCTTGTGACCTGGCTGGCTGGCCTGGCCCTGGAAGCAGAGAAAAAGAGGACAGCAGAAGGCCCAGGAGGCGGAGACGAGTACGGGACGCGGAAACTGCTCTGTCTGCGCGCAAGGGTCTTTTTCGCGGCGGTGATCGCCTTTCATGTGGCCGCGCTTGGGTTTTTTAAATATAATTCTTGGGGCATCCTGCTTCCGGTGGGGATTTCATTCTATACCTTTCAGGCCATCGGCTATCTGGCGGATGTGTACGGAGGGAAGACGAAGGCGGAGAGAAGCCTTTTGAATTTCGCCCTGTTCCAGGCCTTTTTCCCAAAACTGGCGCAGGGTCCCATTGAGCGCAGCGAAAGCCTGCTGGCCCAGATCCGAAAGCTTCCGGGACGGAATGTCCGGGATCTGGAGCGCGTCCGCAGCGGCGGCCTTCGGATCCTCTGGGGGCTTTGTGAGAAGCTTTTGATCGCGGATCGGATTGCCATCCCCGTGAATGCGGTTTACAGCCAGTTTGGGGCCTTTGGCGGGGTGGAGATTGCCCTTGCGACGCTTCTGTACGCCTTTCAGATCTACTGCGACTTCGCCGGATACACCGATATCGCCAGAGGGGCGGCAGAACTTCTGGGAATCGACCTTACCGCGAATTTCCGGCGCCCCTACCTGGCGGACTCCGTGCAGGATTTCTGGCATCGGTGGCATCAGTCCTTAAGCTCCTGGCTGCGGGATTATCTCTATATCCCACTGGGCGGCAGCAGGAAAGGAAGGCTTCGCCGGGCTGCCAATATCATGATCACCTTTCTGGTAAGCGGCGTCTGGCACGGCACAGGCTTTCATTTTCTGGCCTGGGGCGGCCTCCACGGCCTGGCTCAGATTTTTGATATTAAGCGCTGGAAGCTTCCAAGGCCGGCAAAGCAGCTGCTGGTCTTCCTGTTTGTGGATCTGACCTGGATGGTATTCCGGGTGAATTCCCTGGGAGATCTCAAGGGGATGCTGGTGATTCTTGCGACGGATTTCCGGCTCCGGGATTTCGCGGGCATGGAGCTGACGGTCTTTGAATGGCTCCTGGTACTGCTGGGAATTCTGCTGGTGGCGCTCAAGGATGTGGCAAATGAACGGGGCTTTGGCTTTCGCCGGTGGCTTTTAAGCCGGAGCGCCGCAGTGCGCTGCCTGATTTATACGGGTATGATTGGCGCGGTGGTGATCCTGGGCGTCTATGGGGCGGCCTATGACACGAGCCAGTTCCTGTATACGCAGTTTTGAGTGGGAGGAGTCGGCCTGTGAGAAGAGAAAAGGAAGAAAGAGGAAACGCATCCCGGTACAAAGCGCTGAGGTTTGGCGCCATGGTTTTGGCAGTAGCTTTTCTGACAGGACTTCTTGTAAAGGCCTGCAATTATCTGCTGGTAGATGACGCCTCCAGTTACACGAGGCTGACTCTGCATGAATTTTATGAGGTGTCAGACAGGGAAGAAAATATTGATGTGTTGTTTCTTGGAAGCTCTCACTGCTTCCGGGCTTATGATCCGCAGCTTTTTACAGAGCTTACGGGGCAGTCCTCCTTTAACCTGGGATCTTCTTCCCAGAATTACGATACCTCCTATTATCTTCTGCGGGAGGCGGCCCGGTACCATGACCTGAAGACCGTCTATCTGGATATGCATTATAAATTTCTGTTCATTGATAAGAAAGATCGGGATCTGGTGCAGGCAAACATTATTTCAGATTATATGCGCCTGTCGCCGAACAAGCTGCAGTTCCTGCTTTCGACCTCAGAGGCGGATGAATATACGAACCGGTTTCTGCCCTTTCGGCGGAACTGGCAGAAGCTCGGGGATCTCTCTTATATCAAGAGCGTCCTGGAGAAAAAACAGACAGAGAGCTACCAAACCTATGCGCCAGTGGCGGTAGATCAGGAGTATTACGCGGGCCGCGGCTTTGTCTGGTCGGACGCAGTGCTGGACGCAGGGGAGATCACCTGGTGGGACAACTTCGGGGATGTGCCGGAGGATATGGACAGTGACGTGACGTATACGCTGGAATATATAGAAAGAATCGTGGAGTTCTGCCAGGCAGAGGGGATCCGCCTGGTCTTTGTGACAGCGCCCAGTTTTGACCGCTATCTGGAGGAGATCGGCCCTTACGATATGGCGCATCAGTATATCCAGGAGCTGGCGGACGGCTATGGAGTGCCATACCTGGATTTCAATCTCTGCCGGGATGAGTATCTGAACCTGGGAGAAGAAAGCTATATTGACGTGGATCATCTGAACGGGCAAGGGGCCGGGAACCTTACCTTGCTTCTTGCCAGCCTGGATGGAGCGCTTCAGGAAGCCGGAGCGGAAACGCAGGCATTGATTGACGAATATTTCACAGCATGGTATGATAAAGAATAATGGGCTGAAAAGAGGAATCGATGATGAAGATTATGGCGAACCGGATGGACCGGGGGTTTTTCAGATATCAGAAGGAATTTGAGGATAAGGCCCTGGAGGTGCTGCGCTCCGGCTGGTATGTCCTGGGAAATGAAGTGAAGAGCTTTGAAGAGGAGTTTGCGGCTTACACCGGAGGGAAGTACTGCGTGGGCCTGGCCAGCGGCCTGGATGCTCTGTGGATCGCCTTCCGGCTTCTTGGCATCGGGCCGGGGGACGAGGTCATCGTCCAGGGAAATACGTATATCGCCAGCGTGATGGGCATTACCATCAACGGAGCCACGCCGATTTTCGTGGAGCCGGATGCGTATTACAATATCGACGCGTCCAAAATCGAGGAGAAGATCACGGAGCGCACGAAGGCCGTGCTGGTGGTGCATCTCTACGGGCAGGCCTCCAATATGGCGGCCGTGAAGGCGCTGACGGACAAATATAACCTGAAACTTGTGGAGGACTGTGCCCAGTCCCACGGAGCCTGCTTCGACGGGCAGATGACGGGCACCTTTGGAGATGTGGGATGCTTTTCTTTCTATCCTTCCAAGAATATAGGCGCCTTCGGAGACGGGGGCGGCGTGGTCGTAAAGGACGAGGGGCTGGCCCAGGATTTCCGCGTGTTCCGCAATTACGGAAGCGAGAAACGGTATTACAACAAGGTCGTGGGAGCCAATTCCAGACTGGACGAGCTGCAGGCAGGGCTTCTGCGCGTCCGCCTGCGCCATGTGGAGGAGTGTGAGGAGGAGCGCTGCCAGATCGCGGACCGGTATCTTCGGGAGATTGTGAACCCGAAGCTTACGCTTCCCGGCGTCCGTAAGGGCGCGACCGCTGTGTGGCATCAGTTTGTGGTCCGCTGTGAAAAGAGAGATGAGCTGAAGGAGTATCTGGAGGAAAAAGAGATCGGAACGATCATCCATTATCCGATCCCGCCCCATCTTTCGGAGGCTTATCAGTACCTGGGCTATCAGGAGGGGGCCTTCCCGATTACGGAGCAGTACGCCAAAGAGGTGCTTTCGCTGCCCATGTACAACGGCATGACAGAGGAAGAGCAGACCTATGTGATCGAGGCGCTGAACGCGTTTTAAGCAGGAACGGCAGCCGCGCCGGGCGGCGGTACAGAAATAGAGAGTAAATCAGGGAGAGACAGTATGAGTATCAAAGATCAGTACAAAATCCTGGAATTTGGAGATCTGGGAGACGAGAGAGGAAAACTGGTGGTCGTGGAAGGGGATATGGACATTCCCTTTGAAATCAAGCGGGTGTTCTATATCTATGGCTCGGACAGCAGCGTGATCCGGGGGCAGCACGCCAACCGGGACTCCGAGTTCGTCCTCATCAATGTGAGCGGTTCCAGCAAGGTGCGCGTGGACAACGGCTTTGAGGAGGCGATCATTGAGCTGAACCGGCCCAGAATGGGATTGTACCTGCCCACGATGATCTGGAAGGATATGTATGATTTCAGCGAGGATTCCGTGCTTCTGGTGCTGGCGAATACCCATTATGACGGAAACGAATATATCCGCGATTACGATGAATATCTGAAGGAAGTAGGAGGAAGCCGCAGGCGATGAGCAAGCTTTCAATTATTGTTCCCGTATACTGGAACTCGGATACCCTGATGCTGCTGTACCAGGATATGAAGGAGAAGATTCTTCATAAGCTGGAGGAATATGAGATTGTCTTTGTGGACGACGGTTCGGGGGATAATTCCTGGGAAATCATGAACCAGATCCGTGAAATGGACGAAAATGTACGTCTTGTGAAGCTGTCCCGGAATTTCGGAGAGCATGCCGCGATTTTGGCGGGGCTTTCCGTCTGCACCGGCGACTGCGCGGTGACGAAGCAGGCGGATCTGCAGGAGGATTCCGAGCTGATCCTGCAGCTTTATGAGAAATGGAAGGAAGGCAACAAGGTCGTGCTGGCGGTCCGGGCAGAACGGGATGAGAGCGCCGTGAAGAAGTTCTTTGCCAACCTTTATTATACCCTGATGCGCAAGCTGGTGGTCAAGGACATGCCAAAGGGCGGCTTTGACTGTTATCTCCTGGACAGGCAGGTGATAGAGGTCCTGCTGATGCTGGATGAGAAGAATTCCGCCCTCACCCTCCAGGTGCTCTGGGTGGGATTTAAGAGCGACAAGGTGTATTTCCACCGGAAGAACCGGGAGATCGGCAAATCCCGCTGGACCCTCTCCAAGAAGGTCAAGCTGGTGGTAGACTCCATGATGAGCTTTTCCTATTTCCCGGTGCGGTTTATGTCCTTCCTGGGTTCTGCCTATGCCATTGCGGCGGTGGTCTGGGGAATCGTGCTGGTGGTGCAGAAGCTTTCCGGCGTCGAGGATATGCCAGGCTGGACTTCCCTGATGGTGCTGATGCTCTTTTCCTTCGGGGTGGTCATGGTGATGCTGGGACTTTTGGGAGAATATATCTGGAGAGCGCTGGACGCTTCCAGGAATCGGCCGCCCTTCCTGATTGACGAGACAGAAGGCTTTGACGAGAAGAAAGAATCCGATACCCGGGAAGAGTGACAGGAGCTGCGTATGGACAGGATTTCAGTAATCGTCCCCTGCTACAATGAGCAGGAGGCAATTCCTATTTTTTATAAGGAGATCGTAAAGACGGCGGAGGAGCTGCGCGGCAAGGCAGAGCTTCAGGTGCTGTTCGTCAACGACGGGTCGAAGGACGCAAGCCTTGCCGAGATGAAACGGCTGGCAGGGCAGGATCCGCGCATAAAATATGTGAGTTTCTCCCGGAACTTCGGGAAGGAGGCCGCCATGTACGCAGGCCTGTCCTACGCGGATGGGGACTATGTGGCGATCATGGATGTGGATCTGCAGGATCCGCCCGCCCTTTTGCCGGAAATGTACCGGATCATTACAGAGGAGCCCTACGACTGCGTGGCGACAAGAAGGGTGACACGCAAGGGAGAGCCGCCTATCCGCTCCTTTTTCGCGCGCCGTTTTTACGCCATGATGCACAGGCTTTCCAAGACGGAGATCGTGGATGGGGCCAGGGATTACCGGCTGATGACGCGGCAGTTTGTGGATGAGCTTCTGCGCCTTGGAGAATATAACCGTTTTTCCAAGGGACTTTTTGGCTGGGTGGGCTTCGAGACGAAATGGCTGGAATATGAGAATATAGAGCGAAGCGCCGGAGAGACGAAATGGTCCTTCTGGAAGCTTTTGATTTACAGCATCGACGGCATCGTGGGCTTTTCTACGGCGCCTCTGGCGATTGCCGCATTTTTAGGCGTCTTTTTCTGCATTGTGGCCTTTCTGGCCCTCTGCTTTATCATTGTGCGGACATTGCTGTTCGGGGATCCGGTGTCCGGGTGGCCTTCCATGACCAGCATCATCATCTTCCTGGGCGGGATCCAGCTTTTCTGTATCGGCATCCTGGGCGAGTATCTGGCGAAGACCTATCTGGAGACGAAGCGCCGCCCGATCTTTATCTGTAAGGAGACGAATGTGGAAAAGGCGGGAGAGGAGGCAGAATGAAAGGGAAGTGTGTAAAACCGCTGCTGGCGGCAGCGATTCTTTTGTTCGCCGGGCTGCTGGCCTGGAACCTTTTCCTGCAGAGCGAGCTTCAGAAGTATAAGCCTCAGATAGAGGCCTATCTGCCGGAGGATATCTATGTGGCGGTGGGGAGTACCATAGAACTGTATGACGATCAGGTGGTCTGGTCCGGGCTTCGGGACGGCTACTCCTGTGACTGGGACTGCCCGGTTGGCGAAAACCTGGAGGATCACTTTTCTGTCACCGGAAAGGAAGAGCAGATCGGGGATTACCCGCTGACGCTGACGGTCTTTGATTACAATGTCAACGAGCTTCTGACGCTTTCCTCCACCCTCCATGTGGTGGAGAAGCTGGAGGGCGAATACTCCATTCTGAATATGGGGGACAGTCTGTCCGACGGCAAGGAGTGGTACCGCACCATTTACCACCTGTCCGGCGATCAGATTACTTTTACAGGAACAAGGGGCTGGACCCGTTACAGCCATGAGGGAAGAAGCGGTTTTTCGGCGCAGGATTATCTGAAGCCGACGGAATTTTTCTCGAATGGGGTGAGCGAGGGAATCCAGCCTTTTTATGATCCGGTCCAGGAGATGTTCGACTGGAACTACTATAAGCTGTACACCGGGAAGGATCCGGATG
>CALWBB010000107.1 GCA_944375885.1 uncultured Merdimonas sp.
TAAATTTCTTTTCCTGCACGATATTCAGTTGTCAATTTTCGGTCGGAATCTCATTTATTGAGATTCCGAAAAGTTATCTATACTTCTACCCACACGTTTCCATTTTCGCTGCTCTTTAAGCAGGCCTCCACATATTTCAGGCCCGCCACGCCTTCCTCGATGGTCGGATAATCAATCAGATCCAGAGTAAAGCGGTCTTCCTTCTTTGCCAGCACGCAGGCGCCGAAGCTGTCGTAAAGATTGCCCATGGCCTCCAGCCAGCCTTCCGTATGTCCGGACGGCAGTCTTCCGTACTTCGCCGCGTCTGGCGTCACAGCCCCGTAGCCGCGCTTGATGGTGCGGGCGATGCCGTCCTCCCGGATAAGCGTCACTTCCTCTGGCGTCTCCTGGAACCAGAGAAGGGTTCCCTTGGAGCCATAGATCCGAAGCCGCAGGCTGTTATCGCAGCCGATGGCAAACTGGCTGGTCCAGTTGATGCCGGTGGCCCCGCCCTCGTACTCTACTAAGATCTGATCGTTGTCGTCCAGCTTCCTTCCCGGAACGACCACATCCATCTTCGCCAGCACCCTCTTGATCTTAAGCCCTGTCACGGTCGCCACCGCGTTCTCCACATGGGTTCCCAGGTCGCCCAGGCAGTTGACTCTTCCGGACTGCGCCGGGTCGCATCGCCACTCGCCCTGCTTGCCGCCCCAGTCGTTTTCATTGTAAAGCCAGCCCTGGGGATACTCAGCCATGACGGTACGAACGGTTCCGATCTCGCCGTTCTTTACCAGATCCCGCATGTATTTCATAGTGACATGGCCCGTATAAGTATAAGTCACCATGAAAAGAAGGCCCTTCTCGTCGGCGATCTTCTTCAGCTCCTCCGCTTCTTCCACCGTGGTCACCAGCGGCTTGTCGCAGGCCACATGAATCCCTGACTCCAGGAACGCCTTCGCGATCTCGTAGTGGGTGTTGTTCGGGGTCACGATCACCACGAAGTCAATGCCGTCCTCCCGCGCCTGCTCCGCAGCCGCCATCTCCTTATAGTTGGCGTAGCAGCGCTCCGGATCAAGTCCCAGGGCTTCCCCCTGCTCCTTCGTCTTCTCCGGCGTTCTGGAAAAGCAGCCCGCCACAAGCTCCGCCGTGCCGTCCAGGCTGATCGCCTTTCTGTGGGCGTCTCCGATAAAGGCGCCAGGTCCGCCCCCAACCATTCCGTATCTAAGCTTTGCCATACCCTTCTCTCCTTCCTTACCCTATGTTTGCTCTACTCCTATTTCAACCCCATCAAAAGCTCCATCACATACATTTCCAGCCCCTCGAAGTCCCGGTTCTCCACACACTTCTTCTGGAAATCATAATCAAAACGGTCTACCTTTTCCTCCAGAGCCTTGAAGATCTTCAGGCTGTTCTCCAGATGCTTGTAGCTGTCCCCGTCCGTGGTGGTACGCATGGCCTTCACGTCCAGGCCCACATACTCGCCGTGCTCTCCATAGCCGTTCTCCTTGAGTACCTTTACCTGGTTGAAGGCCGCCCGCAGGTTCTCCACGCCAAAGCTCTTGTCCTGATCGTACTTCAATCCGTTCTGGTCGTTGAGGTGTACCGTCATCAGCTTGCCCATAGCCAGGGCAAAGCCGATCTCATGGGCCGGATCCAGGCCTGCCAGGGTCGCGTGGGCGCTCTCCAGATTACCGCCTACACGGGAGGGATCGATAGTCGCCGCGGACACTGCCATCACATGTCCCATGGTTCCGCAGATGCTGCGGTCGATGGGCTCATTGGGCTTAGGCTCGATGCACACGCGGATGGTCTTATCATACTCCAGCATCTTATTGATGGCTTCAATCAGCATCTTCGTCGCCCATACCGGGGATTTGGACTCCGCGCAGAGGGTTCCCTCCCGGGCCAGCCAGAGCACGATCAGATCGCAGCCCAGCTCTCTGGCGATATCGATGGAGCGGTAAGCCCTCCACATGGCGTACTCTCTGTCCTCCGCCCGGGTGCTCATGAAGCCTCCGTCAATCGTATGGGGATCCATCCAGAGACGGGGCGCCACGAACTCCGCAGCCAGGCCGTACTTGTCCAGCAGCGCCTTCATCTCCCTGGCCTTTTCCTTGATCTCCTCTTCCGTGTAATCGTTGATGTTCGGAACAGCGTCGTCATCATGGAACTGCACCGCAGAAAATCCCAGCTCGGCAAACTTTTTAAATTTTTCCTCAATCGGGATATCCTTCCTGGTTTCCGGACCGTAGGAATCTGCTCCGGGATGTACGTTCCAGGGACCTACGGAAAATTTAAACTGTGACATGCGCTTTACCTCCTTTTTATTTCTTCCATCCCCGGTTCCAGGACTTCCGGTATCGAAATCACCGCAAAAATGCTGGATTCTGCAGGGATAAAAATGCTCACGCTTTCTGTCGTCTGTAATTAAAATATAGTACGAACTTTAAAAATCCGCATTGCTTATCTTAACATTTTCCACAGATTAATTTGCTGTCCGCAGAAAAATCATCCGCGGAAAAACGCAAAAATGCCTGCCAGACAGAAGATGCAGCCGCTTTTGCTTCTTCTGCCCGGCAGGCGCCATATTTTCTTATTTCCTATATCTGCTTTGCGTCACGCTTTATCAGCCATACCTCTTTTCCGCTATCTTCAAAAGCTCCAGACTGTCCTCCACAGAGCAGAAGGTCTGGGTATTGATGACATCCTCCTCTTTTCTTTCCCGGGAAGGGCAGGTTTCATGACTGTTCCTGTATTCCATCGGCGTATAGCCAAGCTGGGCTTTGTATACCTTGTTCAGATAGCGGTAATCCGAAAATCCGCATTCCATACAGATCTCCGTAATGCTGCGGTTCGTCTGCTCCACCATCTTCCTGGCCCGCTCAAACCGCCGGAGGGCGATATACTCCTGAAAGGACAGGCCCAGCATTTCCCGGAAAAAATGTGACAGGTACGAGACCGAAAGCCCTTCCAGTTCTGAAATATCCGACAAAAGCAGCTTCTCCGTATAATGGTTTTCCACATAATCCATAATCCGGCTCATGCGTTTGCCCTTCGTATAGCGTTCCGAACGTTCCTTTTCTGAAATCAGCCTCCAGGACTGACGGCGGAGCAGCTCTCCGAAAAATTCCGAGAGGTAACCCATGCAGAAGAATTCATAGCCCGTCTCTTTTTTCAGATAGGTGGAAGCCAGCTTGAGAATCAGAGCCTGCATCTTCCGCAGAAGCTCCTCGTCTCCCGCAGCCACCCGGATTCTCTCAAACTGCAGCCGTGAAATTTCAGAATATATTTTTTTATAAAAACCGGAAGCCACCTGGACAGACAGGATCAGGGAATTCTCTGTCAAAGCATGAATCTCGTGGGTCTGCCGTGGGTTGAAAAGAATCAGGTTCCCCTTTTCGAAATCCTGTTTTTCCCCATTCGTATAAATTGTCACAGTTCCCGACAGGATCATACAGATCTCAAATTCCCGGTGCATATGGGGACAGCGGTAAGTCATCTCCACCAAAAAAATATTCAGATCCTCGATCTGGGAATGTTCTATGATCTCATACTCTTCTTTCACCTTCTGCCCTCCTCCCTGGATTTTAAAAGGCGCCTGCCCTGTGGAAAATCTCCCGGCAGCCGCCTTTTCTTTCTTTCCTTTACCGTTTTCTCATCCTTATTCGCCCAGATAAGCCTTCTTCACCTGGTCGTTATTCAGCAGCTCCTTCGCGTCGCCCTCCAGCACGATACGTCCCGTCTCCAGAACATAGCCGCGGTCCGCGATAGACAGAGCCTTCTTCGCGTTCTGCTCCACCAAAAGCACCGTCGTTCCGCTCTGGCTGACCTCCTGAATAATATCGAAAATCTCATTTACAAAGATGGGGGAAAGTCCCATGGAAGGCTCGTCCATCAGAATGATCTTCGGATGGGACATCAAAGCCCGGCCCATGGCCAGCATCTGCTGCTCGCCGCCGGAAAGGGTTCCAGCGATCTGGTTCTTTCTCTCCTCCAGACGGGGGAAGCGCTTGTACACACGAATCAGCGTCTCCTCAATCTCTTCCTTATCTTTTCTCGTATACGCGCCCAGCTTCAGGTTGTCCAGCACGGAAAGCTGCGCGAACACGCGCCGTCCCTCCGGCACGTGGGCCATACCCATGGACACTATCTTGTGGGCCGGCACACGGGTGATATCCTGGCCCTCGAACAGAATCTGGCCCTTTTTCGGGGATACCAGTCCGGTAATAGTCTGCAGCGTCGTGGTCTTTCCAGCTCCGTTCGCCCCGATAAGAGCGATGACCTCGCCTTCATTTACCTCGAAGGAGATGCCCTTGATAGCCTGAATCACGCCGTAAAATACTTCTATATCCTTGACTTCCAGCATTGCCATAGCGATTCGTTCCTCCTATTCTCCAAGGTAAGCCGCGATAACCTTCGGGTCGTTTAAGACAGCCGCGGTCTCGCCCTCTGCCAGTATCTGTCCGAAATTCAGCACCGTCAGGCGCTCACAGATGCCAGACACCAGCTTCATGTCATGCTCAATCAGAAGAATGGTCATATGGAACTCATCCCGCACAAAACGGATGGTCTTCATCAGCTCCTGGGTCTCGTGGGGATTCATGCCTGCCGCGGGCTCATCCAGAAGCAAAAGCTTCGGATCCGTCGCCAGGGCTCTCGCGATCTCCAGCTTTCTCTGCTGGCCATAGGGCAGGTTGGACGCCTTGTAATCCGCTTCCTGATCGAGGCCGAACACCTTCAAAAGCTCCATGGCCCGCTCGTTCATCTCTTTCTCTACCTTATAATATTTCGGCAGACGTAAAATGCCCGTCAGCGTAGAGTAAGGATGATGGTTGTGCAGTCCCACCTTTACATTGTCCAGCACGGAAAGCTCGCTGAACAGACGGATATTCTGAAAGGTACGGGCGATGCCGTGCCTGTTGATCTCTATGGTTTTCTTTCCGGTAATATTCTCCCCGTCCAGCATGATATAGCCGTCCGTGGGCTTGTATACTCCTGTCAGCAGGTTGAAAATCGTGGTCTTTCCGGCTCCGTTGGGTCCGATCAGGCCGTACAGCTCCCCCTGCTCTATGGTCAGATTGAAATCATCCACGGCACGCAGGCCTCCGAAGGATATTCCAAGATTTTTTACTTCCAGCAATACCATCTTCCTATGCCTCCTTCGTCTTCCTGTGCTTAAAGAACAGCTTGATGCGCTCCTGAATCGCCTGTCCTCCCGGGCTGGAGGTGAAGATCATCGTCGCAATCAGAATAACCGCGTAAATCAGCATACGATAATCATTCAGGGAACGTAAAAGCTCCGGCAGAAGGGTCAGCACCACGGCCGCTATCACAGAGCCGCGGATATTTCCGATACCGCCCAGCACTACGAATACCAGGATCGTGATGGACATGTTATAGCCGAAGTTCTTGGGCTGCGCCTGCAGAGTGGACAGGTTGTGGGCGTAAAGCACACCCGCTGTGCCGGCCAATGCCGCGGATACGGAAAAGGCCAGGAGCTTATACTTCGTCACATTGATTCCCACAGACTCCGCCGCGATGCGGTTGTCGCGGATCGCCATGACCGCCCGTCCGGTCCGGGAATTAATCAGGTTCAACACGATAAACAGCGTCACCAGAATCAGGATCACGCCGATCAGGAAGGTGGAATCCTTGGGCGTGCCCGTAATTCCCTGGGGTCCCTTGATGATGACGTCTCCGCCCTGCTCCAGTCCCAGAGAAATGCTGTCCTTGGTAGACACATGGAAGCCGCGGCTGTCGCGTCCCAGGTAAACCACATTCACCACGTTTTTGATAATCTCTCCAAAGGCAAGTGTCACGATGGCCAGATAGTCGCCCTTCAGGCGCAGAACCGGGATGCCGATCAGGATTCCGAAAAGGGCCGCGCACACGGTTCCGATCAGGATGGCCAGCGTAAAACGGATTCCTGCTGCCGGAATCGCCGTCTCCATACAGCGGGAGAAAAACGCGCTGGCAAAAGCGCCCACACACATGAAACCTGCGTGTCCCAGGCTCAGCTCGCCGGAGATACCTACGGTGAGATTCAGCGATACCGCCAGGATCACATACATACAAAGCGGAACCAGAAGTCCCTCCAGAAGGCTGGATACCATGCCCGCTCTTAAGAAAATCTCTACTATAATATAAGCCGCAACCACCATTCCATAGGTAATGAGATTGCTCCTTGTCGTCTTGCTCAAACTCCGTGTCTTCGTCTTCATGCCGCCCACCTACACTTTCTCCTGAATCTGCCTGCCGAGAAGTCCGGTAGGCTTCACCAGCAGCACGATAATCAGAACAGCAAACACAATCGCGTCCGCCAGCTGGGAAGAGATGTACGCTTTTCCCAAAATCTCGATAACGCCCAGCAGAATGCCGCCGATAAAGGCGCCCGGTATGGAACCAATGCCGCCAAATACAGCCGCCACAAAGGCCTTGATGCCAGGCATGGAACCCGTGTAGGGTGTCAGGGACGGGTAGGAGGAACAGAGCAGCACGCCTGCGATGGCTGCCAGCGCGGATCCGATGGCAAAGGTCAGGGCAATGGTGAAATTCACATTCACGCCCATGAGCTGCGCAGCGCCGCTGTCCTCAGACACAGCCAGCATGGCCCGTCCGGATTTGGAATATTTCATAAAGGTCATCAGCCCAATCATGATGATAATGCAGGCGATGACGGTCACGATGGTCTCCCCTGAGATCACCAGGGAACCGTCCATCAGACTGATGGGCTCTATCGTCACGACAGAGGTGAAGGATTTTGTATTGGCTCCGTAGATCAGAAGAGCTACATTCTGCAGGAAATAGCTGACTCCGATAGCCGTAATCAGAACCGCCAGCTTGGAAGCCTTGCGCAGGGGCTTGTAGGCGATACGCTCAATCGCCATACCCAGCAGGGTGCAGGCTACCACTGAAATCAGAACGCCGACTACGGGCGGATATCCCGCGCCGCTGACTGTGGAGAATACCACAAAGGCTCCGATCATAATGACATCTCCATGCGCGAAGTTCAGCATCTTCGCAATACCGTATACCATGGTGTACCCCAGGGCTATGATCGCATACACGCTTCCCAGGCTGATTCCATTCACCAGGTAGGATATAAATCCTATCATACATAACACCTCTTTATCTTTTTAGTCTGTGCCGGCCCATATCATTCTGTCAAAAAAGGGACTGCCGGCGCATAAAGCAACAATTTGCACTCTATTATAGCACAGAACTAAAGCCTGCACAAGCAAAATCAAAGCCCAGATCCCTCATTCGGTTATCGCTGTTACTAAAATAGTAACCTATTGTCTCCACATACGCACACTGCCTTTATAAAAACAGAGGGAGCCCCAAGGGTTCCCTCTGTCGGGTAATTATTTTCATTTTCCGCGAATTACAGCTCTGTGTACTCTCCGCCGGATACCTGTACTACCAGAGGAGCCTTGTTCGGCTCGCCGTCGGTCCAGGTGATGCTCTTTCCGGTAACTCCGTCATAGGTTACGGAAGACATCGCGCCCATCATAGCGTCACACAGATCGGAAGCGCTCATATCCGGAGTAGCCTCCGCAGCCTCGATGGCAGCCTTCACTACGTATACGGAATCGTAAGCGTCAGCAGCGAACTGGTTCGGGGTCTCGCCGTAAGCTTCCTCATACTTGGTCACGAAGTTCTGAACCATCTCATCCTCAGACTTGGCAACGAAGGGAGCCAGGAAGGTCAGGCCCTCAGCCAGAGCTGTGTCGAAATTCTCCACGCCCAGGATGCCGTCCATACCGTCGCAGCCGAAGAAGGTCGGCTCGTATCCCTGCTTATCGCACTCAGCCAGCACCAGGGAAGCCTCTGTATAGTAGAAGGGCATGAACAGGAGATCTGCTCCTGCTTCCTTAGCCTTCTGCACCTGTACGGAGAAATCCGTCTTGCTGTCAGCTGTGAAAGCCTGTGTCTCTACGATCTCGAAGGGCTGGTTCGCAGCCTCAGCGGCAAATGCCTCGTAGATACCGGTGGAATATACATCGGAGCTGTCATAGATTACAGCTACTTTAGTCGCCATTCCGTTCTCGCCGATGTATTTTGCGGACTCGGTACCCTGTGTCGGGTCAGAGAAGCACATACGAAGCGCATTCGGATACTGTACGCACTCTACCGCAGTTCCGGACGGTGTGATCTGGAACATATTGTCATTGTGGGTCTCCTCAGCTACTGCGATACAGGGAGCGCTGGTAACGGTTCCCACCAGCACCTGCATACCCTTGTCCTTCAGGGCATTGTACGCGTTGATAGCCTTCTCGGAATCACCCTCGTCATCCTGGAAGTTGTAATCGATCTGGTATCCGTTGATTCCGCCTGCAGCGTTGATCTCGTCAACAGCGATCTGAATACCATTCTGTACAGCGGTTCCGTAGATAGCGGTTCCTCCGGTAATCGGTCCGATGCCGCCAATCTTAAAGGTCTCGCCGCCTTCAGAATCTGCAGCTTCGGTCTCTTCCGTCGTAGTGCTCTCTTCTGCCGCGCTGTCTGTGGACGCGCTGTCGCCGTTTCCGCCGCACGCAGCCAGAGAAAGAGTCATCGCGCCAACCAGCAGTAAGCTTAATGCCTTTTTCATAATAGTTTCCTCCTTGTAAAAAATTGATATATTTCTATATCGTTCTCTATCTTACCTCTGCCAAAATAAATTTGTCAATTCTTTTTTGCAAAAAAATATGAATGTCCGTACAGCACGGCCACAG
>CALWBB010000108.1 GCA_944375885.1 uncultured Merdimonas sp.
TACAGCATGCTGGCCGCCACGATGCTGACCACCGCGTTTACAATCTGCTCAATGACCTGGGAAATGGCCGTGGGCATCATAGTTCCCATGCCCTGGAAATAGCCCCGCAGCACACCCATGACAGCCATGACGAAGATCGCCAGAGCCAGCACCTTCAGGCAGAGCTCGCTCTCCGGCGTGTTCAGAAGAGTTCCTGTAAAAAATCCGGCCCCGAAGAAGGTCAGGGCGGAAGCGAGGCTTCCCACCACCAGGGACATGCCCATGGCCGCCTTGAAGGATCTCCAGGCGTCCCGGTGCTCTCCCATGGCCACCTTGGCCGACACCACCTTGGACACCGCCAAGGGAAGGCTGTAGGAGGAGATCAGGAGGATGATATTGTAGACCTCGTAAGCGGCCGAATAGTAATTATTTCCCTGATCCCCGATGATGTTCGTGACCGGAATCCGGTACAGCATCCCGATGATGCGGCTGATGATGGACGCCGCCGCCAGAATGCCTCCCTGCATGATAAAATTGGAACTCTTTGAACCTTTTTTCTTTCCCATCGTCTCTTCCTTATTCGATCACCACATCCTGCGCGTAATCGTTCCAGATGATGCAGATAAATGTGGTTCCCGTATTCAGTGTAATTTCCTGACCGTCTTCCTCATAGTACCGGGCCGGGGTGCCAAGCTCTCCCGGATTGCTCCAGTACCCTTCGATCATTTTTCCATTTGTAAATACCGTGCAGCGGTTCCCCTGGGACTGGGACGCGAAATGCAGGTAATCCTTGGCGTCCAGCACATTGCCGTCGCAGTACTGGAAGATCACGTTCGCCACCGCCAGCTGCTCCCCGGTCAGCTCGTCCACATGGGGATTCCCGTAGGTGTACCGGTAATAGCTCCGGTCCGCCGGATTGTACTCGAACCGGGCCTTCACGCCGCCGAAGCCATTTTTCCCGCCTGTCCCGCCGGGCTTTAGAATCACCGCCTCCGGATAACCCTCATACTCCGCCGTCTCACCCGCGTCCGCGAAGCGGAATTTCCCGGGATAATCCTCCGGCATCTCCATGTCAAAGCCCTTGCGTTCGATGTCCTTTTGTATTCCGGACGGGAACGCGTACAAAGTATGCTCCGTGGCCTTTCCGGGCCGGGAGATCCGGTCGTACATGGCTGTGGCCGGGCTGTCGATCCCTGCCGTCGCCCCGGAGAGCACGTCGAAATCCCCGCTGTTTAAAGCCTCCCGGGCGTAGCTGGCCTGCCCGAAGTGGGCGTAGACCGCGTCGAATTCCTGGGCGAAGTGAAGATAATACAGGCGGCAGCTGCGGACAGAGCCGATCCGGGAGAGATCCTCCCAGTCTTCAAAAATCCCCATCCAGCGGGTGATGCGCCCCTCCACCGGGCACTCATAAATGACGGACGCATTTGAAATCCCCGACATGGGCAGGGCCGCCGACGTGTTGTTCAGCATCACGGCCAGGGGCCGCTTCGTCCCAAGCTCCGCGTCGATCCACTCTCCCGTGAAAAAGCTTCGGATCTTCCCATCCACGATTTCCCGCTCCGGTGGTTCCTGCCCTTCCTGGCCGTCCGCGCCCTCCTCATTTTGTTCTCCGGGGGCCTCTGCCAGCACCTCGTCTTCCGTATTGAAGCCTGTGCCTGCCTGTCCTTCCGTCCCCTGCCCTTCCGGCTTCTGGGCCTCCGCCCGGACGCAGCCGCCAAGAAGCGTAAACGCCGGCAGGAAGGCTGCCAGAAGCAGAATCAGAAAGGGACGTCTCTTTCCCCTCACCGCAGGATCTGCAGGCCTTCCAGGATGGCCGCCTGCCTGGCCTCCATGACACCTGCCTCCTCCGGGCTCTCGTGGTCATAGCCCATCAGGTGCAGCATGCTGTGGGCGATAAGAAAGGCGTATTCCCGCTTCTGGCTGTGGCCGTATTTTTCCGCCTGCTCCACGACCTTTTCCAGGGAAATGATGATATCCCCCAGAACCAGCTCCCCGCTCTCCGGGTTGAAGCAGTCCGCCTCCTCTGTCTCCGCCTCGGAAAAATCCGCAGGCGTCTCGAAATGCAGCATGGGAAAGGACAGGACGTCCGTAGGCCGGTCCATGTCCCGGTGCTCCCGGTTCAAAACCCGGATCCCCTCATTGTCTGTCAGAAGCAGGCTCACCTCCGTCTCGTAGGGGCAGCCCTCGAAATCCAGAGCCGCCTCGATCACCTGCCTGGCGGTTCCTTCCAGATCCACTCCGGGCAGCGTCATCCTGCTCTCATCTTCTACGTTGATTGTCATGGCGTTCCTTTCTGGAGCTTCGCCGCTCCTGGGCTTTCTCATAATTGTCGTAGGCCTGGACGATCTTCTGCACCAGCGGGTGGCGCACCACGTCCTTGCTGGTCAGCTCGCAAAAACCGATATCCTCCACCTTGGAAAGCACCCGCATGGCCACTTCCAGGCCGGACTGGGCGCCGGAGGGAAGATCCTTCTGGCTGGCGTCCCCGGTCACGATGACTTTGGAGCCAAAGCCGATACGGGTCAGGAACATCTTCATCTGGGCCGGGGTGGTATTCTGGGCCTCGTCCAGGATGATGTAAGCGTTGTCCAAAGTGCGGCCGCGCATGTAAGCCAGCGGGGCCACCTCGATGAGTCCCTTTTCCATATTTTTCAGGAAGCTGTCCGCGCCCATGATCTCATAAAGGGCGTCGTAAAGGGGCCGCAGGTAAGGGTCTACCTTGCTCTGGAGATCGCCGGGCAGAAAGCCCAGCTTCTCGCCCGCCTCGATGGCCGGGCGGGTCAGGATGATCCGGTTCACCTCATTGTTTTTGAAGGCGGTGATCGCCATGGCCATGGCGAGATAGGTCTTGCCGGTGCCGGCAGGGCCTGTCCCGAATACGATCATGTGATCGCGGATCATGTCCACATATTTTTTCTGGCCCAGGGTCTTGGGCTTGATGAGCTTGCCGTTCATGGCATGGCAGATGAGATCCTTGTCGATCTCCACCACCGCCTCCTCCTGCCCCTCCATAGACAGGGCCAGGGCGTAATCCACATTCTGCTCCTGAATCACATTTCCCCGGCGGGAAAGCTCCAGAAGCTGCTCAAACACCCGGGCGGCCTGCCGGGTGTTCCCGGCGGGGCCCAAGATTTTCACGGCCCCGTCCCGGGCCACCACAGACACCTTCAGGGTCTTTTCTATTTTTTTGATATGGCTGTCAAACTGGCCGAACACATTGCTTTCATGCTCGGCCGGCACATCCAGAATTCTCTCTGTAATACTGCTCAACTGTACTGCTCCTCTTACTCTGCTTCTTCGTTCTTGGCCGCGTCCGGCTGCCCCGGTTCCTCCAGAATCTCCGTGGGAACGGCCTGGCTTATCTCCTCCAGCGCCGCTATGGTCCCGGACGCCCGGCAGACGCCGCCGCCGACTTCTATTTTAACATTATTTCCGGCAATTTGAACCCCTTTTTCCATTAATTTTTCCAGATAGGCAGTAAGCCTGTTCTCCGCCAGCAGGCGCGCTTCCTCTATCGTATAGTTTTCCGTATACGTCTCGTATTCCTCATAGCGGATGGTTCCAAAGGACAGCGGCAGATAAAAATTTTCCGTAAGCCTCACCGGATACTCCGCAGCCAGGGCCGTATAATCGGAAAAGCCGGGCTTTCTCCGGAAGGAAATCTGCTTACTGCCAAGCCTTACGTAGAAGCCGTACCGCTTTTTTCCGGTAAAATGCCGCTCCTCGTGGGACAGAAGAAATTCGTCAAAATACGCGTATTCCGTCCTGGCGTACACGTCCGCGTCCGCCGCCGTGTACTGATAGCCCAGGACCTCCCCGTAATCGCTCATGATGTCCAGCCGCCCGCTGACCAGAAGCTGGCCCTCCTCCACCTCGTCTCCCGGCTGTACCAGGGCGCGGCCGCTTCGGACCAGGACGCTGGTGATGATTCCGGCTCTTTCTGCCGCCAGATCGGTCCTTTCCTCCTGCGTTTCCGCAGCTTCCGCTTCCTCCATATCCGTATTTTCCCGGACGCGGATGAGAAGGCGGGTTCCCTTTACCTCCGCCGACACCCAGATGATATCCGGGAATTCAATGCGAAGCATAGACTGGATTTCCTTGCAGTCCACCTGGCTCTTTCTCATGCCGTGGACCACCTGCTCCGTCTCCAGGTAGTCGAGAATCACATCCGTCGTCCGGGAATAGTTTCCCTCAATATGGATATTCCAGATAAACAGGGACATGACGTAGAGAAAGACGGCGCAGAGCAGGATTCCCGCCGGGAACATCTTCCGGCTCCGGTTGCGGTACAAAAAAAACGGAAGGCCGTGGCGCTCCAGGATCTCCACATGAGCTCTTGCCTTCTTGCGCAGGGGCTTTAATTTCCGGAAATCCCGGATGCTTACATTCATCTCATAGGACAGGCCGCTGCTTTTGAGCTCCCAGATCTCGATATTCCGGGCCCTGCACAGATTCAGGAAGCGCTCCGGCGAATAGCCCCTAAGGCGGATCCGCACATAGCCGCCCAGCCAGCGGAACCATGAAATCAGCAATATTTCACCTCCCGGATCTCCCCGGTGATCTTCATCTCATCGCTGGTATAATAGGCGATATAGAGATGGACGCCGTGAATCTCCAGCTTGCAGGTCCGGGTCTGGAGGCGGATCAGGCATTCCGTATATTCAATGAGGCTCATGTAGTTCTCCACATAAGCCTCATGCTTTCCGGTAATGGTCAGAATCACTGCTCCAAGCGTCAGATCCTTTGGCAGATTCAAAGCGTCCGCTGCACGTTCCCGTAAGCTCATCGATACCCGGACCTTTGCTTTCCTTACCCTTACTATATGCTGTTTTTATGCCTTCTATGCAGGAAGCGTATCCGGGGGCAGCGCCAGGGCGCCAGCTCCGAATCGGAGTCCCGGGACGCCGTCTTCAGGCCTTGCTGCAGTCCAATACAATCTTGATAAGCTCCGGCGGGTTCTTTAAGGCCACCGCGAAGGCGTCTTTGTAGCGGGACAGAGGGAAGCGGTGGGTGATAAAGCCCTCCGTCTGATAGATGCCGTCCCGCATCCATTCCTGCACCAGGTCGAAGGTGTAGAGCCGCCTTCCCTGCCATTCCTCCATGCCATGGGCGTCCACGCCGATGATTTTCAGCTCCTGCCACCAGACCGGGGACTCGTCGTAGGTGACGGCCGCCATGTGGTGGCCCACCTTCATATAAGTGCCCCTGGGCCGAAGAAGGCGGCAGCAGAGGGTGTTCGCCTTTCCGCCTCCGGCGCAGTCGTAGACCCGGTCGAAGCCGCCGAAAAACATTTTATTTTTATTCATGCCTGTGTAGACCCGGCTCCCGCCCGTGGCCTTCGCGGTCTCTTCGTAGATATCTCCGGAAAGGATGTGATCCGCACCCAGCTTCTTTGCCAGCTGCTGCCTGGCCTTCTTGCGGGTCGTCACCCAGACCTCGCAGTCCGGCTGGACGATTTTCAGGGCCTGGACGATTCCCAGGCCGATCATGCCGCAGCCGTAGACCAGGATCCTCTCTCCCTTTCCGGGTGGATCCAGAAGGACGGAATGCACCGATACACAGGAGGGCTCCAGAAGCACCGCCTGGTCGTCCGTCAGCTCCGGAAGGATCTTCGTCAGCTGCTGCTCCGGGGCCAGAAAATAGTCCCCCATGCCCGCCCCGGTGTCCGGAAGCTTCAGGGGACTTGGCTCTCCGTAATTCAGGCAGAGGTTATAATTTCCCTCCGCGCAGTACCGGCAGGGCGGCTTGATGCCCTTGTTGCCGCAGCCGGACATATACTCCCGGATGGTGACCCGGTCGCCGGGCTTTAAGTCCCTGACCTCCGGCCCCGCCTCCACCACGACGCCCACGTTTTCATGGCCCATATAGGTTCTGGCTGAACCGGGGATCGGCTCGAAGGCAGAATTCGTTCCGGTGGTCGCCTGGAAAAAACTCACGTCCGTTCCGCAGACGCCGCAGGCGGTATTTTTCACCCGCACCCAGTCCGGCCCCGGCAGGGGCGCGTCGGGGAGCTTCTTATTATATTTCACCGCATTGAGGCCCGTAAAAAGCAGCGGCCGGAAAAAACGGGCCGCAAACTTCGTCGCCAGGATCCGCGGGATATCCTTTTCAAAATAAATCGTCTTCATCTTGTCTTTTCCCCCTCGTACAGGATCAGGCTGAACCAGGTCACCACGTCGCTCCCATTCTGAAAGGAAAGCCCCTGCTTTTCCGCCAGCTCCGTCACCAGGATTCCCTGGCCCTCGACGCTTGGCAGCATCCGCTCCGGATGACGGCAGGGCGCGTCCGGATAGGTACATCTTTCGCAGATGGCGCAGGATTCCGTGGAGAAGGCCTGCACATGCGCAAAATGCTCCCGGAAGACTGCCAGCGCCTGGCGGGTGATCGCCTCATGCCCGCCACGCAGGGCCAGCAGGGCTTCCATATTTTCCAGGTCCGCGCCCTCCGATACGGTGGTGAAGAGAAAGCCTCCTTCAAAAACCAGGCAGCGCTTCCGGCACTCCTCCACACTTCCCACCGCAGGCGGGCAGGCCCAGGATTTCCCGTACCTGGGGCACTCCGTCCGGCAGATATAGCGCACCTTCTCCGAAAACGGAAGCTCCTCCGGCCGGAGAAAGGCGTACTCGCAGATGGGAAAGCCGGAAAGCTCCTCTTCGATTCGTTTTCTGGTCTCTTCTCTCATGGCCGTCTTCTGTTACAGCATGGAGGCCCGCAGCTCCTCGCCGCTCTTCGGGCTTAAGTAGGCCGGAGCGATGTCGAAGGCCGTCTTGCAGCCGGACATGCCCTCCTGCGCCATGCGGTAAGCCGCTCTCGCGTAGGCCACAAGCACACTGGAGGTAAACTCCGGATTGGAATCCAGCTTCAGGGTATACTCAATCAGGTGATGATGCTCCTTCTCCCGTCCGGTCACGCCGCTTCGCAGCACGAAGCCGCCGTGGGGAAGGGCGCTGTGATCCCGCTTCATCTCTTCCTCTGTGATAAAGTGCACGGTGGTGTCATAATCGGAGAAGTAGTTGGGCATGGTCTTGATCTCCTGCTCCACCTTCGCCGCGTCCGCGCCTTCCTCCAGCACCACAAAGCACTCCCTTGTGTGCTTCTCTCTCGTGGAAAGCTCCGGGTTCTTTCCGGCCCGCACCGCGTCCAGGGCGCTCTCCACCGGAATCGTATACTGTCTCGCGTCCTTTACCCCCGGCACCCGGCGCACCGCGTCAGAATGGCCCTGGCTGACGCCCCGGCCCCAGAAGGTATAGTCCTTCCCCTCCGGAAGGATGGCGTTGGCGTACAGGCGGTTCAGGGAAAACAGGCCCGGATCCCAGCCTACGGAGATCACGGCCACCTTGCCGCTCTCCTTTGCCGCCGCGTCCACCGCCGCGAAGTGCTCCGGAATCCGCGCGTGGGTGTCGAAGCTGTCCACCACGTTAAAATACCGGGCGCACTCCGGCGTCTGCTCAGGCAGATCCGTAGCGCTTCCGCCGCAGAGAATCAGCACGTCCAGCTTGTCTCTCCAGTTCTCCAGCTCGGAGGCGCTTACCACCTTTGCCGTCTTCGACCAGATTTTCAGATCCTCCGGCTTTCTTCTGGTGAAAACCGCCTTCAGCTCCATATCCGGGTTCTGCGCTGCCGCGCATTCCACGCCCCGTCCAAGATTTCCATAGCCTAAAATTCCGATTCTGATGCTCATGTCTTTTATTCTCCTTTTGTCTTTGTTCTTTAAGCCTGTCTTTCATCCATATGGTAGAGAACCAGGCCGCCCTTCTTTTCAAAGCCCGTATCCCAGAGCTCGTCCATGTCCAGCCACTGCCACTCCCCGTAGGTCACCGCCTTCGCCATACAGCTCTCTCCCGCCGTATCGTAGCCGGTCAGCAGGAACCAGTGCCAGACATAATCCTTAAACAGGGGATTCTTGTGCTTCAGCACCAGGCAGGGCAGCGGCAGGCCGCTGTCGATCTGGGCTATCAGGACTTCCTTAGCCCGGGACGCCTTTTCCGTCCCCGGAAACGCCTCCATCTTCACCTGGCCGCAGCCCTGATCCGACAGGTACCTGCCAAAGCCGTCTATGTAGATGTCCAGGGCGTCCACGCCGTTCCTGCGTGGCCTCAGATAGGGCTTCATCTTCATCCCGAAGCGCTGGTAGTCCTTCTTTGTGATCGCCGTCTTCTCAAAGGGGTAGAGACCCTTCATCCCCTTATAGCAGTCCAGATAAATGCAGCTGTCGCAGGCCGTCAGGGCCGCGCAGCCGCCTATCTTCATCATCGGATCCCAGAACCAGTCCTGGTTTCCGCCGTATGAATGTTCAATCGTGAAATAATCCAGTTCCTTCTGCATCGATAATTCAAGCCGCTTCCTTTCCTGAAATTTCCTTTTCAACAAATCACAGCTATCATTATAAGATCTTTATCCGGATTCGTCAACGAAATGCTTACGCGTTACTATTCCGTATATTCCTGGTATACCGCCACATGATC
>CALWBB010000109.1 GCA_944375885.1 uncultured Merdimonas sp.
AGCCGCCGTCCCGACATCAGGCACTCGCCCGCGATGCGCTCCACCCGCTCGTAGAGGCCGAACTCCTCCTCCCTGCCCTTTTCCTCAGAAAGCCGCCTTGCGTACTCCTTCAAGACGATCGCGCGGGGATCGGATTCTGTGTAGACCGCATGGCCCATTCCATAGATCAGGCCTGCGTGGTCGAAGACCTCCCTGCGGAGTATCCGCTCCAGATAGGCCTCTATCTGCGTCTCGTCCCGCCAGTTGGCCACATGTTCCTTGATGTCCGCGAACATCTCCTGCACCTTCAGGTTCGCGCCGCCGTGCTTGGGGCCTTTCAGGGAACCGAGGGAAGCCGCTATGGCAGAATAGGTGTCCGTTCCCGTGGAGGATACCACATGGGTCGTAAAGGTCGAGTTATTTCCGCCGCCGTGCTCCGCGTGAAGCACCAGGGCCACATCCAGCACCTTGGCCTCCAGCGCCGAGTACTGGCCGTCCTTCCGCAGAAGCCGCAGGATATTCTCCGCAGTGGACAGCTCCGGCTTCGGATTGCGGATAATCAGGCTCTTGTCCAGATGGTAATGCCGGTACGCGTGATAGCCGTAGACCGAATACAGCGGGAACTGGGCGATGAGCTGCAGGGACTGGCGCAGCACGTTGCCCACGGAGATATCCTCCGGCTTCGGGTCATAGGAGTACATGGTCAGCACGCATTTCTGCAGGGTATTCATCATGTTGGAGCTGGGCGCCTTCATGATGACATCCCGCACAAAGGTGTCCGGCAGCTCCCGGTACACGCCCAGAATGTCGATAAATTCCCGCAGCTGCTGCCGCGTGGGAAGCTTTCCAAACAAAAGCAGATAGGTCGTCTCCTCAAAGGCAAAACGGCGGTTCGCCTCGCCCCGCACCAGATCCTCCACATTGACGCCCTGGTAATAGAGCTCGCCGTCGATGGGAACCTTCTCCCCGTCGATATAGCCAAAGGAAACCACGTCTGATATCTCAGTCAGGCCCGTCAGGACGCCCTTTCCTGAGGAATCGCGAAGGCCTCTCTTCACGTCGTATTCCGCATAGAGATCCACGTCAATCTGTCCGGACTTCATACTGTATTCCACAAGCTTCTGAACCTTCTCATCCACGTTTCTGTCGTCTTTTTTCATCTGCACTGCCTCCTCATCCTCCTGCCAGGACTTATCCCGGCGGAATTCTTTTTCAATTATAGCGGAAAAAGAAGGGCATGGCAAGTACCTGCCCCCGCCAAAAACAAAGAGGCCGCGCCAGCGCGCAGCCTCCCTTTTCGCCTCATAACTTTCAATTCTCTATCCGTTCTGCTCCCGCAGGCTCTTTGCGATCTCCTGCATGCGCTCCAGGCAGGAGCCAAAAAACATCCGGTATCCCTGGCAGAAATAATTCTCATAACCGCCAAGCTGCCCGTTAAACTCCCGGTTCCTCTGACAGCCTCCTCTGCATATCTGGAAATAGGGACACTTCCTGCACGCATCCGTAAGCTTTTCGGAGCGTTCAATAAATCCGATTTCCCTGCGCGCGCGGTCGATATCCTCCAGGCGGTTTTCATTAAAATTGCCCAGGCAGTATTCATCCAGCATATAAAAATCGCAGGGGTACACGCTTCCGTCCGCCTCCACCACAGTCTGAATCCCGCAAGTCCCTCTCTGGTCGCAGGCCTCCGGCCAATAGCCCAGAAGGATTCCCACATAATTCTCAAACTGGCGGATATAGGGCTGCCTTCCCTTCTTCCAATCCTGGTACCAGAGATCGAAAAGATCCGTCAGGAATTTCCCGTACTGCTCCGGGAGGAGCGAGTATTCGTTCTTCCCTCTTTCTTCCCCCAGAGGATCCAGGCAGGCGATGTACTGCTGGTACATCCAGCCCCGCCGGCGGTATTCCTCATAAATTTCCTCTATATGCGCCGCCACCTTCCGGGTCACGACAGTAAGAATGTTGAAATCTACCCCGCAGCGCTCCATCAGTTCCGCAGAGTGGAGGATCCGGCTGTAGGTGGCGCTCCCCCCCGCGCTGTGCCGGTAGGAATCATGGATCTCCTCCGTCCCGTCCACAGAAAGGCCCACCAGGAAATGGTTTTCCTTCAGGAACCTGCACCAGTCCTCGTCCAGGGCATAGCCATTCGTCTGAAGCGCGTTGTCTACCCGGAGCCTGTTCTTATTGTACTGTTTCTGGTATTCTACGGCCTTCCGGAAAAAATCCAGGCCGCGCAGGGTAGGCTCCCCACCCTGGTAAGCGTAGCTGACGCTTCCCTCCGCCCGGAGCATCGTTTTGCGGATCACATTTTTCAGTGTCTGCTCCGTCATAAAGCCCCGGGATTCCTCTTCCCTTTTCTTGGCCTCGTCACAGTAAAAGCAGTAATCGCACCTCATATTGCACATGCCGGACGACGGCTTCATCAATACGCTAAGCGGCGGCATGGCTTAATAGTTCTCTGCGTGAATCTCAAAATAGCTCTGCGGATGCGCACAGGTGGGGCAGATCTCCGGCGCCGTGGTTCCCACAACAATATGTCCGCAGTTGCGGCATTCCCACACCTTGACCTCACTCTTCGCGAAGACCTCAGCCATCTCTACATTGTGGAGCAGCGCGCGGTAACGCTCTTCATGATGCTTCTCAATGGCAGCCACCAGGCGGAATTTCGCCGCCAGCTCCGGGAAGCCTTCTTCCTCGGCAGTCTTCGCGAAGCCATCATACATATCGGTCCACTCGTAATTCTCGCCCTCTGCCGCGTGGAGCAGGTTCTCTGCAGTGTTCCCGATGCCGTTCATCTCCTTGAACCACATCTTCGCGTGCTCCTTCTCATTGTCAGCCGTCTTCAAAAACAGCGCCGCGATCTGCTCATAACCTTCTTTCTTGGCTACGGACGCGAAATAGGTATACTTGTTGCGTGCCTGGGATTCTCCCGCGAATGCTGCCTCCAGGTTCTTTTCTGTCTGTGTTCCGGCGTATTTGCTCATCTTGTTTTCTTCCTTTCTTTCTTCATTTTTACTTTCTTTTTCCTCATTGCAGGGGAGCCGCCGCAGCAGTTCCTTTGCCGCGTCCAGCGGAAAATCCTTTGTGGGCGGATTTTCGGCCAGCTCACGAAGGAGCTTGTGGGTATTCGCGCTCTGGGGCAGCATATAGCCGCTCTCCCGCAGAAGATCCTCGTTTACCAGGCGGATGGAACGGCTCAGCGCCTTCATCAGGCGGTACAGGCCGTCCTCCTTTGCGCTTTTGGCCAGCTGGAGCGCTGCCTTTTCCTGTTTTGCCTTGTTTTCTGCCAGGGCGTATTCTGCCGCAGCCACCACGGCATCCTTTTTCTGCTGGGGCGGATATTCCACCGGCACCATGGAAATGGCGGCGCTTGGACAGGCGTCCGCACAGCTGCCGCAGCCAATGCATTTCGTCACATCAATGATGCTGTCCTCCGTATCGGTCGCCCCCACAGGGCAGACATAAAGGCACAGGCAGTCCTTTGTGCACAGGCGCAGGTTCCTTACAGCAATCTTTTTCATCCGGCAGCCCTCCCTTCTGTCCGCTCAAACTTCCATGCGGGCACCTTGCATACGGGACAAAGCTCCGGGGGCTTCTTTCCCACATAGACAAAGCCGCAGACACTGCAGACCCAGATCTCTGTACCGGCAAGGAAGGCTTCCCCCTCCTCCTGATACTGGCGGAGCAGGGATGCCAGCATAGCCGTAACCTTCTGTCCCCAGACACAGATCCGCTTCGTACCCCGATCCCCGGCCGCCCCGGCTGCCGCGTTCACCTCCGGGTATCCCCTGTCCAGGTCTGACTGGAGAAGAGACAACAGCCCATCCAAGTCTGCATCGGATACTTCCGGAGCCACAGCTGTAAAGTAATCCGCAAGCTCACGAAACAGCGCCTCCTCCTGTGGCTTGTACTGCTTCTCGCAGCCCCGCGCCAGATTGGAGAACAGGGCGCCAAGCATTCCGGCAGAAAGCTTCACCATCCCTTTTTCTCCCAGGACAGGCTCTTCTGCCAGAGCCTGCGGCGCCAAAGCCTCCGGCTCCTTCTTCTTTTCCGCCGCGAAAACAGCTTTGGCGGCTTTGCATACGGGACATTTCCAGGATTGCGGAAGCTCAGAGAAGGGAACCTTCTCCCGCGCCTCATCATAGATATACCCGCATACGGAACAGACATATTTCATTCGCATCCTCCTTTCTTATGAATGATTTCATTTTTTCTGCAGTCCGGACAAAGATAAAAAACCTTCAAATCATACGAAAAAAAATCCTCACCTAGCTGCTGCCGCAGGGAAGCCGTCAGATCCGCAAACTGCACATCCGCAAGCCTGCCGCATCTTTGGCATACAAGATGGTCGTGCCTGGCAATGCGGTCATAGCGGTCCGGCGAGCCCTCCACCAGAACCCTTCGGATCTTTCCCGTTTCGCAGAGCTTATTCAGATTGTTGTACACGGTAGCCAGTGAGACAGAGGGATATGTGTTCTTCAATTCCATAAAAACCTGCTCTGCTGTCAGGTGGCTTCCAGAAAAATTTACAATCTCATAGATTTGTTTTTCGTATTTCGTCATAGGCAGTTCTCTTTTTTAGAATTATTCTAATTCCATTGTAATTGTCCGCCAGAAGAATGTCAAGCCCCAAAAGCAAAAGGAGGGTTATCTCTCCTGTCAGACACCTTCCCCGTCAAACGCCGGGATAAAACTTTCCTTCGCCGTCTCTCCTTCCTGGATGAATCCGTTTTCCACCCCCAGCTCTACCGCATAGTCCAAAAGCCGTCCATATTCACGCTTTGTCACTTTCCGATTCAGTTCCGGCCATTTTTCCATACCCGGAAGCGGAGTGTACTGGTTCATAAGACTTAAATACACGCTGTTTCCATAAGTTTCGTAAACATATTTGACCACTGCTTTGGCATTTTTCAAATGTCCCGGAAGCAGAAGATGCCGGACAATCACACCCTGTTTCATCCTCCCGTCTCCGTCAAAGACCGGTTCCGGCTGCTGGCGCACCATCTCCGCCAGCGCCTGCCTTGCCACAGCTGGATAATCCGGCGCATGGGAATAGCTTTGCGCAGTATCCCTTTCCATATACTTAAAATCTGTCAGATAAATATCCACGACCCCTTCCAGCATCCGCAGGGTCTTCGTCTTCTCATATCCGCCGCAGTTGTAGACGATGGGAAGCCTAAGCCCCTCTTCCCTGGCCCGCGCCACAGCGCGGACAATCTCCGGCGTATAATGGGTCGGCGTCACCAGATTGATATTTTCTGCCCCCTTCTCCTGAAGCTCCAGGAAAATTTCTGACAGCCGCTCTTCCGTAATCTCTCTTCCCGCTCCGCCCCGGGCAATCTCCCGGTTCTGGCAGTAGACGCAGCGCAAAGGACAGCCCGAAAAAAAGACAGTCCCCGAGCCCTTTGTCCCGGATATACAAGGTTCCTCCCACATATGAAGCGCCGCCCGGGCGACCTTGATCTTTGCGCCCGCCACGCCGCAAAACCCCTTCTGTCCCGCAGCGCGGTCCACGCCGCAGCCGCGGGGGCACAAATTACATGCTGGCATAGCCACCCCTCTTTTAAAACACTGCGTTCCCCAGCAGCAGATCCTTCACCAAAGCGAGGGCCTCCCGCGTCATATAATGGGGCCGCATGAAAATCTCCGTGGGCGCAGGGATCCCTTCCGCTTCGATTCCCTGGGCCTTCGCGATGTGGACTGCCCGGAATACATGGAAATCATTGGACACAATCCCAATCGTCAAAGTCTCCCCATCCGCTGGCGCTCTCTCTTCGATCAGCGCACGGCTGAAACGGATATTCTGGACGGTATTCACCGATTCTTCTTCCTTCCAGATCCGCTCCGGCGCGATCCCTGCACCGATGAGGTATTCTTCCATAGCCTGGGCCTCTGTGATATCCTCGCCGGATCCCTGGCCGCCCGACACGATGACCACGGTTTCTGGACTCTCTTCCAAATACTCTGCCGCCCGGTCAAGGCGCTGCTTCAGCGCCCGGCTCACGCGGGTTCCCCGTACCTGGGCGCCCAGCACGATCACATAATCGCAAGATTTCACTCCCCCCTGCGCCATACCGCTTAGGATGCAGCTTTCCGCAGCCAGAAAGAGCAGAAACCCCAGCGCCAGCAGTATACCCGCCGCCATCCGAAGCCCTGCTGGGACGCGCAGAAAAGCCGCCTGAAGGGCGCTCACCCTGCAGACGGCCAAAGCCAGCCAGCACACAGCGCCCAAAGCCGCCCAGATCCAGGCAAAGGACGCGTGTATGCCGGCATATAAAATAATTCCAATATAATAAACTGTAAAAAGCACTCCGAAAACCAGGAACAGCTTACTCATGCATTTTTTCCGCAGCATTTCTTATACTTCTTTCCGCTTCCGCAGGGGCAGGGATCGTTTCTGCCTATCTTAGGGCCTTTGACGATCGTGCCAGACTTTTTCTGCTCCACATACAGTTCTTTCTGCTTCTCTTTTGAGAAGATCTTGTCCCACTGGGGCAGGCCGTACAGCCAGTCCGCCTTGGCGTCCACCATGTTCTTGTAGAGCTTCTCCTTGTCAAACTTCAGGGACACGACCGTATCCTCCTCCATCTCCTCGATGGGATTTGGCTCCACCAGGCTGTCGTTGATGCCGTCCAGGAACCCGGTCATAGTCATGACATCCTGGCCATATTTCTCAGCCAGCTCCTTTACCGTCCCCTTTACCTCGGTATCGGGATCCTCCAAAAGCTGCTCGTAAATTTCTTTCTCTATATTGAAATAATTCGCCCAGAATCTCTGGATATCGCCTTTATTCGCTTTCTCATCATAGGCTTTGTCGCGCCACTGCTTCAGTAATGCCATTTTTATCTCTCCATCCTTTACTTTTCTTGCATTTACTCTTTTTCAGGGCTTGGGGAAGCCCTGTGCATGTCCCTAATGTTACCATCCGGAGCGGTATTTGTCAATCGTCCCATCCGCGTCCTTGAACCGGCCGCGAAGGGATGGCAGCCTATTTCAGGAAGCCGCTTACGATCTGTTCCTCCGCTTCTTTCTCCGTCAGCCCCAGGGTCATCAGCTTGATCAGCTGCTCACCTGCGATCTTGCCAATGGCCGCCTCATGAATCAGGCTGGCGTCCAGATTGTTGGCGTCCAGGGAGGGAATCGCCGACACATGGCCTTCGTCCATCAGGATCGCGTCGCATTCCGTATGGCCGTAGCACTTGTTGTTGCCGCAGATTTTGGAATTGAAGACCTGGCTGGAACTTCCCTTCGCCACGGAACGGGAGACCACATTGGCTGTGGAATCCACGCCGTCCAGATCCACCTGGAAATTCGTCTCCGCGTACTGCTTTCCATGGGTCATGATCTTTTCCTTGATAATCAGCGTCGCCCCGTCGCCAAGCTTGGCGCTGGTGTCGCGGATGGTGGAATCTACCCCTTTGATCTGGGTCGTCTCCATCTCCATATAGCTGTTCTCGTCCATCTCGATCACGGTGGTAGGGTTTAAGATCCGCTCTCCGGCCCCGTCGCCCTCCCCGTAATGCTTCTCCACGTATTTTATCTTCGCGTTCTTCCCGATATGGAAGGTGTGGATGCCGTCGTGCTCTGTGGTGTCATCGCCGCCGCAGTGGATGCCGCAGCCCGCCACGATGGTCACATCGGCGTCCTCTCCGATATAAAAATCATTGTACACCAGATCCTTTAAGCCGCTCTGGCTTACAATCACCGGAATATGCACACTCTCGTTCTTCGTGCCCGGCTTGATGATGATGTCGATGCCCGGCTTGTCCTCCTTGCTGACGATATCGATATTCGCAGTCGTATTTCTTCCGGACAGCGCCCCGTTGGAACGAATGTTATACGCGCCCTCCGGCACACTGTGGAGATCCGCGATCTTCTCCAGCATGTGCATCTGCAGCTGATCTATTTTCTGTGCCATAATCTTATCCTCTTTTCTCCCGTCTGTCCGCAGCCCAGAATGCCTGGAACCGCGGCCTTACACTACCTTATCCATCAGGGTGCTGCATGCTTCCGAGGAAGTCAGAAGCTTGGGCAGCACTTCCTCCCTGGTTCCCTGCTCCGTCACCTTTCCGTCCGCGATGACCACAATGCGGTCCGCGATGTTCAGGATCCTCTCCTGGTGGGAAATAATCACGATAGAACCCTCAATCTTCCTGCGCATCTCCTCGAAGACGCGGATCAGGTTGTTAAAGCTCCAAAGGTCGATCCCTGCCTCCGGCTCGTCAAAGATGGACAGCTTCGTTCCCCGGGCCAGCACCATGGCGATCTCAATGCGCTTCAGCTCGCCGCCGGACAAGGAGGCATTCACCTCGCGGTTGATATAGTCGCGGGCGCAGAGCCCTACCTCCGACATGTACTGGCAGGCCGCGTCCAGGGAAAGCTTCTCCCCGTGGGCCAGGTTCAGAAGATCCACCACCGTCAGCCCCTTGAAGCGGACCGGCTGCTGGAACGCGAAGCTGAT
>CALWBB010000110.1 GCA_944375885.1 uncultured Merdimonas sp.
CATTATCCTGAAGCTCGATATCCAGGATATGAATCAGCTCATCCTTGAGCTCCTGACGCTCTACCGGGAACAGAATCTCCACCCTCTTCTCCAGATTTCGCGGCATCCAGTCTGCGCTGGAGCAGTAGATCTCTTCCTGTCCGTTATTGTAAAAATAGTAAATCCGGCTGTGTTCCAGAAAATTTCCTACGATGGAGCGGACGGAAATGTTTTCGCTGACCCCCGGAATGCCTACCTTCAGACAGCAGATTCCGCGCACAATCAGCTCAATTTTCACACCGGCCGCAGAAGCTGCGTAAAGAGCCTCAATCACATCCCGGTCACAGAGAGAATTCATTTTCGCAATGATATGCCCTTCCCCGCCGTTCTCCGCATGCTCCTTCTCCCGCCCTATCAGCTGCAGAAACCTTTTCTTCAGCCAGATAGGCGCAAGGCAGAGCTTGTTCCATACAGCAGGCTCCGAGTAACCCGACAGCATATTGAATACTGCCGTCGCATCCTCTCCTATTGGCGCCGAGCAGGTCAGAAGCCCGATATCCGTGTACTGCTTTGCGGTGGAATCATTGTAGTTTCCGGTCCCCAGGTGGACATACCGGCGGATTCCATCCTCCTCTCTACGCACTACCAGCGTAATTTTGCTGTGGGTCTTCAGCCCTACCAGGCCGTAAATCACATGGCAGCCAGCCTTCTCCAGCATTTTCGCCCAGATAATATTGTTTTCCTCGTCAAAACGGGCCTTCAGCTCCACCAGCACGGAAACCTGCTTCCCATTCTCCGCTGCCTGCGCAAGGGCCGCAATGATCGGTGAATTACCGCTGACGCGGTACAGTGTCTGCTTAATCGCCAATACCCTGGGATCCGCAGCGGCATCCCTCACAAACTTTACGACCGGATCAAAGGTCTGGTATGGATGATGCAGCAGAATATCTCCCTTTCGAATCTCCTCAAAGATATCGCAGTCCGGAGGGAGCTCCCTGACAGGCGCCGGCACATGCTTCGGATTTTTCAAATCCTCAAAGCCCTCCAGCCCGTACATTTTCATAAGGAAGGTCAGATCAAGAGGACCATTTATCTTGTAAATTCCTTCATCACGGATATCAAATTCCCTGCGCAGCAGCTTCAGAAGGCGTTTGTCAATCTTTTCCTCCACCTCCAGGCGGATGACCTCGCCCCACTGGCGCTTTTTCAGCTGCTTCTGGATCTCTTTCAGGAGATCCGCCGCCTCGTCCTCCTCAATGGTCAGGTCGGCGTTGCGCATGACCCGGTAGGGAGAGGCGCAGATAATATCATAGCTCAGGAACAGCTGCTGCATGTTCCGCTCAATGATCTCCTCCAGCAGGATCACATTCCGGCTTCCGTCTTTTCCATGGGGAAGCGGGATGATCCGGGGCAGCACGGATGGCACCTGCACGGTGGCGAACTCCAGCACCTTCTCCTTTCCCTCCTGGTTCTTCTTGGAGAGAAGTGCTCCGATATTCAGCGTCTTATTGCGGATCAGCGGGAAGGGCCTGGAAGAATCCACCGCCATGGGCGTCAGCACCGGATAGACATTGTCCCGGAAATAGCGGTCCACATATTCTGCCTGCTCATCGTTCAGCGCTTCATGCTCCTGGATCACATTCAGCCCGTGCTGGCGCAGAAGCGGAAGCAGGGAGCGGGTGTAGGTGGAATACTGGAGGCTCACCAGCTTCTGGGCCTCCTCGCCGATCCGATCGAGCTGCTCTTGGGCCGTCAGGCCCGCGATGTCTTTCTTTGTATAGCCCGCGTTCACCATATCCTTTAAGGAAGCCACGCGGATCATAAAGAACTCGTCCAGGTTGGAAGCCGTGATGCTTAAGAATTTCAGCCGCTCAAACAGCGGGATATTCTTATCCCTTGCCTCGCTTAAGACTCTTTCGTTGAACGCCAGCCAGGAAAGCTCCCGGTTCCTGTAGTACTCCGTCTTTGTGAAATCGATCTTTTCCATCTTATCCATCTCTTATACCTGCCTTTTCTGCCGGATTACGGGCCGGATACTGAAAATTGTCTCGAAGAAATCCGCCTTGTGGGAGAAAAGCCCCTGCTCCAGCGTGATATCCTCCACCGTGTCTACCACTACGATCAGCTCTCTGTCCTTCAAGGTGACCTTGACATTCTTAAACTTCTGCTTATGGCTGCGGTCCATGGAATTGGCCACCCGCAGGATGGCGCTGATCTTCGCCGTGAGCAGATAATCGTTCCGGTCCAGGCTGCAGCCCATGGAAAATTCCTCAAAGGAGACGAATTCTTCCGTATTAAAGCGGATCGCGTTGGCGATGATCTCACGCTCCCTGTGGGACAGCCCGATGATCTCCGTGGACATGACGATCTCATAGGAGCACTGGGCGGTGCGGGTCATGCTGATATATTTCCCGCAGTCGTGGAGCAGCACCGCGATCTGCAGAAGCAGCCGCTCCCTTTTCCCCATCCCGTGGATCCGTTTCATCTTGTCAAAAATCGTGAGGGCCAGGTACTCTGTGCCCGCCAGGTGGGTCTTATTGCTCTGGTAGCGCTTTGCGATATTCTTGGCCGCCTCAATGATATCATTCTCGAAATTATGGCTGGACTTGAAAATCTTCTTGCGCTCCGCGTAATCATAGGCCAGGCCGTCACACAGGTTTAAGCCCGGAATCCAGAGCCGTTCCGCTCCCGTCTCCTCAATCAGACGCTTGTAAATAATCAGAGCCGGCATCACAAGGGCTATATTCTCCGTGGCCCCGCCCAGCCGCTCCACCATTTCCTGAGGCGACCCGGACAGAATCTCCTGGTATAGCTTCTGGTATTCTTCCTTGCTGAAGGAGACGCTCTTCTCCCCTCTTCTTCTGGTGGTCAGCTGATTGATATAGTCGCCTACCAGAATCATGTGCTTGATCTCCCGGTCCTTCAGGTAAAGGCGCTTATAGCTGCTAAGCTCATTGTTGATCATCTCTTCCACGATCTCGTCAAAATGGATAGTCCGCTGCTCTACCTGGGCCAGGCGCTGCCGGATGCGCACAATTCCCAGACGCAGGTTCTGGGTGGAAACCAGGACGTCCTTGTCAAAAAGGGAAATCTGGATGCTGCCGCCTCCTACATCCACGATGGCCGTTCCCTTCTGGATGATTTTCTGGAAGGATTCCTCGTTGGAAGCGATGGACTTGTACCCCAGGAAACGCTGCTCCGAGTTGCTTAGGATTTCTACCTCCAGCCCGGTGCGCACGCGGATCTTGTCCAGAATCAGAAGACAGTTCCTGGTATCGCGGATGGCGCTGGTGGCGCAGGCCCGGTAGTCGTCCACCTGGTACTCCTTCATAATTCTTGTGAAATCCTCCAGGATTTCGCAGAGCTCCTCGAGCATGTCGTTTCCGATCTCCCCGTGGACATACGCGTCCTTTCCGAGCTCCAGTCCGTGACGGATGTAGTCGATTTCTTTCATTCCATTTTTGGAGGACAGCTCCAGGATTTTCATTCCTACCTCATAGGAGCTGATCTCAATAGACGCAAATGTGATGATCTGCATGTTCTCACGCCTTTCCGGTGCTGCCTAAGCCGCCCCTGTCCCTGTTTCCGAGTTCTTCTGTCTCCTCAAACGCAAGCTGCGGCTGATGCTCCACAATGCGGAACTGGCAGATCCGGTCGTTCACATGGATCTCTGTGTCGCGCAGGGCATAAGCCGGCATAAACCACTGGTCGTTATCGCCGCAGTAGCTCTCGTCGATAATGCCGGTGTGGTTTGTCTGGATAATGCCGAAATTTTTAAAGGTACTGCTCCGGGGAACGACATGGGCCTCGAAGCCTTCCGGCAGCTGCATGGCCACGCCCAAGGGAATCAGGCGGAACTCTCCCGCCTTCATCTGCACTTCTTTTGCGCACCTCAAATCAATCCAGTCGGATTTTCCCCCGATATAAGCCAGCCGGTCGATCTTATCTGTAAAATATTTGATACGTATGGTCTTTGTCTCCATGCCGTCCTCCCGTCAAATCTCTTCTGTATTCTGCTTTTTCCGCCCCAGGAAGGCCTCAGTTTTCCGCCGTCTCCAGGATGCCCTTTCGAAGGAGCGTCAGAGCCGCCGCCACGGAAGCCTCCCGGATCCTGGCCCGGTTCCCCGTAAAATGGCACTCCTGTACCCAGGTCTGTCCCCGAACCGCCACGCCGATATACACAAGGCCCACCGGCTTTTCCTCTGTGCCTCCGTCCGGGCCCGCGATTCCCGTGACAGACACTGCCGCGTCGGCTCCCGTCGCCAGCACGGCTCCCCTTGCCATCTCCCGGGCCGTCCGCTCGCTTACCGCGCCCACCTCGCGCAGGGTGGCCTTCTTGACACCCACCAGCTTGCGCTTCGCCTTGTTGGAATAGGTGACAAAGCCCTGCTTGAAGACCTCCGAGACGCCCGCCACGTTGACCAGGCGGCCGGCCAGCAGCCCGCCGGTGCAGGATTCCACCGTGGTCACTGTAAGCCCTTGTTCCTTTAGAAGGGAAGCCACCGCCTCCTCCAGGGTGACCTTCTCCTCCATCGTATAGATGAATTCTCCAAATCTTGCCCCCAGTTCCTTCAGAACTGGCTTGATTAAAAGCTCTGCAGCCTCCCGGTCTGCCGCCCGGGCTGTCACCCGCAGATGCACCTCGCCCGTCTTCGCGTAGGTGGCGATCGTCGGATTACTCTGCTTTTCAATCAGATCTGTAATCATCTGCTCTGCCCGGCTCTCTCCGATGCCGCAGAGCTTCACCATCTCCGACACGATAATCTCCGGCTGCTTCCTGTGAAGATACGGATAGACGGCCTTCCGGAACATGGGAATCAGCTCGCCTGGCGGCCCAGGCAGAAGCACCGCCGTCTTCCCGTCCTTTTCCAGGATGAGGCCGGGAGCCGTGCCATTTTCATTATCCAACACCAGGGCTCCCTCCGGAACCACAGCCTGCTTCCAGTTGTTTTCCGCTATCTCCTTCGTGCCGCGGGCGTCAAAATATGCCTGGATCCGCTCTCTTGTATGGGCGTCCTCCTTCAGGGCCGAGCCGAAGACCGAAGCTGTGATCTCCTTGGTCAGATCATCCTGGGTCGGCCCCAGGCCGCCGCTTAAAATTACCACATCCGAGCGGGACAGCGCCTGGCGCACCGCTGCTTCCAGCCGCTGCGGGTTGTCGCCTACCGTTGTCTGGTAATAGACCGACAGGCCCAGCCCCGCGCACTCCCTGGCCAGAAACGCCGCGTTTGTATTCACGATATTCCCGAGCAGAAGCTCTGTTCCCACAGAAATCAATTCCGCCGTCATGTTTTTCAGATGTCTCCTTCCAGTAAAATTCCTTTGTTCTTCACCAGATAATCGATAAGGGAAACCACCGTCAGGATCAGCGCAATCCAGATCACTGCTGTCTCAAGCACCTCAAAATCGTCTCCCAGGTCAAGAATCAGCAAAATGATCATAATCATCTGGAAAGTGGTCTTGAACTTTCCCCAATAGCTTGCCGCAATCACCACTCCGTTATCCGAGGCAATCAGGCGGAAACCGCTGATAATAAATTCCCGGGCAATGATCACAATCACCATCCAGGCTGCCAGGCGTTCCATCTCCACAAGGCAGATCAGCGCGGAACACACCAGCAGCTTATCCGCCAGCGGATCCATGAATTTTCCGAAGTTCGTCACCAGGTTTCTCTTTCTCGCAATCTTCCCGTCCAGAAGATCCGTCAGGCTGGCAATGACAAAAATAGCCAGCGCAATGTAATTTCCATAATCTCCGCCCAGGTCGGTCAGCATAAATACCACAAAAAACGGGATCATAACCACCCGCAGCACCGTCAGTTTATTTGGCAGGTTCATTCTATCAGTTCTCCTATCAGATCGTATTCTAAGGCGCCCGTCACGCGCACTCTGGCGAAATCGCCGCTCATCAGCGTCTCGTCCGTGTTCAGGAAGAGGTAGCCGTCCACGCCCGGCGCGTCCTTGTAGGTCCGCCCCACATAGGCGTTCTCATCCGCCACCTTTCCCTCAATCATCACCGTCAGCTCGCGGCCCGCCATCTCTTCTGCCTTCTCAAAGGCAATCTCCTGCTGGAGTTCCATAAGCTCCGCCCGCCGCTCCTCCTTGACCTCCTCCGGAATCTGATCCGGCATGGAAGCCGCAGGCGTGTCCTCCTCCGCGGAATAGGGGAAGACGCCCAGCCGGTCGAACTCGCAGTCGTCCACAAAGCGCATCAGCTCCTCGTGGTCGTCTTCCGTCTCCCCGGGAAAGCCAGAGATCAGGGTCGTGCGCAGGCAGATATCCGGAATCTCCTCCCGCAGCCGCCCGATGATGCGACGCAGATCCGCCTGGGTCGTCCGCCGTCCCATCCGCTTCAGGATCCGATCCGAGGCATGCTGGATCGGAAGATCGAGATAATGGCAGACCTTCGGTTCGCTCTTTATGACCTGAATCAGTTCTTCTGTGATCTCCTCCGGATAGCAGTACTGCACGCGGATCCAGCGGATGCCGGGAATCCGGGCCAGCTTCGTAAGAAGCTGAGGAAGCCGCTTTTCCCCGTACAGATCCACGCCGTAGACGGTCGTCTCCTGGGCCACCAGGATCAGCTCCTTTACCCCCTGCTCCGCCAGCCTCTGCGCCTCCGCAAGGAGCTGCTCCTCCGGAACACTGCGGAAATGCCCCCGAAGCTTCGGGATAATGCAGTAGGTACAGCGCTTGTCACAGCCCTCCGCAATCTTCAGATAGGCATAATGGCCTCCCGTAGTCAGGACGCGCCCGCCCTGATCCGGCACCAGGCGGTCGATGCTCTCAAAATGCTGCTCCTTCTGGCCGCCAAGCGCTTTTTCCACCGTCTCCGCGATGGCGTCGTAGGAAGCCGTTCCCAGAACGGCGTCCACCTCTTCAATCTCATCCAGGATTTCCTTCTGATAGCGCTGCGCCAGGCATCCCGTGACAATCAGGGCTTTGCAGCTGCCGCTTTTGCGGTACTCCGCCATCTCCAGAATCGTATTGACGCTTTCCTCCTTGGCGTCCCCGATGAAACAGCAGGTATTGATGACAATGACATCTGCCTCCGCCTCATCGTCTGTGAACTGGTATCCCTTTTCCTCCAGAAGCTTCAGCATGACCTCTGAATCCACAAGGTTCTTGTCACAGCCAAGGGATATAAATAAAATCTTCATGAATTATTCTCTTTCTATACAGTTATTCTATTATAGTCTATTTCCACAGCCTCTTCAACCGAATCGGCCGACTTTACAAAGGCTTTACAAAACCGTGCCCCTTTTTTCTCACCCTTCGTCAAACCGCAGGGTGGAAAGGATGGTATTCAGCTCTGCCGTCATTTCCACATTTCCGGCAGTACCGTCCAGCTGTGCGGTGTAAAGGGCGCTGTTATGGCGGAATATGTACAGGCTGCAACTGCGGCTGTCTGGCTCTGTCCCTTCCGCATAGCTGACCCACAGGGCCGGATATTCGCCCTCCCCAATGGTCATCTCCTCCACGGAGCACTCCTCCCCGCTGTCTGCCACATACTGATCCGCCAGCTCTTCCGCAGAAGGGGCGTCCTCTGTCCGGATGCTTAAAAATGCTGCCTCCTGCTCCCCTGACGGCTCAAAGCGCAGCTCCCCCGCAGAAGCGGCAATGGAAAACCGGCTCTTATCATAGGCGATGGAGAAATCCCCGTTTCCACGCACTCTGGTATAGAGGGCTGTCTGCGGCTCTCCCTCCGGCGTCATGACCGTTACCTCTTCTTCGCCCAGGACAGTTCCCGCTTCCGATTCCGGATCAAGCTGGGCTTCCCTCTGCTCCTCTGTCTGGCTGATCTGCGGCTGCTCAATCACCTCCACCTGCGGAACCGAAACCTCCGCGCCGCTGTCCCCGCAGCCGCCAAGAAGGACGGCCCCCAGGATTCCAGCCGCCAGAAAAGCCCCCCGCGCCGGCCTACGCAAGCGTCTCTCCCACCAGCTTATTTTTCATTGCCGCCGCCATCTCGGCGCGGACTTTTTCAATCATGCTCATCGCCTTTTCCTCCTTAAACCACTGCGCCGGTACACTGGCGCTAGTAACATTGTAAACATATTCTAATATGATTTCAAGCACTTTATCCGGCCTGTTCTTCCTGGGAAAATTCCAGGGAGCTTCCGTCTGTCACACAGGTCACCGTTCCCTCCGATGTCAGGTATACGTCTGTCCCCAGCTGTGACAGCAGCTCCAGAATCTCCTTATCTGGCTCTTTTTCCTCCGAACAGGTAATGACCGCCGCTTCGGGGGACACCGCCAGCAGGAATTTATCCGAGTTCTTTTCCTCACGGCCATGGTGGGGCACCTTCAGGACCTGATGCCTAAGATCCAGATCCTTTTCCGCCAGAAGCTCTGAAAGCCGCTCCTTCTCGCAGTCTCCCGCAAACAAAAAGCCCTCGTTTCC
>CALWBB010000111.1 GCA_944375885.1 uncultured Merdimonas sp.
CTGGGACATCCATATCCATGACAAGGATTTCTATATGCTGACGGAGACCTGCTGTCAGATTGATCTGATCAAGCTTTTCAAGGACGGCTTCTGTACGGGACACGGCTACATCCGGGAGCCGAATTCCATCCAGACCTACGCGGCCCTGGCCTGCATCGCGATTCAGGCCAACCAGAACGAGATGCACGGCGGCCAGTCCGTCCCGAATTTCGATTACGCCATGGCGGACGGCGTGGTCCGCACCTTCCGCAAGGAATATTTCAAGTCCATGGAGAAATACCTGCGGGTGAAATTCGACCTGACGGCGGAGGAAGCCTCTGCCTTTGTAAAGGCTCTGAAGACGGCCATGGGCGCCGATATCCGCATGGGCACGGCAGAGGAGTACGGAAGGAAGCTGGAGGACTGGGTGAACGGCGGCGAGATTCTCTGCGGGGAGCGGCTGCTGCTTTCAGAGGATATCCGAAAGGCCCATAACGCAGTGGTGGATATGGCCTTAAAGGAGACGGATAATGCTGCGTACCAGGCCATGGAAGCCCTGATCCACAATCTGAACACGATGAACTCCCGGGCGGGAGCCCAGGTGCCCTTCAGCTCGGTGAATTACGGCACGGACTGCTCCCCGGAGGGGCGCATGGTGATCCGCAACCTTCTTCTGGCTACGGACGCAGGCCTTGGAAACGGAGAGACGCCCATTTTCCCGGTTCAGATTTTCAAGGTCAAGGAGGGCGTCAACTACAATCCGGGCGATCCCAACTACGATCTGTTCCGGCTGGCGGTGCGGACCTCTGCCAAGCGGCTGTTCCCGAATTTCAGCTTCCTGGACGCCCCCTTCAACCTGCAGTATTATAAGGAAGGGGATTACAATACCGAGGTGGCCTACATGGGCTGCCGGACCCGCGTCATGGGGAACCGCTACGATCCCACGCGGGAAGTCACCTGCGGACGGGGAAACCTAAGCTTCGTGTCCATCAACCTGCCGAGGCTTGGCATCAAGGCGAACGGCGATATCGAGGCTTTCTATGAGAGCCTGGACAAAATGATTGACCTGGCCTGCCGCCAGCTGCTGCACCGGTTCGCCATCCAGTGCAAAAAGAAGGTGCGCAACTACCCCTTCCTGATGGGACAGGGCATCTGGCTGGATTCGGACAAGCTGGACGTGGATGATTCTGTGGCGGAGGTGCTGCGTCACGGCACCTTAAGCGTCGGCTTCATCGGCCTTGCGGAGACGCTGGTGGCCCTGACCGGAAAGCACCACGGAGAAAGCCCGGGGAGCCAGAAGCTGGGCCTTGAGATCATCGGCCACATGCGGCGGCGCATGGATGAGAAATCCGAGGAGACGGGCCTTAATTTCACCTTGCTTGCCACGCCCGCCGAAGGGCTGTCCGGCCGCTTCGTGCGCATTGACAAAAAGCGGTTCGGGGAGCTGCCTGGCATCACGGATCGGGAATACTATACGAATTCCTTTCATATTCCCGTGTATTATCCGATCCGGGCCTTTGACAAGATCCGCCTGGAGGCGCCCTACCACGCGCTGACGAACGCGGGCCATATCAGCTATGTGGAGCTGGACGGAGACACCTCCAAGAACCCGGAGGCCTTCGAGGCGGTCATCCGCTGCATGAAGGAGGCAGGCGTGGGCTACGGCTCCGTGAACCATCCGGTGGACCGGGATCCGGTCTGCGGCTATACCGGCGTCATCGACGAGGTCTGCCCCCGCTGCGGCCGCCGGGAGGGAGAGGCGGTTCCGGTGGAGAAACTCCGGGAGCTTCGGAAGAAATACCCGGATACGCCGGTGTACGCGGATCCGAACCATTAAGATTGCTTAGGACAGACAGGAAAAGGAACAAGACACAGGCGGGCCGCCGTTCCCGGCGGCCGCGCGTGCAGGAATAGAAGGAGGAAAAGACATGATTGGAAGGGTATTGCCGAACAACGGAATGGTAGGAGAGAATGTAAAATTTGACCGCATCCGCCGGATCACAGGCTATCTGGTGGGAACCACGGACCGCTTCAACAACGCGAAGCGGGCAGAGGAGCATGACAGGGTAAAGCATGGATTATAAGGAATATGCGTCCGGGGAGGAGATCCCGCCTCTGCGGCTGGCCGGAACCGTGGAGGATTCCATCGTGGACGGGCCGGGAATCCGGTATACCATCTTTGTCCAGGGCTGCCCCCACCACTGTCCTGGCTGCCACAATCCCCAGACCCATGATTTCGCGGGAGGCTATCTGGCGGATCCGAAAAGCTTGCTGGAGGAGATTCGTAAAAATCCGCTTCTGTCCGGCGTGACATTTTCGGGCGGGGAGCCTTTCTGCCAGCCGGAAGCCCTGGCGGATCTTGGCCGGGAGATCAAGAAGCTGGGGAAGCACCTGATGATCTACACCGGCTACACCTGGGAGCGGCTTCTGGAGATCGGAAGGAAGCGCCCGGCGGTTCTTGCGCTTCTGGATCTTTCCGATCTTCTGGTGGACGGCCCCTATCTGGAAGCCGAGCGGGATCTGTCCTTACGCTTCCGGGGAAGCGCCAACCAGCGGGTGATAGACTTGAAAAAAACGGAGGAACATGGTACAGTGGTGCTGTACCAGGATGAATACGATCAGGGACTCTGGTGAGCCCCTGATTTTTTCAGGATATTGAACGAAGGATCAAAGGAGCGGGAGAGCATGGAGACGCAGGTCAGACGGCTGAGTTACAGCCAGATCGATGAGACGATGATTGAGGAAGCAGGCCGGATTATCCGGAAAGGGGGCCTTGTGGCCTTCCCGACGGAGACGGTCTACGGGCTGGGGGGCGACGCCCTGAATCCGGAATCCTCAAAAAAGATCTACGCGGCGAAAGGGCGGCCCTCGGACAATCCGCTGATCGTGCATATCGCGGACAAGCGGGATCTGTATAGGATCGTCCGGGAGGTGCCGGAAAAGGCGAAGAAGCTGATGGAGGCCTTCTGGCCCGGGCCGCTTACGATGATTTTTTATAAGAATGAGCTGGTGCCGCAGGCCACCACGGGCGGCTTGGACACGGTCGCCGTGCGGATGCCAAGCGACCGGATCGCCGCGGCCTTTATCCGGGCGGCAGGCGGCTTTGTGGCCGCTCCCAGCGCCAACGTCTCGGGACGGCCCAGCACCACCACGGCGGCCCATGTGGAAGAGGATTTGAGCGGGCGCATTGAGATGATTCTGGACGGCGGGCAGGCTGTCATCGGCCTGGAGTCCACCATCGTGGACATGAGCGTGGAGCCGCCGGTGATTCTGCGGCCGGGAGCCGTCACAGAGGAGATGATGGAGGCTGTGATCGGGCCCCTGGAGGTGGATAAGGCCATCATCGCCCCGGATTCCGGCGTGAAGCCGAAGGCCCCCGGCATGAAATACCGCCATTACGCCCCACGGGCAGACCTGGCGGTGGTGGAGGGCTCCACAGAGGCCGTCATCGCAGCCATCAACCAGCTGGCGGAAGAAGCGGAGGCAGAAGGAAAAAGAGTGGGAATCATTGCCACAGACGAGACGAAGGACCGGTACCCGAAGGGCCTGGTATTAAGCCTTGGAGCCAGGAAGCATGAAGAAGAGATCGCGCAGCATCTTTTCGAGGTGCTGCGGGATTTCGACGAGACGGACGTGGACTGCATCTATTCGGAGGCTTTCGATGAGGCTTCCATCGGCCCGGCGATTATGAATCGGCTTTTGAAGGCCGCCGGGCATAAGGTGATTCAGGTATGAGTGTGACGGTTTCGGATATCCTGAAGCTTCCATCCATGCGGGATGCCCGTGTGGCAGGGGGAGAGCGCGGACTTGGCCGCATTGTAGATTCCGTATCTGTCCTGGAATATGCCCAGCCCTCCCTGACCCTGACGGAGCTTTTTGACAATATAGAATTCATGGGCAATGAGCTGGTGATTACAGCCTTTGCCACAATAAAAGATGACGTAGAGGCCCAGTGCGCCAACATCCGGCGTCTGGCGGAGGTGGGCGAGGTGGGTCTCGTATTGTATTATGTGGGAATTTTTCTCCCGAGAGTAGATCCAAGGCTTATCCGGCTGGCGGATGAGCTGGGGTTTGTGCTGATTGTCATGCCGGAGGGGCGAAAGGATCTCCGGTACAGCGAATTGATCTGCGAGGCTATGGAGGCTATCTTTGAGGACCAGCGGCATACGGAATCCTTTGTGGCGGAGATCCTGGAGCGGGCGGCAGGGCTGCCTGATTACCAGAGAAATATCAATACCGTGCTGCGGATGGTTTCAGATAGGATTCATGCCTCGCTGATTCTGACGGATGAGGACGGCAGGATCCTAAATGAAGCTGCCTGGCCCCGTTCCCTGTCCGGTGAACTGGCAGGCCTTCTGCCAAAGGGCTTTCCATGGCCGGAGACAGAGGTAAGGCTTGGGGATGATTTATTTCTCTGCCATTTTACCGTCAATACAGAAGAAAATCCCCTGCATCTGCTTGTACTCCACAGCGCGGACAGGCTGTCCCAAGGGATGCTCCGCCAGGCGGCGGAAGTAGTGCGGCTTGCGCTGAACCTCTGGAGCCGGAAGCATGCCGAGGTAGCCTGGCGGGAGCTGGTGCGGGCCATTCTCCAGGATGAGCCGGATAAGATGCGCCGTCTGGCCAGGATTTTCCATATAGACGTGAAATCCCTCCATGCCATGTGGATCTTGAGCGGAAGCCCTGCGCCGGCAGAATGGGGAAAGGACAGATTGCTCCCTGAACTGACAAGATTTCTGTCTGCGTACAGCGCTTCGGTGCTGATGGAGCGCTATGAGGACAGCTTCGTGATATTTACGGGGAACCCAGATTCTTTTGCGGAGGAAGAGGCCATGTGCGCCGGAATCTGGAATTGTCTGGAGGTTCATGGGCTCTATGGCGTGTCCATGACCTTCTGCAGGAATCTGGACACAACGGTGGATGTGCGGGAGGCTTTCCTGGAGCATCTGAATTACCGGGAGGATGCGGGGAAGATTTTCCCCCGGCGCCGGGAAATACGGCTGGAGGAGCTTCGCTTCGCCCATCGGTGCCGGGAGACGGTGTGCGCAGGAGAAAAGGCCCTGGAGGAGGCAATGAAGATCCTGCGTCCTCTTTCCCGGGCAAGGGAAGGAAAAGAGCTTGTCAAAACTCTGCAGGCCTTTCTTTTGGACGCTGGATCTGGAACCAAGCGGACGGCGGAGCTTTTGTTTGTCCATGTGAACACCATAAAATACCGGATCCAGCGCTGCTCGGAGCTGCTGGGTTTCCGTATCGGCCAGGAGCCGGAGACCATGAGCCTCTATTTTGCGGCTGCCCTGCAGAGGCTGCTGGAATGAGGCAAACAGGAAAAGCCGCTGGCTGGATAGAATTGATGCCTGTCACTTTGTCCTTTTTGACAAAAGGACAGGCGTTTTTTTGTCCACGGATTCCTTGTCCGCCTTCCCCGGCCTTTGATAAAATAGGCTCAGGTTTTACAGGTTCAGATTTTGCAGGAGAAAAGGAGAGCATTATGAGGAAAATCGGGATAAAGGAAATCGAAGATATCGCTCTTGGAGCCGCGCTTCTGGGTTCCGGAGGAGGAGGGGATCCGTATGTGGGAAAACTGGTGGCCATGGGCGCCATCCAGGAGTGCGGCCCGGTGACCCTTCTTGATCCGCAGGAGGTTCCAGACGACGCGCTGATCGTGCCGATTGCCATGATGGGGGCGCCTACAGTATTGATCGAGAAGGGGACGGGCGGGAAAGAATATCAGACTTTGTATGATACCGTGTCTCAGTTTTTTGGAAAGCCTATTTACGCTTTCATGCCCATGGAAGCGGGCGGAGTGAATTCCATGCTGCCCATTGCGGCAGCAGCCAGGCTGCAGATTCCCATGGTAGATGTGGACGGCATGGGGCGGGCGTTTCCGGAGCTTCAGATGGTGACCTTTACCATTGGCGGAATTTCTGCCACGCCTATGGCTTTGACGGATGAGAAGGGCAATAACGTGATTTTCCGGACGATTACCAACAAATGGACAGAAGAGCTTGCCCGCGCCGTTACTATGGCCTGCGGAGGCGCCGTATCCGTATCCCTGTACCCCATGAGCGGGAAACAGATGAAGGACTACGGCGTGCATGGGATTGTGACCCGAAGCGAAAAGCTTGGAGCGGCTATCCGCCAATGCAGGGATACCCGGGAAGGAACGCCGGAGGAGAGCTTCTTAAAGCATTCCGGGGGAATCCGCCTGTTTAAGGGAAAGATCGTGGATGTACTGCGGGAGACGAACGGGGCGTTCAACCTGGGACGCGTAATCTTAAACGGCATCGGGGAGTACAGAGGGCGGAAAGCCTCTGTGACCTTCCAGAACGAGAATCTCTGCGCGGAGGTGGATGGTAAGGTGATAGCCACCGTGCCGGATCTCATCTGTCTGGTGGACGTGGAGACCTTTACCCCTGTCCCGACAGACGCCCTGCGGTATGGAAAACGGGTGATGGCGGTAGGGCTTCCCTGTTTCCCCTTGTGGAGGACAAAGGAAGGACTGGAGCTGGCAGGCCCCAGATATTTTGGAATCGACACAGACTATATTCCCGTGGAAGAACGCGCAAAGGAGGGCTGCTAGTATGTACAGGCTGGGAATCGATGTGGGAGGAACGAACACAGACGCGGTTCTGGTTGATGAAAACTGCAGAGTGGCGGCGGAAGTCAAGTATCCTACCTCAGGAGACGTATACGAAGGAATTATCGGAGCGGTCCGCGCGGTGCTGGAGCAGTCAGGCGTCGGCCGCGGAGAAATCCGGCAGGCCATGCTGGGCACGACCCAGTGCACCAATGCCATTGTAGAGAGGAAAAATCTGGCAAAGATTGGCCTTCTGCGCATTGGGGCTCCGGCCACAGTGGGCATCCCGCCTATGGTTGACTGGGCGGAGGATATCCGGGACATCGCGGCAGGGGCCGTCATCGTAGGCGGTGGTTTTGAATATGACGGAAAAGAACTGGCGCCCTTTGATGAGGCGGCGGCCAGAAGCTTTTTTGAAGAGATGAAGGGAAAGGGCGTCCGCTCCATTGCCATTTCCTGCGTATTTTCCACAGTGAGGAACGATCACGAGCTGGCGGCGGCCAGACTCTGCCGGGAGATTATGGGAGAGGACGTACACATTTCCATCTCCTCTGAGATAGGCTCCATGGGGCTGATTGAGCGGGAAAACGCGACGATTCTGAACGCGGCCCTGTACCAGGTGGCAGAGCGCTTTACGGAGGGCTTCGCCAAGAGCCTGGCGGATGAAGGGGTGTCTGACGCCAAAATCTATCTGTCCCAAAACGACGGTACGCTGATGACCATGGAACATGCGCGCAGATATCCGATCCTGACCATTGCCTGCGGCCCTACAAATTCTATCCGGGGCGCATCCTATCTAAGCGGCATAGAAGACGCGATCGTCATTGACGTGGGCGGGACCACGACGGATCTGGGCGTGATCAAGAGCGGCTTTCCGAGGGAATCCAGCCTGGCTGCAGTGATTGGAGGCGTGCGGACGAACTTTCGGATGCCGGATGTGGTTTCCATCGGACTGGGCGGCGGTTCCATCGTGCGGGAACACCCAGACGGCAGTGTGACGGTAGGGCCGGATTCCGTAGGGTATGAAATTACGAAAAAAGCCCTGGTATTCGGCGGCGATGTGGTGACAGCCACAGACATAGCGGTAAGGCTTGGCATGGCGGATATCGGCGACGCTTCCCGGGCAGCGGGCCTGGACGAGGGCTTTGCCCGTAAAGCTATGGAGGCGATCCGGGAGCTGGTGGAGGATGCGATTGATGCCATGAAGGTATCCAGTGATCCTGTGGATGTGATTCTGGTAGGCGGCGGTTCCGTGATTCTTCCGGAGGATCTGGCCGGGGCAAAGAGCGTAAGAAAGCCGGAGCATTTTGGCATCGCCAATGCCATCGGTTCTGCTATCTCCAAGGTATCCGGCACCTATGAAAAGCTGGTGAATTACGATGAGGTTCCCAGGGAGAAGGCGCTGGAACAGGCAAAGGCAGAAGCGGCCAAGCTGGCGGTGGAAGCCGGGGCTTTGTGTGGAACGGTGGAAATCATCGATGTGGAGGATGTCCCTCTGCAGTACTATCCGGGCAATACGAACCGGGTCAAGATCAAGGCTGCGGGAGAGCTGAAGACCTGACAGCGCAAACAAAGGGAAGCATAGATTTTTTCAGAACAGGGCTGCCGCCACGGCAGTCCTGTTCTGCAGGAGAGAAGCAGCTATCTGTTCATGCGGGGCTGGCAGCAGCCTGCTGTGCGTATCGTACAAAAAACAGCTTTCCAATCTGGAAAGCTGTCCTCTGATAAGTATGCAGGAGATGGGACTTGAACCCACACAGCCTTGCGACTACAGGCACCTGAAGCCTGCGCGTCTGCCATTCCGCCAC
>CALWBB010000112.1 GCA_944375885.1 uncultured Merdimonas sp.
TGAAATCAGCGGAGGATAAGCATAAGCTGGTGGTTGACGAGGAAGCGGCTGTTGTGGTTCGGGAGATTTTTCGGCTGCGGCTTTCCGGTCTTTCCGGAAATAAAATCGCTTCTATCCTGAACGAAAGGGAAATCCCCTCTCCGGCTCAGTACGCTCTGAATCATAAACGGGGAATGGACTGGAGGCGGGTGAATCAGAAAACCTCATGGGATCCGGCTAAAGTACTGGCAATTTTGAGGGATGAGCGGTATACAGGAAATATGGTATCTCTCCGCAGAACGCTGAACGGCATTTACGGAGCAGACACTCCGGTGGAAAAGGAAGAATGGGTTCGGGTAGAGAATACTCATGAAGCCATTGTATCCCATGAGGATTTCGTAAGGGTTCAGGACACTTTCTTGATATACCGGAAAAGCCAGCCGGAAGTCATACAGAAGTATAATGCTTTTACCTGCGCTTACTGCGGAAGGAAGCTGTCATACAGCAGAGACAGGAAAAAACTAATTTGCCGATATGGGGAGACCAATCCGGCGGCGACCTGCTATAAGGCTGCTTACCCGGAAACACAGCTGAGAGGCGCAGTGCTGGACAGCCTGAAATGGCATTTTGAACAGTTTGTCAGATGGGAAGAACTGAAAAGTCAAACCGATCAGCGAGAGCAGGCTAAGCTGGATACCTCTGGACTGGAAAAGCAAATTGACACACAGGAAAAAGTAAAGACAATTCTCTATGAAAAGTACCGGGACGGCAGGTTAAGCCGTGAGGAATACATTGCAGAGAGGAACCGGGTGAATCTTCTGCTGGAAGAATACAAGGGACGGTTGGAGCAGATCCGGCTGGAGCGGGAAGCAAGAGAAAGCGGAGAGACAAAACTCAGTGAATTTTCCCGCCTGGTTCAGAAATACAGATATGCGGAAACGCTGACCAAAGAGTTGGAACAGACATTTGTAGAGAAGGTTCTGGTATTTGACGCGGAACACATCAAGATAACCTGGAAGTTTGAGGATGTGTTCGCCGCAATCGAGGCGATGGAGTAGCAGCCCAAAGTACTGATACTCCGGAACCTCAAAATTTTTTATTCCTAATGGGACACCAGCAGACGTTGCGGAACGGTTGCTGCACATCAATCCATCTCTGGCCAGACAGGCCCGTGTTGTGCTGGACATCAACAAGTCTGAGCGGCACATCCGGGGAGGAATGGCCACAAGGGAGAAATATCTGCATCAGCATATATAAAAATTCAGAGTCAGAAAAGAATGGGGGCTGTCGGTTCGTATCGATTTTTAGGATCCTTGTCAAGCAAAGGAATCCCTTTTTGATTTCCCAGCAGCCCCCTGTGCCATAGGAGAATTTTAAGTTTTGCTGTCTCTGCCCGTACTGTATCCAGCTACATCCACATCGGCAGGGACTTCCACAGTGATATCCTCTGCCAGCTTCTCGCAAAAGACTGCCAGCCACTGTATCTGCTCTGGAGCCTCAAAATACGCAGACGAACAGGAGCTGTGAAGCGTTGCTCTTACCGCAGCGCCTGGGCGCTCCGCGTCATCGGGCAGAAGGATTGCCGCAGGTCCGTCTGCTCCGCCGATTATGCCGATGGAGGCGGCGGAAAAAACAGAAGAATTTTTATCAGATCCGGAAGCCCCTTCCTTCCGACGCGGAGCGTCGCCTTCCGCGCAGTCCAGCAGGTGGAAGGCTTGTTCCGGAAGGTCTGGCTGGAGGGAATAGAAGATGGCTGTGCAGTGTCCGGGGAACTCCATGCAGGAGTCAGGAAGGTTGTCCGTGGAAAGGCTTTCCGGCCGGATGTCCTGGACGGTGAGAAGATATTCCGCTCCGGTAAAGGGATGCCGGATGGGGACACGCTGTCCGATATCCAGGGCTGTAAAGCGCTCTGCGGGAATGATTTCCTTATCACGCTCCAGATGAATGAGAAGGGGTCCTGCGGTTTTCAGGGTTTCCCTCCAGGTCAGGCTTTCCCTCCAGGTTCCCGGCGTGAAGGGCCTCATATCAGGAGCCCAGCGGTACGCATGCCGGTGGATGGACCATGCCTTATCCAGATCAAGGCCGTAGTACTCCAGGGCAGCTTTTGCTTCCGGGTCTGGCGTCATTTTATCTGGAAAACGCGATCCGGGGAAGCAGGCTTCGGGCAGCCAGGAAACCGCGCAACTGTGTTCGGATTTCAGATCCTTCCCATTCAGGCTTATATGGCTGGAAAAGGAGACATCCAGGGGATGCTCCAGATGAAGCTTCAGCTCCTGTTCGCGGGAGCGGAGGTCACAGGCCGTGCGCGCCAGATCCCATTTTTCGATAAAGGCCTTTAATTCTGCAGGCTCCGCCTCCATACAGAAATCAATGACCAGTCCCTCCTGGCAGAGATAGAGCGCGGGGATCACCCATTTTTTCCTCCCCCACAGAAATTCCTTCCGCACGGGGACTTCGCGTCCGGTATCCTCTCCGGCATGCCAGAAGCTGCCGTCGTAGGATACCAGCCAGGACTTCTTTTGCGGATCATTCCTCTTAGGATCGTCAGACATCATAAAAATCCCTCCTGAAAAAACGAAAAACTATTTTTACACCATCAGCTTCCGGTAGCGGTTCACGCAGGCCAGGATCTCCTGGCGCCGGGGCCTTGCGAGGGCGGAGCGCACGTCCAGGCTGCCGCCTGCGGCCTCTCTGGCTGCCGGTGCCGCTGCCCGGGCGGAACTGGCAGCGCCGCCAGAGGCAAACAGGCTTTCCAGCCCTCTTTCATCCAGCTGCTTTTCGATGAGATCCGACAGATCTGTCATGCTGCGGCGCCCATCCATCAGGGAAAGCTCCATATATTTCAGGAGATAGGCCAGGGCCATGGTCTGTTCGCTGTCCCTAAGCTGCTCCAGATAGCGAAGCTCCACCGTGTCATAATTCAGGGAAAGCTCGCTGGTTCCCTGGGCCTTTAATTTCAGGCGGTCGTCCTTTTTCAACGCGGCGTTCGGGCGCGGGCAGCGCTTCTTTGAATACTCCGGGAAGCGGCCCTGGGGGATGGAAAATACGGGGAAATCCGCTGCGGCCTTTTTCGCCCTCTTCGTGATATCATAGGGCACATATTCCTTCATCTGGATAATCTGGTCCGCCACATGGAAATAGGAGCCGGAGCTTCCGGCCACAATGATGGAGGAAATCCCGAAATCCTCGTAGAGGCTGCGCACCCGCTCGATGAAGGGGATGATCGGCTCCTCCTCAGGGGCGACTACTTGCTGCATGAGCCTGTCGCGGATCATGAAATTCGTGGCGGAGGTGTCCTCATCGATGAGGAGCAGCCGGCTTCCGGCTTCTATGCTTTCCATTAGATTGGCGGCCTGGGAGGTGCTGCCGCTGGCGTCCTCGGTGGAGAAATGCCGGGTGTCCTTTCTTCCAGGCAGCTGCCGGATGAAGGGGGAAATGTCCGTGCCGCAGATGCTCCTCCCATCCTCGGAGCGGAGTTTCCAGGCGCTGGCGTCTGCGATGACAAGCTCCCTTCCGTCGCCGCCGATATGGTTGTAGACAGCGTTCTGGAGAGCCTGCAGGACGGTGGATTTTCCGTGGTAGCCGCCGCCTACGAAGAGGGTGATTCCCTTTGGAATTCCCATGCCGGATACCTGGCCCCGGTGCGGGAGCGTAAGGGTCACGCGCAGGGACTCCGGGGAACGGAAGGGGACAGCCCCCTCCATGGGCCGGTCAGAGACGCCGCTTTCCCGGGGCAGGATGGATCCGTCCGCGATAAAGGCGCACAGGCCAAGCTCCGGGAGTGTTTCCCGGATATACTGCTGATCCTCACAGAGCTCGATGGCCGCCCTCAGCCTTTCCTGGCTGATCCGCCGGTAATAGAGGCTGCTCAGCACGCAGCCTGGCAGGATGTCGAAGAGCATCTTTTCCAGCTCCCGGGCGTCGATGGTCCGTCCCCTGGCCGGAAAGCCCGCCTCAAAGCGCAGGACGACGTTTCCGGCCTCCACCCGGCAGGCCGTCCGCTCCAGCACCTCCTGGCCGCAGCGGGAGGCGGCCAGAAGGCCGCTCTTTCCGGAGCCTCCGGCCTTTTTGCTGCCTCTGGCCAGCTGCGCGCCGAAGAGGCGCGTCAGGTGATCCTGGAGGGTAATCCTCTTCTCCCGGCTGTCATAATATTCTGCCGGAAAGCCGGCCCTTCTTCCGTTCACATGCACGGAGAGCCGCGAGGGAGCGGCAAAGGGGTCTCCCTGCACGTGGTCGATGGAGAGCACATAGTCTCCGAAATCGTATTGTCCCTTTAAGTCCTTATATGCCGGGTAGCCCCGGTGGTCGATGGCCCGCAGCCGGGCCCGCAGATCTTCAGATGATTTCACGCAAATTTCCTCCTGACGCTTGTTTGTCTGCGCTGGCTTGCCAGGGGAGCGTAAAGCTCTCCCGCGCGCAGCGCTGCTCCCCTTATTTTAAATCAGGAGCGGGGAAAAGGTCAATGGCCGAAAATCAGCCGCAGTCAGAAAATCCTATGGTCTTGTTAAGAAAATAATAAGAAACCTTTCGGGGGCCAGTTCTATAATAGGGACAGAACGAAAGAGGGGTGTAAAAAATGAACAGCAGGAGAAAGCAGGAGCTGGCGCGGCGGAGGAAGCGCCGCCGGGCGAGACGCAGATTCTTTTTCAGGGCCATTCTGGCTGCGGCAGTCTGCGCGGCGCTGTTTTTCGCGGTCCGGACAGGCTGGAGCCTTCTGCAGGGCCGCCTGGCATACAGTCCCGAGAGGCTGGCGGAGGAAGGATACCCGGAAAGCCTCATTGAGCTTCTGGAGAAGAACCCCGAGGCACGGGATTTTGTGCTGGACTATCCGGATTATGAAGGCCTGCAGGAGATTGACATTTCCGGCGAGGTGGTGCCAGGAGAGATTCCGCTCTTTCTCCAATGGGACGAGCGCTGGGGTTACGAGAAATACGGGAGCGATTTTCTGGCAGTCACAGGCTGCGGCCCTACCTGCCTTTCTATGGTGTTGTGCGGGCTGACGGGAGACGGCAAGTGGAATCCGCTGGAGACGGCCCGCTGGGCGGAGGAGCAGGGTTATTACGTGGACGGATCCGGATCCTCCTGGAGCCTGATGAGCGAGGGGGCGCAGAGCCTGGGGCTTACCGTGTCGGAGGTGATCTTTGACGAGACGCACATCCTGGCAGAGCTGGAGGCAGGCCATCCGATCATCTGTGTGGTGGGGCCGGGGGATTTCACCACCTCCGGGCATTTCCTGGTGCTGACTGGAGTGGATGATTCCGGGAACATCCGCCTGCATGACCCGAACAGCCCGGCCCGATCGGAGAAAGCCTGGGAGCTTTCGGATCTGATGTGGCAGATCCGGAATCTCTGGTCTTTTAGCTGCTGATCTGCTATGATAAAGTCAGATACCCACGGGAATGAAAACAGAACAGCACGGCGCCTCTTCGGCCTGGCCGGAGGGCGGCAGGGCGCTTAGGCGCAGGGGAGGAATTCTATTATGAAACGAAAAGGACGATGGCTGTCAAGCCTGATCTTCGCGGCGGCTGTACTCCTGGCAGCAGGCTGTGGAAGGGAAGAACTGCCGGAGCTTCCGGATGTGGAAGAGAAGCAGAATGCAGGGGAACAGGATGCAGGGGAACAGAACGGGGAAGAACAAACTGCAGGAGAGCAAACAACAGGAGAACAGAATGCGGTCTACCCCAGGGAGCTTCAGCGGGGAGAGCTGAGGGCTTTCACGGACTGGATCGATACGGCTGACGATCGCGCCAACTACGGCTTCCTGCTTTCGGAGTATGAGGATCCGCGGGAGCTTGACCTGAACCAGCTGCTGTACACGGGAGCTGGGATGGAGACGCCGTCCCTGACGGAGGACGAGCGGCAGGCCTATCTGGAGATCACGGGCCAGCCGGAAATCTATACGGACGTGGTGCGGCTGACGACGGAGCAGATCGACGGCTTTCTGGAGCAGAAGACGGGATATACGCTGGATGAGATGACGGGGCCCTTTGACTGGACGTACCTGGAAGAGACGGACGCCTGGGTGCACCAGCACGGGGATACGAATTATATGCCCTTTACCTGCGTCAGGGGCTGGGAGACGGAAAAAGGAAGCTTTGAGCTGGAATGCGTGCCGGGAGACGGGCAGCCTTACGCGAAGCAGTACAATTCCTGCAGGCTGAGGCTTGCAAGGCACGGGGACGATTACCGTGTCCTCTCCAACGCCTTTGACGGCAGCATCGTTTACTCCAAAGATATCTGGAAGATCGAGGATCAGAGCTTTGAGGTAGATCTGGGCGGCAGCTGGGGACAGGCGGTATTTACCTCCTATGCGCCTGATACCGCTGTCTACAGTACGCAGGATGTGAGCTTTGCCCTGGTGAAAAACGGGGAAACCATCTATGAATTTCCGGATGTGATGGAAGACAATTTCCGCTCCCGGGAAACCTTTCTAGGTATCCTGGCAGTCAGCTTCCAGGATTACGACGGAGACGGGGAAAAGGACGTGATCGTCATCTGCGAGTACGCGCCCCTTGTCACCACGGCCAGCGGCGGAACCCTGAAGGAGGTCCGGCTGTACCGGAACCTGGGAGACAGCTTTCAGCTTGACCGGGATAAGATGGACTGGCTCCAGGTAAATGACTATTGCAATACGGTGGCTCAGGTTCTGGAGCATGTAAAAGAAGCCAGGGCGGACGAGTAAAAAACAGCCGGAACCCCGAAAGGGAATTCCGGCTGTAAATGACTTCAGCCAGCGGGACGGCCGATGCCCTGTCTGGAAGGCGGCAGGCATTTGTGCCCGTCTGTTTCCGTCCGCAGCTTATCCCAGCTGGGCCTGTCCGCGGCACCAGGTCTGGTGAACCTTGTAATCCGGCTCCAGAACCACCAGATCCGCGTCGCGCCCTACGCCGATGACGCCCTTGCGGTCGTCGATGCCAAGGCAGCGGGCTGGGTTCACGGTGCAGGAATTGATGGCGTAATTGAAGGGCACCATAGCCTCCTCGACCAGGATCCGCAGGCCCTCGTTCAGCCGCAGGGTGGAGCCGGCCAGTCCGCCGGTGGAGGTCAGATGGGCGCTTCCGTCCTCGTAGATGATGATTTCATTTCCGCCGAAGATGTATTTGCTTCCGGCAGGCGATCCCTTCGCCATTAGGGCGTCGGATACCATGATGGAGTAGTCCGGCCCCTTGGACATGAAGTAGTTGTTCAGCGCGGCCGGCGTGGAGTGGTTGCCGTCGCAGATGATCTCGCCGTACATGGTGCGGATGCGGTAGGCCGCTCCCACCAGGCCGTTGTCGCGGTGCTTGAAGGGCGTCATGCCGTTGTACACATGGGTCATGGACCGGGCGCCGTGGGCGTAGGCCATCACAGCCTGCTCATAGGTGGCGGCGGAATGTCCGATGCTGACCACCACGCCGTTCTCTGTCAGGTAGCGGGTGAGGGCAAAGTCATCGTCCGTCTCCGTAGCCATGGTGATGTATTTGATATGTCCTTTGGCTGCTTCCTGATAGTGCTTGAACTGCTCGATGGTGGGCTTTACGATATACTGCTCGGGCTGGGCTCCCTTGTAGACCATGTCCAGATAGGGCCCCTCGAAATGGATGCCGAGGATCTCCGCGCCCTCGTAGCCGTCCTCCATGACCTTCGCCACGTTGGCGACGGCGTTCGTCAGAACCTCCTCGCTCTGGGTGATGGTGGTGGCCAGGAAGGCGGTCACGCCCTCGGACACGATGTTCTTCGTCCAGTTGCGCAGTCCCTCCTCGTTGGCGTCGTTGGTGTCGAAGCCAAAGGCGCCGTGGCAGTGGATGTCCACAAAGCCCGGGACGATCCGCAGATCGCCGTAATCTACGTCTGCCGGCCGGCTTCCCCAGGGAAGAATGTCCGTGATCTTACCGTCGGTTACCTCGATTGCGGCAGCCACAAACTGATCCGCAATCCATACCTTTTTGCTTTGAATCAGCATAAAAAGTTCCTCCTCGTTTTCTTGATGGTTTTATTATAGCACCGGAAAAAGGAAAAGCGTTTGCATTTTTTGAGCCAGATATTATCCGTTTTAGTTGTTCTGTCCCACGCGGCCTGTTAAAAACTAAAAACGGCTGTCCTCCGAAAAGACGGAAGACAGCCAAAGCCTATGCCTTGTACAGGGTCTTGGAATATTCGCTGGGCGCCATGTGGTACTTCTGGGTAAAGGCCCGGGAGAAGTAGTGGATGGAATTGAAGCCGAGCATCAGGGCGATCTCGCTGATGGTATACTTATTTTCGCAGATCATCTGGCGGCTCTTCTCCAGCTTCATCTCGTTGATATATTTCTTGGGTGAAATGTCCATGTTTTCCTTGAACAGAATCTGCAGCGA
>CALWBB010000113.1 GCA_944375885.1 uncultured Merdimonas sp.
ATTCCCCGGTATGCCGGTGAAGACCCCGGTACGGCATGCTGCGCAACGACTCTGATTTTTCCTATACTGCGCTGCAGCAATGCAGAAAGAAGCACCCGGCAAAAGGGGGCTCCCACGTACCTGTCCGAGGCAAGTGCGCTGAACAGGAAATCATCCATCACATTCAGCTCTTCCAGTGTTCTTTTCTGATAAGCCATTTTCCTCCTTCCAAATTGAAACGAATTTACATAAAGGGAACTCTCTCCACTTATTTCTCTTTTGTCAGGGATTATATCCGGCGGAGAAATCCGCCTGGTGGGAATTCTGTCTGGCCGGACGGCCAGAGGAACCGATGGATTTATCGTACTACAGATTCTTACAGATTACAAGCTAAAGATACAAATTTAGACTTTTTTAACATTTTCTTCTTTATGAAATGAGGGGAGCCCGCAAGCCATTCCTGACCTGGTTCTCCCCTCATAATGCCGTTTAATTCCTCCGAAGCGCCTCTATGGGGCTTAAGCGGGCGGCCTTTTTCGCCGGATAGATTCCGAAGAAAATGCCCACGCCGGAGGAGAACAGCGTCGCTGTGATAATCGTTCCCACACTGATATCCGGCGAGATGCCAAGCATCGGCAGGGAACAGATGCCGTAGGCACCTAAGAGGCCCAACAGGATGCCGATGACGCCGCCGATGCAGGTGATAATCGCCGATTCCGCCAGGAACTGCATCATGATGGAGCCTGTTCTCGCTCCCAGGGCTTTGCGGATTCCGATTTCCCGGGTCCGCTCGGTGACGGAAACCAGCATGATATTCATGACGCCGATTCCGCCCACCAGCAGGGCAATGGCGGCCACCAGGGCGATAAAGGCTGTAATCATATCCAGCACGCTTGTGATCTGGGCAATCTGGGCGTCTGCGTCCTGCAGGAAATACATGTCCTTCCCCTGGGCGTGATGCCGGTTTTCCAGAAGGCGCATGGACTCGTTTCCCACTTCCTTGGAATACGCGCTGCCCTCAGAAATGATGTAAATCGAATAAAACTCATCCAGCTCGTAGCCGAAGGCGTAATTTGCCGTATAGGGCATATACATATTGACATAGGTCGTGCCATACATCATGGCGTCCATCATAGCGCTGTCCGACTGCTCCTCCTGGATCACGCCGCAGATGGTGATATCATGGGTGACGTTGTAAATCGTCGCCTCCACGCTCATTCCCACCACGTCATCCGTCCCGAACATCTTGATCGCGTCTCTCTGGCCGATCACCGCCACCAGGTTCATGGCCTCCACATCGGAATCCGTAAAATAGTGGCCGTATTTCATCTCCGGATTGTGGGTATATTCCAGATCCGCCGTACCGGTGGAGGCGATGACGTCAAAGCTTCCCTTGGGAGAAAGCAGCGTGCCCATCATGCTGTCGGAAGGGGTGACTCCCTTGACATGGGGCACCTTCTCCTTGATGGCCTCCATATCTCCCGGCGTGATGTACTCCGCGCTCCCGTCGCCGCTGTCGTTGACGGAAATATAGAGCTGGCCCCCGGCGATGGCGCTTAAGGCGTCGCTCATCTCCGTCTTCGCGCCACCTCCCACGGACATAATCATAATGACCGAGGAAATGCCGATGATAATGCCAAGCATCGTCAGGAAGGAACGGCCTTTGTTGGCCCGGATATTGTCGATGGCCATTTTGACATATTCATATAGCTGTGCCATGCCTTATCCCTCCACTGCCGTTACGCGCGTTCCCTCCTGGGTAGCGGCTGTGATGCCGCCGGACACGACCCGGTCGCCGAATTCCAGACCGGACTTAATCTCCACATAATCGTCACTCTCAAGCCCTGTCTCCACGTTCTTTTTCACCAGGACGCCGTCCTCCTGCACCACGTAGCAGAAGCTTCCGTCCTGCCCAGAATTGATGCACTCTGTGGGAACCACCAACACGTCCTTTGCCTCCTGTCCGTTCACCGTCACGGTGGCCTCCAGGCCAAGATAAATATTTTCATCCGGGTTGTCGATTTTGATCTCCGCGGTAATCACCGGAGTGCCCTTGGCGTTCGTCTGTGCGATACGGCTTAAGGAGGTGACGGTGCCGGTATACTCATGGCCTGCCAGCGTGATGGCAGCCGTCTGGCCCTCCTGAAGCTTCTCCAGGTCGTACTTGGTAATGCTCATCTCCACGACGACGTCCTCATTGCTGGCTACGGTAAAGAGTTCTGCGCCCTTGGCTGCCGGGCCGCCGGAAACTGCCGAGACGTTCGTCACCACGCCGGAGAACGCTGCCTTGATGCCTTCCTTCCCCTCGGTGATATCGTCCTTCGTCATCTGCGCGTTGAGATCGCTTAAATTTTTGTTGGCCGCCAGCTCGCTTCGCGCGGCCTGGGACAGGATCGAAGCATCTGTGGAGCTCTGGATCCCTTCCTCCTCTGCCTTGCTGGCCTCCAGCTTCTGCTTGTTTTCCTGGGAATCCTCCAGCCGCCCCTGGTATTCGTCCAGCTTGACAATGACCTCGTTGTAGTGCTTCTGCTCCTCCTGGATGCTCTTTTCCAGCCCCGGAAGCTTCGCCTGGGCCTCTGCCGCGGCGGGGGCTGCCTTCTCTACTGCATCTTCTGCCACTGCGACGGCTGTCAGATACTCTGCACGCTTGATATCAGCTTCCTCTTTTCCCGCTCCACTGTCTTCTACATCAGAATTTCCTGTTGTGTCGCTCCCTGATGCTCCGGTATTTTCTGTAGTTTCAGCCAGAGAAGCTTCATAAGCCTCCAGAGCCTTCTGCGCCGTCTCCAGGGCCGCCTGCTTTTCCTTAAGGTCCGCGATCGCCGCCTGAGCCTGGGCCTGCTGCTCCTTCAGGGAAGCCAGCTTGGCGGAGGAATCTCCCTGGTATCCTGTGTACTCCCGCACCCGGCCGTTCAGATGATCGAGGTTGTCATCCTCCTCGTCCAGCTGCCGGTCGATAATCTCCAGGGCCGCCGTGGAGCGGTTGTACTCCGCCACGTTTTCATTGTCTTTTCCGATAGAGTCCTGGTAGCCGTAGGCCGCCGCGCTTCCGGTCAGCTCCGCCTGGCGGTAAAGCTCGTCAAGCTCCGCCGCGTCATAGGTAAGAAGCGTCTCGCCGGCCTCCACGGTATCTCCCACCTGCAGTCCGAAGCTCTCCACCGTGGCGGAAACCGGAGAGAAATATGTCCGGATCTCCTCAGACTGCACGGTTCCGCTTCCCTCCACCACCTGCTGCACGGTCCCCAGGGAAGCCTCTGACACCGTCACCACCGGCAGCACATCCGGGGCAAACAGCCCGGGAAGCACCATGAATACCAGCACAAAGGCTGCGATCGCGCCGATGATAATACGTTTTCTGCGTTTTTTCTTCTGGGCAGGCGTAAGCGGAGTCTTTTCTTTGGCGGATTTTTCTTTTCTCTCCTTCTTTTTCCAGCTTCCGAAGAGCTTTCGCTTCTCTTCCATTCCAGCCTCTTCTTCGTCCTCCTCCCATTCATCCAAAGGACTCTTTTCGGGATACTCCAGGGACTGCCTTCCTGCTTCCTCCTGTTCTTCCCCGTCTCCACTCAGAAGCTCCAGATCCTCCGAAACCTCAAGCTTTTTCTTTCTTCCAAACATCACTGCTTCTCCTCACTTATCGTAATCTGACTTATTGTAATCTATTTTAGAAGGTTACATCCGGATTCATGGTATCCGATTCAATCCGTCCGTCCAGGATACGGATGACCCGCTTCGCCTGGGCCGCGATGCCGTTGTCGTGGGTAATCAGAATCACGGTACGCCCGCCCTTATAGAGTTTCTTCAGAATCTGAAGTATCTCACGGCTGGACGCGGAATCCAGATTTCCGGTGGGCTCGTCAGCCAGGATCACCGGGGGCCTGGCCGCAATCGCCCTGGCAATGGCCACCCTCTGCTGCTGTCCGCCGGACATCTCGTTTGGCTTATGATCCATCCGGTGGGAAAGCCCCACCATCTTCAGGGACTCCACCGCCAGCCGGTTCCGCTCCTTTCTGGGCACGCCCCGGTAAATCAGCGGAAGCTCCACATTTTCCTGGGCTGTCAGATTGCTGATCAGATTAAAGCCCTGGAAAATGAACCCGATTTCCCGGTTCCGGATATCCGACTGCTCGTCGTCCGTCAGCGTAGACACATCCCTGCCGTTCAGATAGTATTTTCCGGACGTGGGAACGTCCAGGCAGCCCAGCATATTCATCAGCGTGGATTTTCCGGAGCCCGACTGGCCGATAATGGCCACGAACTCCCCCTTTTCTATGGAAAGACTCACATGATCCAGCGCCCGGACCTCATTTTCGCCGGGATTGTAGACCTTGCAGATGTCCTTCACCTCCACCAATGCGCTCATTTTCTTCCTGTCTCCTCTTTTTTTGCTGTTGAAAGGCATGTTATTGTATTAATTAAATAATACAATAACATATTTTTTCTTCAAATCAAGCCTCTTCATAAAATCTTAAAAAAACTTTAAAAATCTTCTGTCCTCAGTGTTATAACGAAGACCGCGCGTCTTTTTCTCCAGCTTTTTCATAGTATTTTATAAAAAAGGCTGTCTTGGATATGAAAAAAATTTTGATCGGGGGATACAAAGACCAGACTCTAAACTATGCGCAGGCTTTTTCTTCTCTGGGCGCGGAGCTGGAATTTCTGCCGGATCCGGGAAGCAGGCCTCCGGCCTTCGCGGTTTCCTGCGCCCGTCTCTTCGATGGGCTTGTCCTGCCCGGCGGAGGCGACATCGCGCCTTCCCTGTTTCACAGGGAGAACAAAGGCTCCCGGAATATCGACAAGGCCCTGGACTGCCTCCAGCTCTCCCTCCTTGAGGCCTTCGTCCGGGCCGGGAAACCCGTTTTGGGCATCTGCAAGGGCATGCAGCTCATCAACGTGGGCTTTGGCGGAACGATCCTGCAGGATCTAAAACCTGATTCCCAGGACATCCACGCCTGGACAGAACGGGATCGGATCCACATTACCAAAACTGCCCGGGGGACCTTTCCCTTCCAGCTCTACGGCTCCCGCCCTATCGTGAACAGCGCCCACCACCAGGCCGTAGAAACGACAGGAAGCGGCCTTCTCGTGGCCCAGTATTCCCAGGATTTCGTCGTGGAGGCTCTGTACCATGAAAAGCTGCCCGTCCTCGGCGTCCAATGGCACCCGGAGCGCATGTGCTTCGCCCAGGCCCGGCGGGACGCAGAAGACGGGGCGCGCCTGCTGCGCTATTTTCTCTCCCTGCTGTAAGGCACGCCTGCAAAAATACTTTCCCGGAAAGCACAGACCGTCTCCAGCCTCTACGGAAGCCTTTCCCGGAAAAAGCGCAGAAAGTTTCCCCCGGCGACGGCTGCGACGGTCTCCTCTTTCATTCCCCGGGACAATAATATGGCCGTAAGCTTCAGAAGCTCCCCGTGGTGGGCCAGGATATCATCGCTGTCCGTCTGAAACCGGATCCGGGGCGTGGCCTCCGAAAGCCCCCGGCAGAGGTCCAGGCCCAGGCCCACATGGGTCTCCCCGGCCTTTTCTACCAGATACTCCACATGGCGGGCAAGCTGCGAAAGGGCGGTTTCCCGGGCGCCGCACAGGGAAACCGCCGTCTGCCCCGCTTTTTTTGTTTCTCCGGCCTTCCCGGCATCTGCCCTTCCGGAAGGCCCAGGCCCTGTGCCAGCCAGCAGCGCGCAGGCGTTCACCCCGATGACGCCGCCGCGGGACGCCAGCGCCTCGATTTGGCCATCCTTCAGGTTCCGGTAATTGGGGTGTATCCCCCAGGCGTCTGAGTGGCTGGCGATGAAGGGCCGTCCCGCGCAGGCGCAGACCTCCGAAAAGCCGTCGTTATTTAAGTGGCTTACGTCCAGCCACATCCCCAGCTCCTCCATTTTCTGAACCGCCTCCCGGCCCAGATCCGTAAGGCCCCCGGGGATCTCCCGGAATTCCCCGGCCTTGCAGCAGCCTGTGGCAAAGGCGTTCCTCCGGCTCCAGGTAAGGCTCGCGCCCCGAACGCCCAGATCGTAAAAGATCCGCAGAAGTCCCAGATCACTGCCCAGAGGATCCAGCCCCTCCAGCGCCAGCAGCACTGCGGTCTTCTTCTCCCAGAGGGCCTTCTCCAGTTCTCTTTTCCCGGTCACGACGCAGATCTGGTCTTTCACAGGCTCCAGCTCCTCCCGGAGAGCCGCGAGCTGCCCCAGGGCTCTTCTTAGTCCCTGCTCCGGCAGATCCCGGCCGGACACATAGATGGAGGACACCAGCACATTCAGTCCTGCCTCCTGAAAATGCGGCAGATAACGCCGCTCCACCACGTCCCGCTCTCCCGCGAGCCGTCTTTCATACACCTCCGCCGCCAGGTCAAAATGCGCGTCCACCACCGGATTTTCCTTATGTATCTGCCTGGCCCAGTCCAGAAATACCTCTTCTATCAAAAAGCACCTCCCCAAGCTGAAAAAAGGCTCCCCCGCGAGCCATCAAAAGACTGCACAGGCGGAACCCCCTTTTCCTTCTGACTCTATTATGTTTTATGCGCCTTCCACCGGAAATGTCACAGTGACCGTAAAAAGATCTGCGTCCGTCTTCACCTTGAGCTCCCCGCCGCAGGCCTCCGTAAAGCTTCTGGCTATGGAAAGGCCCAGGCCGCTGCCTCCGTCGGTGCGGCTTTCATCTCCCCGCACAAAGCGCTCCGTGAAATCCGTGCCAGGCAGAAGCTCCGCAGCGGAGGTATTCTTCACCACTGCCTGCGCCCTGCCTCCCTCTGTCGAAAGCGCCAGATAGATGCGGGAACCCGGCAGGGAATACTGGAGGGCATTCTGAAGAAGGTTCTGGAACACCCGGTACAGCCGCTGCCCGTCCGCCCGGATTTCCACAGGCCCATCCGGGAGCTCCGCCCGAAGCGCAAAGCCGCTCTGTTCTATCTGCACGCTCATATCCGCCAGGGTCTGACGCAGAAGCTTCGCGAAATCCAGCTTCTCTATCTTCACCGGAAGCTGGCCGGAGGCTGCCTTGCTCACCTCGAAGACATCCTGCACCATCCCCTGCAGCCGCGCCGCCTTCCCCTCCAGGATCCGGATATAATCCCGCACATGCTCCGGCAGCGCTTCCTCCTGCTTCAGAAGCTCGATGTAGCTCACGATGGAGGTCAGGGGCGTCTTCAAATCATGGGATACGTTCGCGATCAGCTCCACCTTCATCCGCTCGCTCCTTGTCCGCTCCTTCAGCGCCTTTTCCATCCCCTGGGAAATCTCGTTCAGATTCTCCGCCGCCTCCTTCAGATCCGCGTCCTCCGGAAGCTTCAGGCTGCCGGACAGCCTTCCCTCCCGCACCGCCGCGATCCGATCCGCCAAAGCGCCGATATCCTCCGCCATTCTCCGGTTCTTTTTCATATAGGCCAAGCCGCCGATCAGCAGCAGCACGGCGAAGCAGAACATCGGCAAAACCGGCGCAAGGGCATCATTCCAGTACAGCCACCGCCCATAAATCAGCAAAAACCCGCACAGCAGCAGGAACAAAAGCAGGCCGGGCGCGAAGACCAGCCACTGCCTTCCCACCAGCCGTTTCTGCAGGGGCCGTTTCAAGTCCCTCGTCCGCAGACTGTCCCGGATCGACCGCAGGAAGCTCTTCTGCCTGCCATGATTGTACTTCCGATCCAAAAGTCCGAAATAAAACAGCCAGAAATAGACCGCCAGTCCCGCGCCTGACAGGTTCCAGTACCAGATCCGCTTTGTCAGGAAGGCGAAGACCAGCCACAGCACCGGCAGACACCAGAAGAGCAGCGCCTTGATCTCGACCCATACCACCTTAAACCAGCCGCCGATCCGCTGCCGCGCCTCCCGCAGGGACGCCCGGAGCCAGAAAGCCAGCAGCAAAAGAAGAAGAGCCGCGCCCAGACGTGCCGCCGTCTCCCGCAGCTGCTGTCTCTGCTGATACAGCTCCGCCCTCATATAAAACAGCGTTCCGCCTCTTTGCTCCGTTCCCATACCATAATTGTCTATTTCAAGCACCGGCTCCTTCGCTGCCGCCAGGAAGACCACCACATCTCTTGCCTTTCCCTCTGCCTGAAAGTTCTCATAGCCCGGCACCCGCCAGCGGCTGTCCGGCCCGTATGTGCCGTCTCCGTAGACGTCCACCTCCTGGCCATCCTTAACTATCTCTGTCTTTCCATCGCCGTTTCCGTTATAGCACAGGGAGAAATTATATTCCCCTTCCGGAAGCAGGGCTGCAAAATCCGGGATCCCGGAAGCCTCCACCGTCTGCGCGGTCAGGCCGTCCAGATTCGTATAGAGAAGCTCGCCCTGGTAAAGTACCGCAAACCG
>CALWBB010000114.1 GCA_944375885.1 uncultured Merdimonas sp.
AACTATGCTGATCAATCTGACAGATGTTTTGTCCTGTGAAGAAAAAGTGGTAAAGAGGACAGTGGAGACAGAGCTTAGATCCTTTGATACGGATTTGGGAAGCTTCCCCCTGTCGGAGGAAACGCCCTTGGAGCTTACGCTTACGAATCTCGGCGAAGACAAGCTGTTGATAGAAGGAAGCGTGAAGTTTAAGACGGTGATTCCTTGTGACCGCTGCCTGGCTGACGTAGAGGTGCGGCTTCCCCTTTCGATATCGAGAGAAGTGGATATGAAGCAGACTGCGGAGGGCAGAATCGAGGATCTGGACGAAACCGATTTTATCATTGGGTACAACCTGGACACAGAAAAGCTTGTGTACGGTGAGCTTCTGGTCAACTGGCCCATGAAGACGCTGTGCAGAGAGGACTGCAAAGGCATTTGCAGGAAATGCGGCAAGAACCTGAATGAAGGTTCCTGCGGCTGCGATACAGTGGAGTTGGATCCGAGAATGGCGGTCATAGCCGAGATATTTAAGAACAGTAATTAGAGGAGGTGGAACCTGTGTCTATTTGTCCTAAGAATAAATCTTCCAAGGGAAGAAGAGATAAGAGAAGAGCAAACTGGAAGATGAGCGCGATGAATCTGGTGAAGTGCAGCAAGTGCGGAGCCCTGATGATGCCTCATCGTGTCTGCAAGTCCTGCGGAAGCTACAACAAAAAAGAGATCATCTCTGTAGAGGACTAAGAGAAAAGCCAGTAAATAAAAAACGGATAAGTGTGTGGGTTTCACGCACTTGTCCGTTTTTTTTGCGAAAAAGTTCAGCAATATGGATAATGTTCCTATGGCGGCCAGGTTTGAAGAAGAACTGGGCATTCATACAGTTATGCAGCGTGACGCAAGTATGCTTTTATATTATGATTTATATATTAACCGTAGTGAGCTTTCGGCGGGGATTTGTTCATTCATGTACTTTGTTCACAAAACCATCATATTTTCGTGCTATAATCAATCCATAATAAAATGCGGATGCTATGAGATATATGCAGGAGGCGTTCTTTATGGAAAAGCGGAAAATTCTTGTGGTGGATGATGAGAGCAGAATGCGCAAACTGGTCCGGGACTTTCTGACGAAGCAGAATTTTGAAGTTTTGGAGGCAGGTGATGGAGCAGAAGCCCTCGATATCTTTTTTGGTACAGAAGGGATTGCCCTGATAATTTTGGATGTGATGATGCCGAAGATGGACGGCTGGCAGACCTGCCGGGAGATCCGTGCCTATTCCAAAGTACCGATTATCATGCTGACGGCCAAGTCAGACGAGAGGGATGAGCTGCAGGGCTTTGAGCTGGGCGTGGATGAATATATCTCCAAACCTTTCAGCCCAAAGATTCTGGTGGCCAGAGTGGAGGCTATCTTACGCAGAACCAGCGGCCGGGATGGAGGCGACGTACTGCGGGCCGGCGGAATCGAGCTGGACAAGGCGGCGCATATCGTGAGTCTGGACGGAAAAGTACAGGAGCTTAGTTTTAAGGAATTTGAACTTTTGGCATATTTTATGGAAAACCAGGGAATAGCCCTTTCCAGGGAAAAGATCCTAAACAATGTGTGGAATTATGACTATTTTGGGGATGCCAGAACCATCGATACCCATGTCAAAAAGCTCCGGAGCAAGCTGGGGGAAAAGGGCGACATGATTAAGACTGTCTGGGGCATGGGCTATAAATTTGAGGCGTGAGTATGAAGCATTCGATCAAACGGCAGATGGCCGGCATCTTCATCGGTGTCATGGCGGGAACCTTTCTTTTGTGCGGTCTGGTGAACGCCCTCTTTTTGGAAAAATATTATCTGAATAATAAAAAAGAGGTTGTGATCAGCGCCTACAATGTGCTGAACCAGGGGTTCCGGGAAGATCAGGAAAATGAGAAGGACTTCATTTCCAATCTGGATCTTCTGTGCAGCACAGATAATATTTCTATGTTCGTAATGGACAGCAGCGGAGCACCCAGGCTGTATACGAACCGGGATTATCAGATTTTAAGGCAGAAACTCTATAATTATATTTTTGGGATGGAGAGCCGGGAAATTACGGTTCTGAACCGGGAGAAAAATTATGTCCTGTGGGAAAGCCGGGATTATCTGACGCAGGCGGACTATCTGGAGATTGTAGGGACTCTGGACACAGGGGAGCCGTTTATCATGCAGACGGCCCTGGAGAGTATCCGGGAGAGCGCGGCGATCTCCAACCGGTTTTTCCTCTATATTGCGCTTGTGGCAGTCTCTGTCAGCTCGCTTCTGATCTGGTGGCTGTCCAGGCGGATCTCCGAGCCGATTCTGGAACTTGCGGACATTTCCCGAAGAATGACCGAGCTGGATTTCAACGCGAAATTCACCTCAGCTGCGAAAAATGAGATCGGTGTTCTGGGACATCATATCAATCAGCTGTCACAGACTTTGGAAAAGACGATTTCCGAGCTGAAGACGGCAAACAATGAGCTGAAGCGGGATATTGAGCAGAAGACGAAGATAGATGAGATGCGCAAGGAATTTCTGTCCAATGTGTCCCATGAATTGAAGACCCCCATAGCACTGATCCAGGGCTATGCGGAAGGGCTGAAGGAGTGCATCAACGACGATCCGGAGAGCAGGGATTTTTACTGCGAGGTCATTATGGATGAGGCGGGAAAGATGAACACCATGGTGAGAAACCTGCTTTCCCTGAACCAGCTGGAATGCGGCAGTGATGTGGTGTCGATGGAGCGCTTTGACATCACGGCCCTGGTGGGGAATGTGCTGAATTCCTCCAAACTTTTGATGGATCAAAAGGACATCCACCTGATCTTCAAAGAGACGGAAGAGATTGACGTCTGGGCAGATGAGTTCAAGGTGGAGGAGGTAGTGACCAATTATATCAGCAATGCAATCAATCACTGTGAGTTTGATAAGGTGATCGAGGTAAAAATTCTCAAGGGGACAGATACGGTCCGCGTGTCCGTGTTTAACACAGGTCGTCCGATTCCGGAGGAGGATCTGGGACGGATTTGGCAGAAATTCTATAAAGTGGATAAAGCGAGAACCCGGGAATATGGTGGAAGCGGTATCGGACTTTCCATTGTAAAAGCAATTATGGAGTCGCTTCACCGGGAATGCGGTGTGAAAAATTACAATAACGGCGTGGAATTCTGGTTTGAGCTGGACGGAAGGGCAGACGCGGCCGGGATAGACGCGAACCGGATAGAAGAAGCCCAGGACAGGGAATCGCAGAAAGAAGGCAGGAATTAGGTATGGTCAGAAAACATTTTTATTTTTCAGGCAGGGTACAGGGAGTCGGATTCCGGTATCAGGCAGCCTACTATGCCAGGAGGCTGGGACTTACCGGCTGGGTGCGCAACTTGAGCGACGGGCGTGTGGAGATGGAGGTGCAGGGAAAAGAGACTTTGATCTCGCAGCTAATCCTGGAGCTTAAGGGAACCTCCTATATCAGGATAGAGGATGTGAAATGTACGGATCTGCCCCTGCAGGAGACGGAGCAGAAGTTTTCCACCAGATTTACGTATTGAAAAGTACGATGCCAGTCAGTGAAAAAATAGATTGACAAACCTGTGCTTCCGGGGTACAATGGATAAAGTGATGCGGCACTTTAATGCGACACAGCGTTGTGGCGTAAAAGCGCCGGAGAGCGAAAAGGAGACACAGGAGGATTTACTATGAAAAAGTTATTGGCACTGATGCTGGCGCTGGGCATGACGGTTTCCCTGGCGGCCTGTGGAGGAACGGACAGCGCGGATACAGCAGATGCGGCTTCCGGAGACAAATATGTGGTAGGTATCTGCCAGCTGGTACAGCATGAGGCGCTTGATCAGGCGACCCAGGGCTTTAAGGATGCCCTGACCGAGGCCTTTGGGGAAAATGTGGATTTTGATGAGCAGAACGCATCCAATGATTCCGCCACCTGCGCGACAATCATTAATCAGTTTGTATCCAATAATGTAGATCTGATTCTGGCCAACGCGACGGCTCCCCTGCAGGCGGCGTCCCAGGGAACCGATTCCATTCCGGTTCTGGGCACCTCTGTAACCGAGTACGGCGTAGCCCTTGACATTGGTAACTTTGACGGCCTGGTGGGAACCAACGTATCCGGTACCTCTGACCTGGCGCCCCTGGATCAGCAGGCAGCGATGCTGAACGAGCTGTTCCCGGACGCGTCCACAGTCGGACTGCTTTACTGCTCCGCTGAGCCTAACTCTCAGTACCAGGTGGACACGGTACAGGGATATCTGGAGGAGCTTGGATATACCTGTAACCAGTATTCCTTCTCTGATTCCAATGACCTGGCGGCGGTAGCCACCACGGCGGCGAATGAGAGCGACGTGATCTATGTTCCTACAGACAACACGGTAGCTTCCAATACGGAGATCCTCCGCAATATCTGCGAGCCGGCAGGCGTTCCGATCATCGCGGGCGAGGAAGGCATCTGCCGCGGCTGCGGCGTGGCGACCCTTTCCATCAGCTACTATGATCTGGGCGTGGCGACCGGAAATATGGCTGTAAAGGTTCTGACGGGAGAGGCGGACATTTCTGAGATGCCCATCGAGTACGCGCCGGAGTTCACAAAGAAGTATAATCCGGAGCTGGCAGAGGCTATGGGCGTGACAATTCCGGACGGTTATGTGGCGATCGAGGCGGCTGCTGAGTAAGCGGCATTTCTGAATCGGCTGTGAATAGCAGCGGCAGAATAAGAAAATAAGGAAATTTAGAAAGCGGAGAAAAAGGACTTTCCTTTTTCTCCGCTTTTTGATATACTATTGAAGATTGTACGCTTTTTTAGAAAAAGCGGTATTATACAGGCAGGAGGAATAGTAAGGTGGAAATCATGAAGTTTATCAACGCCCTTCCGGGCCCTGTCGCGCAGGGACTGATCTGGGGAATCATGGCGATTGGCGTCTACATCACCTATAAGGTGCTGGATCTGGCGGATCTGACTGTAGACGGAACGATGGCCACAGGCGGCGCGGTCTGCATTATGATGATGCAGAGCGGCCATTCGGTGGGCGTTTCTCTGTTTGTGGCGTTCCTGGCGGGCATGGCGGCAGGTCTTGTGACGGGGCTTTTTCATACGGCCATGGGAATCCCGGCGATTCTGGCCGGAATCCTGACTCAGCTGGGGCTCTACTCTGTGAATCTGCGGATTATGGATCAGAAAGCGAATGTGGCCCTTGCCTTTGGCAAGTACGATCAGATCGTGTCTCTGCGCTGGGTCCGGGACGTGCCCTTTTACCAGAACACGATTTTCGTCTCCGCGATTTTTGTGCTGGTGCTGATCGCGGTGCTCTACTGGTTCTTCGGAACAGATCTGGGCTGCGCCATCCGCGCTACTGGAAACAATGAGAATATGTCCAGGGCCCAGGGCATCAACACGAACACCACCAAGCTGGTGGGACTGATGCTTTCCAACGGCATTGTGGCGCTTTCCAGCGCGCTTTACGCCCAGTATCAGGGCTTCGCGGATGTGAACGCGGGCCGCGGCGCTATCGTCATCGGCCTGGCTGCGGTCATCATTGGAAATGTTATCTTTGGAAAAATCAGCCGAAATTTCGCATTTAAGCTGGCGTCGGTAGTTCTGGGAGCGATTATTTACTGGGTGGTGTACCAGGTCGTTATCACGGCGGGACTGAACGCTAACGATATGAAGCTGATTTCCGCCCTGGTGGTAGCAGTGTTCCTGGCAGTGCCTTATCTGAAGAGAAAATATTTTTCAAAACCTGTAAAACGGGGAGGTGCGTCCAATGCTTAGGATGGAAGGAATCTGGAAGACCTTTAACGCCGGAACGGTCAATGAGAAAACTGCTTTAAGCGGCCTGAATCTGGAACTGAAGGAAGGAGACTTTGTTACAGTCATCGGCGGAAACGGCGCGGGAAAGTCCACTATGCTGAACGCGGTGGCAGGCGTGTGGCCTGTTGATGAAGGGAAAATTTTTATCGACGACACAGATGTGACGAAGCTGCCGGAGCACAAGCGCGCGAAGTATCTGGGACGCGTGTTCCAGGATCCGATGACAGGCACGGCGTCCGGCATGCAGATTGAAGAGAATCTGGCTTTGGCTGCCAGGCGCGGGGAGTTCCGTTTCCTGAAGAAGGGGATTACCCATAAAGAAAGAGAGTATTACAGGGAAAGACTGGCTGCTCTGGGCCTGGGCCTGGAGGATCGGATGACGACGAAGGTGCGGCTCTTATCCGGCGGCCAGCGGCAGGCCCTGACGCTTTTGATGGCTACCTTAAAAAAGCCGAGCATCCTGCTGCTTGATGAGCATACAGCGGCCCTGGATCCTAAGACGGCGGCCAAGGTTCTGGAGGCTACGGACCGCGTGGTGCAGGAGAACCATTTGACGACCCTGATGATCACTCATAATATGAAGGATGCCATCGTCCATGGCAACCGGCTGATTATGATGTATGACGGACATATCATTTACGATGTGGCAGGTGAAGAAAAGAAGAAGCTGAAAGTAGCGGATCTGCTGGAGAAATTCGAGCAGGCCAGCGGCGGGGAGTTTGCCAACGACCGGATGATGCTGGCGTAGGGAAGATTGACAAGGCGCAAAGAAATTGGTACAATGCAAGGAACGGATTTGTTTTTGCCTGGAGAACAATCTTCCGCCTGGAGCGGATTTTGAAGAGAAAAGAGGAAGAGATAAGGGGAGTGAGCATATGAAAAGAGTTGTGTTTTCCATTCTGGTGGACAATACTTCCGGCGTTTTAAGCCGCATCGCGGGTCTGTTCAGCCGCCGGGGCTATAATATTGACAGCCTGACAGTGGGCAGGACTGCGGACGACCGCTATTCCCGCGCGACGGTAGTGGCCAAGGGGGATGAGATTATCCTCCAGCAGATTGAAAACCAGCTGAACAAGCTGGTGGACGTCATTGATATCAAGCGCCTGGAGCCGGACAGCTCCATCTGCCGGGAGCTGATCATGATCAAGATAAAGGCAAGCGAGGAGAACCGCCAGTCCCTGATCGCGGTGGCGAATATTTTCCGCGCCAAGATCGTGGATGTGGCGAAGGGTTCCCTGGTAATCGAACTGACCGGAAACCAGTCCAAGGTGGACGCCTTTATCGACCTTTTGAGCGGCTATGAGATTCTGGAGCTGGCAAGGACCGGAATCACGGGACTTTCCAGAGGCACCTTCGATGTGAAGATGTACGGTGAGGATGGGAAGCTGATGGATTACGATTTCAGCTGATCATAAACAAAACAACTTGATGGAGGTATGAAAAAATGGCAAAGATCTATTATCAGGAAGACTGCAATCTTTCCCTTCTGGAGGGCAAGACCATTGCGGTAATCGGCTACGGAAGCCAGGGCCATGCGCAGGCTCTGAACGCGAAGGAATCCGGCTGCAACGTGATTATCGGCCTTTACGAGGGGAGCAAATCCTGGGCGCGCGCTGAGGCACAGGGGTTTGAGGTGTATACAGCTGCCGAGGCTGCGAAGCGGGCAGACATTATCATGATTCTGATCAACGATGAGCTGCAGGCAGCTATGTATAAAAAGGATATTGAGCCGAACCTGGAAGAGGGAAATATGCTGATGTTCTCCCACGGCTTTAATATTCATTTTAACCAGATTGTACCGCCGAAGAATGTGGACGTGACTATGATCGCGCCGAAGGCTCCGGGCCACACGGTAAGAAGCGAGTATCAGGCTGGCAAGGGAACCCCCTGCCTGGTGGCCGTTCACCAGGATGCCACTGGAAAGGCTCTGGAGTACGCGCTGGCTTACGGACTGGCTATCGGCGGAGCGAGAGCCGGAATCCTGGAGACCACCTTCCGCACCGAGACCGAGACCGACCTGTTCGGCGAGCAGGCAGTACTCTGCGGCGGCGTGTGCGCCCTGATGCAGGCTGGCTTTGATACGCTGGTAGAGGCAGGCTACGACCCGAGAAACGCTTACTTCGAGTGCGTGCATGAGATGAAGCTGATCGTGGATCTGATTTATCAGTCCGGCTTCGAGGGAATGCGCTACTCCATTTCCAATACGGCTGAGTACGGCGATTATATCACAGGCCCGAAGATCGTGACCGAGGATACCAGAAACGCCATGAGAAAGATTTTAAGAGACATTCAGGACGGTACCTTCGCGAAGGATTTCCTGCTGGATATGTCTGCAGCGGGCGGACAGGCTCACTTCAAGGCCATGAGAAAGCTGGCTCAGGAGCATCCGTCTGAGAAGATCGGAAAGGAGATCCGGAAGCTGTACAGCTGGAACGACCAGGACAAGCTGCTGGATAAC
>CALWBB010000115.1 GCA_944375885.1 uncultured Merdimonas sp.
CAAAAAAGTGGGTGATTTTTTTGAGATAGGGGTCTGAAAGCCTTATAAAATCAAGGCTGAAGATTCCGAGAAGTTATTATAGGCGAAAAGGAGGAGAGATTATGGCAAGACCGGTAACGCTTTTTACGATTCAGTGGGGAGATCTGCCGCTGGAGGAGATCTGCAGACTCGCCAGGCAGATGGGCTACGAGGGCCTGGAGCTTGCGAAGGACGCTCATTTTGACGCCAGAAAAATGGCGGCAGATCCTGCTTACGCGGAGGAAATCCGCGCGACACTTAAGAAATATGACCTGGGCTGCTGGGCCATCAGCGCCCATCTGACGGGACAGTGCGTGTCAGATTCCCTGCAGTGGGCGTATGATCCGCGGCTTGACGGCTTCGCTCCCTCCGCTCTGGCAGGAAAGCCGGAGGAGATCCAGAAGTGGGCCATCGAGGAAATGAAAGTTATGGCCCACGCGGCAAAGAACCTGGGCGTAGATGTGGTGACCTTCTTCATGGGCTCCCCCATCTGGAAATTCTGGTATTCCTTCCCGCAGACCTCCGAGGAAATGGTGGAAGCAGGATATCAGAAGGTGAAAGAATTGTGGACTCCGATTTTTGACGAGTATGACAAGTGCGGCGTGAAGCTGGCCCTGGAGGTGCATCCCACCGAGATCGCCTTTGACTACTGGAGCACTAAGAAGCTTCTGGATACCTTCGAGTGGCGGCCGACCCTGGGCATCAACTTTGACCCCAGCCATCTCATCTGGCAGGGCGTGGATCCGGCCATGTTCCTCTTTGATTTCGCGGATCGGGTATACCATGTACATATCAAGGACGCCAAGCTGAATCTGAACGGAAGAAACGGCATCTTAGGATCCCATATCACCTTCGGCGATCAGAGGAGAGGCTGGAACTTCGTATCCCCGGGCCACGGCGATGTGGACTTCGACAATATCATCCGTGTGCTGAACCAGAAGGGCTACACAGGGCCCCTTTCCATCGAGTGGGAGGACAGCGGCATGGAGCGCGTCTTCGGCGGAACCGAGGCCTGCGAGTTTACCAAGCAGATCAACTTCTCTGCATCCGACGTAGCCTTTGACGACGCGTTAAAGAACGAGCAGTAAGGAAGGGAACGGTATGCGGAAAGGAATCTGCGTGGCAGGAAATCTGATTGTGGACATCACCTATCCCATCGAGCGGTGGCCCAGGCAGAGCGAGCTGACTACGATCACCGACGGCATCACCCGTTCGGTGGGAGGGGCGGTCTGCAACGTCATTACTGATCTGGCGAAGCTGGACGAGACGCTGCCTCTGTCGGCCCTGGGCGTCATCGGAGACGACGCGGAGGGGGAATTTATCCTGGAGCAGCTGGGAAGGCATGAAAATATTGACTTAAGCCTTCTGGGACGGAAGGGAACCACCTCCTTTACGGCTGTGATGAGCGACAACAGGACGAAGGCCAGGACCTTCTTCCAATACCGGGGAGCGAACGCCCTTTTCGACGAAAGCTTTATCGACTGGGACAGGATTGACGCGGAAATTTTACATGTGGGCTATATTCTGCTGCTGGATGCCCTGGATCAGGCAGACGGAGAGTACGGGACGAAGATGGCGCGGCTTCTGGCAGAGGCCCAGAGCCGCGGCATCCGGACCTCCATTGACGTGGTGACGGAATCGGGAGACCGGTTCCGCACCCTGGTCCCTCCGGCGCTTCGCTACACGGATTACTGTGTCATCAACGAGCTGGAGGCCCAGCAGATCACGGGCGTGCTGCTGCGGGATGAGGAAGAAAGGCTGTATCCGGAGCATATGGAGGAGGCTCTGCGGAAGATGAAGGAGCTGGGCGTATCCACCTGGGCGGTGATTCACTGTCCGGAGGGAGGCTATGGCCTGGATGAAGAAAATCATTTTCTGACGGTGCGAAGCCTGAAGCTTCCGGAAGGGTATATTAAGGGGACCGTGGGGGCGGGAGACGCCTTCTGCGCGGGCGTGCTCTACGGGGCAGAGAAGGGCTGGGACCTGGCCGGGAGCATCCGCCTGGGAACCTGCGCGGCGGCTGCCTCGCTGTCAGAGACGGGTGCGGCTGAAGGAATGCGCCCGGCGGCGGAGGTCCTGAAGCTGGCAGAATTATACGGATACGGAGGCTGATGGAGGCTGCCGGCTGCCGGCCAGCGTGCGGCCTGAAATAACGGACGAGAAAGAAGGATGGAAAAGAAATGAAAGCAGTCATGTATGGCGGCGGCAATATTGGCCGGGGCTTTATCGGAATGCTGTTTTCCATGTCGGGCTATGAGGTAACCTTTATCGATGTGGCGCAGCCGGTCATCGACGGATTGAACCGGGATGGGCGGTATCCGGTGCGGATTGTGTCCAACGAGGGCCATGAGGATATCGAGGTGGAGCACGTCCGGGCGGTAAACGGAAACGACCGGGAAGCGGCCGCGGAGGCGATTGCGGAGGCAGACGTCATAGCCACTGCCGTGGGCGTCAATGTGCTGAAATTTATCGTGCCGAATCTGGCGGAGGGAATCCGCAGGAGAAGGGCGCGGCAGGGCGGCCCGCTGAACATTATTATCTGCGAGAACCTGGTGGACGCCAATAAGGTTCTGGAAAAGCTTTTGAAGGCAGAGCTTACAAAAGAAGAGGCGGCCTGGCTGGATGAGAATATCGGGCTGGTGGAGGCCTCCATCGGACGGATGGTTCCGGTTCAGACAGAGGAAATGAAGGCCGGGAATCCTTTGCGCGTCTGCGTGGAGCGGTACGGTTTCCTTCCGGTGGACAAGGCGGCTTTCCGCGGCGAAATTCCGGAAATCAAGAATATGGTGCCCTATGAGCCCTTTGACTATTACATCCGAAGAAAGCTGTATGTGCACAATATGGGCCATGCGGTCTGCGCCTATCTGGGGCTTTATACCCACCGGGAATACATCTACGAGGCCATCGAGGATTCCTGCATCCAGAATATCGTCCAGAACGCCATGCTGGAGAGCGCGCTGGCTCTGTCGAAGGCCTACCAGATGCCTGTGGAGCTTCTGGTTCGCCATTTCCAGGATCTGCTTTCCCGCTTCAAGAACCGGGCGCTTAAAGATACCTGCGCCCGGGTGGGCGGCGATCCGAAACGCAAGCTCTCCCACACGGACCGGCTGATTGGCTCCTCCCTGCTCTGCCTGGAGCACGGCGTCCAGCCTGTCTTCATCAGCGTCGGCACGGCGGGAGCGGTCTACGAATATATCCGGGAGGCGGGGGCGCAGCAGTGCGTAAAGGAGGCCCGTCAGGTGCTGAGCATGATCTCTGATCTGGAGAAGGACAGCCCGCTTCTGGATCTGGTTCTCCCGCTGTACCAGCGGTACGTGGACGGCGTGAGCGTCCGGGAGATCATGGGCTGTGCGGAGCGCCTCCGGGAGCAGGAGCTAAAGGAGGTTATCTGAGTTTAGATTCTGAGATTATATTTTAGGATTGTAAGCTTTCCCTGGACGGACAGACGGCATATGCCGCTGCACGCCCGGGGAAATTTATGTTTCCCGGGAAAAAGCAGTTGCCACGGAAAGGGAAATATGCTATGATAATTCCTGCCGTCAAAAGAAGACGGCAAACTCTGGAGAGTCTCAGTAAATGAGCGCCGAAGGTGTAACACAGGAAGGGTCAGGGAGCGGACAGGCTCCCGGCGGCTTTTTCTGTCTATCTCTCAGGCAAAAGGACAGGGCTGAAAATGCAGATGTTCTACTCTTTGGAGGAGCTGATATGATATCGGCTCTTTATTTTTGTGCCGGAATGGGCTTTTTGGACTGACAGCCAGTCTCTCATGCCCGGCGCGGAAAGCATATGAATATATGAAAAGAGGGAAAAAGAATGTTGTTGGATGTGGTAACAGCGGTAAACGACTGGATGTGGAGCATAGGCCTCCTGATCATCCTGTGCGGGACGGGAATCTATTTCACGATCCGTCTGAAATTTATTCAGGTAAGAAAATTTGGAGAGGGCCTGCGCCTGGTGTTCGGGCATTTCCGGATGAACGGCGAGAAGCGGGAGCACGGCGAGATGACGCCCTTTCAGTCCCTGGCGACAGCCATCGCGGCCCAGGTGGGCACGGGCAACCTGACGGGCGCCGCTACGGCGCTGGTGTCCGGCGGCCCGGGCGCCATTTTCTGGATGTGGCTCAGCGCCTTTTTCGGTATGGCGACCATCTACGGGGAGGCGGTGCTGGCCCAGGAATATAAGACGACGGTGGAGGGCGAGGTGACAGGCGGCCCGGTGTATTATATCCGCCAGGCCTTTAAGGGAACCTTTGGCAGAGTTCTGGCTGTGATCTTTGCTGTCTTTATCATTCTGGCTCTGGGCTTTATGGGAAATATGGTACAGTCCAATTCCATCGGAGCCGCCTTTGCAGAGGTGTTTGCGGCGCGGAATATCAATGTCCCCCCGGTGGCCATCGGAATTCTGCTGGCAGTCTTTGCCGTGTTCATTTTTGTGGGCGGAACCAAGCGCCTGGCGGCAGTGGTGGAGAAGATGGTGCCGATCATGGCGGCTGTCTATATCGTGGGAAGCCTGGTGCTGATTGGCATGAATATCACGGCTCTTCCGGGCGCGCTGAAAATGATTTTCGTGGGAGCCTTTGCCCCTAAGGCCATTCTTGGCGGCGCGGCCGGCATCACGGTCCGGGAAGCTATCCGCTACGGTATCGCAAGAGGCCTGTTTTCCAACGAGGCAGGTATGGGCTCCACGCCTCACGCCCACGCCCGCGCTGCCGCGAAGAATCCTCACGAGCAGGGTCTGACGGCTATGATCAGCGTATTTATCGACACCTTTGTGGTGCTGAACCTGACGGTGTTTACGATTCTGACCTCCGGCGCGATGGCCACCGGGAAGGACGGAATCGCCCTTACCCAGGAAGCCTTTGTCAGCAATTTCGGCGGCTTTGGAGATATTTTCGTGGCGGTCTGCCTGCTTTTCTTCGCCTTCTCCACGATCCTGGGCTGGCATTTCTTCGGCGAGATCAATGTGCGGTATCTCTTTGGAAAGAAGGCCTGCAAGGTCTACTCCGTGATTGTGGCAGGCTTTATCATTGTGGGTTCCACGCTGAAGGTGGATCTGGTCTGGGAGCTGGCTGACTTCTTTAACGGCCTGATGGTGATTCCCAACGCCCTGGCTCTGCTGGCTTTGAGCGGCGTGGTCGTGTCGATCAGCAGAAAATTCGGACATAAGCTCCGGCAGGAGAAAGAGCACTAGAAAGAATATTTTGCAGAAGATGGGCCATCCAAAAGGGATCCTCCTTGTAACTTAAGACAGGGATGGAAGAGAGATGCTTCCGATAAACAGTAAGGTAAACAGTAAGGCGGGGCAGCCCAGGTTAGGGCTGTCCCGCCGATTTTCTATCCTTCTTCTTACAGATGAAGAGAAATTTAATTGCGATATAGGGTCAATCCTAGTTCTCCTTCTGCGCGGCCTTTACCTCTGCCATCTTCATGGCGCGTACCTTCAAGGGCAGGCCAAACAGCGTGATGAAGCCGTCCGCGTCGTGGTGGTCGTACAGGTCGCCGGTGGTGAAGGAAGCCAGGGACTCGTTGTACAGGGAGTAGGGAGAGGTGGTTCCGGCCTTGATGATATTGCCCTTGTAGAGCTTGAACTTCACTTCTCCGGTCACGTACTCCTGGGTCACATCCATGAATGCCTGGATGGCCTCGCGCAGCGGGGTGAACCATTTTCCTTCGTATACGATCTGGGCGAATTTATTGCCCAGGTCTTTTTTCGTCTCCATGGTGGCGCGGTCGAGAACGAGCTCCTCCAGCTGGCGGTGCGCCTCCACCAGGATGGTTCCGCCCGGCGTCTCATAGACGCCCCGGGACTTCATGCCTACCACGCGGTTTTCCACGATGTCCACGATTCCGATGCCGTGCTTTCCGCCCAGGACGTTCAGCTCCCGGATGATATCGGAAACCTTCATCTTTTTGCCGTTGATGGAGGTGGGGATGCCCTTCTCAAAGGTCATGGTCACATATTCGCCCTCGTCCGGGGCCTTCTCGGGTGTCACGCTTAAGACGAGCAGATGCTCGTAGTTGGGCTCATTGGCCGGATCCTCCAGCTCCAGGCCCTCGTGGCTGATGTGCCACAGGTTGCGGTCACGGCTGTAACTGGAATCCGTGGAGAACGGAAGATGGATGCCGTGCTTCTCGCAGTAGGCGATCTCATCCTCCCGGGACTGCATGGTCCAGATATCGGTCATCCGCCAGGGAGCGATGATTTTGATGTCCGGAGCCAGCGCCTTGATGCCCAGCTCGAAGCGGATCTGGTCGTTGCCCTTTCCGGTGGCGCCGTGGCAGATGGCGACAGCCCCTTCCTTTCTGGCGATCTCCACCAGCTTCTTGGCGATGGCTGGCCGGGCCATGGAGGTTCCCAGCAGGTACTTGTTCTCGTATACTGCGTCAGCCTTTACGCAGGGCATGATGTAGTTGTCGGCAAATTCGTCTACCAGATCCTCGATATATAACTTGGATGCGCCGGAAAGCTTGGCTCTCTCGTCCAGGCCGTCCAGCTCGTTTCCCTGGCCGCAGTCGATGCAGCAGCAGATCACTTCATAGCCAAAATTCTCTTTCAGCCACGGGATGATGGCTGTGGTGTCCAGTCCGCCGGAATAGGCGAGTACGACTTTTTCTTTCATCTTCAGATTCCTCCTCAATATTAAAAGCGCGGGCCGGCCCAAAGGACAGGCGGGCGCCCGTATTCAGCTGAACATAAATATACATCATCTTCCGGCAAGTTGCAAGCGGAATTTTATACATATTTATAAATAGTACGTGAGATTTTCTTGGTGCTTATGCAGATAAAAATGAATAATATGCAATATATAGTGAATAAATATGAGAAAAGCGGAAGGCGTAAGCCCTTTTCCTACTCATCCAGCAGCCGGTTCAGCAGGGCTTCCCGGTGATTGATGAACATTTCCGTGATCTCATAGCTTTCCGTCTCCTCGTAGGCGCACTCATGAATCTGCCCGCCGTCGAAGGATAGAATCTGCGCTCCCGGAATCCCCAGGAGAATCGGCGAATGGCTGGCGATCAGGAACTGAGAGCCATGTTCCGCCATTTTTACAAGCTGGATCAGCAGCGTCAGCTGGCGCTGGGGCGACAGGGCTGCCTCCGGCTCGTCCATGAGATAAAGCCCCGGTCCCTCGAAGGACAGAAAATAGGAAAGAAAGCTTTCACCATGGGACTGCTCATGGAGAGACTTCCCGCCATAGCGGGCGTAAAAGATTTCCTTCGGCGTAAGCTCCCGGTAATCCTCCGCCTTGCTGGCCACATTAAAAAAGCTCTCCGCCCGAAAAAAGTAACTGGAGGCCGGGCGGCGAAAGCCCCTGGAAAGCGTCAAGGCGCTGCCAAGCTCCGACACGTCGTCAAAGGTGGAAAAGCGGTAGTTCAGGGTTCCGCCCTCCGGATTGAAGCCATAGGCTACGGCGGCTGCCTCCAGAAGCGTGGACTTTCCGGTGCCGTTTTCCCCCACGAAGAAGGTGATGTTTCTGGAAAATTCAAGCTGCTCCAGGCTATGGAAGGCCGGGATGTCCCGCAGGTAGGAATCGGGGCCGATCCGGTCCCAGTGGATTTGAAGCTTCTGGATAAAACGGCTGGTCATGGCAGCTTCCTTTCGAGAATGCAAATAGGAATCGGGGTGTGCTGTAACTTGATTATAGTTGATTTATGAAAGGTTTTCAACGATTTCATGAGGCGGCTCTGACGTATTTCATGAGACGGCTTTGCTATATCTTATGGGACGGCTCCGCCGTATCTTTTTTGGCGCTGCGGCTGTCTGCGGCTGGCATTTGGACATATAGAAAATAATTGTTTTCCTATATACAATTTATCCCTGAGAAACCTGCTTTTCCCTGCAAATCAGCCTGTATAGCGCCACTATTTTACATATGCAGAAAAATTGGCCGCGTATATACCCGAATCACGCAGATTTTAGACATAGCCAGGGATTTTTTCCCTATATGTAAAATTCACAGCGGAAAACGGTACAAAAAGGCGGTATCCGGTCGTAATAGGACAAATTTTGTATATCAGGGCAGCAAAAAAACGTATATATCCAAAAACAATGCCGCTGGTGCGCCAAAAGGCCATGCAGCCCCCTTGGCACGCCGAACTATTTAAAAAAACCCAGATTTCACTTTACCGCTAGCTATTTCTGTGATTAAATGAAGATATCACAATAATAACTTTTCGGAATCTCAATAAATGAGATTCCGACCGAAAATTGACAACTGAATATCGTGCAGGAAAAGAAATTT
>CALWBB010000116.1 GCA_944375885.1 uncultured Merdimonas sp.
TTGACACCGTTCAGATCCGTGATATCCCTGTCCTTTAGCATCTGCACGAACTTCACGAAGATCTCCGCCGTGCAGCCCGCGTCGTCCACGGCCCGGTGGTGGTTTTCCAAAGACACGTCCAGAGCTTTCGCCACCGTATCCAGCTTATAGCGGTTCAGCTGGGGCAGCAGCACCCGGGCCAGGGCCACCGTATCCACCACAGTAAACCCGCAGGGCAGCCCCTGCCGCTCGCTGTTCTTCCGGATAAAGCTCATATCGAAGCCCGCGTTGTGGGCCACCATGACGGCGCCCTCGCAAAACTTCAGAAAGCGGGGCAGAATCTCTTCGATCGGCGGCTCCTCCATCACCATCTCGTCGCTGATTCCGGTCAGCTTCTCGATCTCGAAGGGGATCGGCGTCCGGGGATTCACAAAGGCGCTGAACCGCTCCGTGATCCCTCCCTTCTCCACGCGGACTGCGCCGATCTCAATGATGCGATCGTTCTCGGCGCTAAAACCCGTGGTCTCAATGTCGAAGACCACATAAGCCGCGTCCAGGCTCTGGCCCCTGGAATCCTCCACGATATCCTTCAGGTCGTCCACCAGATAGCCCTCCATGCCATAGATGACTTTGAAGGAGTCCCCTTTCTCCAGGCTGTGGCTGGCGTCCGGATAGGCCTGCACCACGCCGTGATCCGTCACAGCGATGGCCGTATGGCCCCAGGCTTTCGCCCGCTTGATGATATCCTTCACATCAGAGACTCCGTCCATATCGCTCATTTTCGTATGGCAGTGGAGCTCCACCCGCTTGATCTCGCTTCGGTCCATGCGGGGCGTGCGGAAATCTGCCGCTTTCTTGATGCCGGACACATTTCCTATATTGAGCTCATTGTCGAAGTGATCCTGGGCAGACTCTCCCCGGATCTTCACAAACATGCCCTTGGAAATCTTCTCCCGCAGGGCTGTTAGCTCTTCTTCGCTTCTCACAAATAGCTTTACATGAATTGTATCGGTATAATCTGTCACAGTGAGGGTGACAATGGTTCTGCCGCCTCGGATCTCCCGCTCGTCCCAGCCGGTAATCTGGCCGTGGATCACCACATCCCCCATCACGCCAACCAGCTGAACCAGATCTATGATATCGGAGTCGTCAAAGTCCCTGCCGTACAGCACATCAGGATTATTGCTCCTTGCGCTCTTAAAGCGCGATCCCGCGCTGCGCAGATGCTTCCCGTAGGCATACTCGCTCTGTCCGTAGCCGCCGAAAGCCCGCTTTCCGCCAGCTTTGGGAACCGCTTCCTTCTTCTGGGCGCCTGCCGCCTTCGGACTGCCTCCCTGCTTCGAGGCGCCCGCGCCGTCCGTCCCGTCTGCCCGGCCCCCGGCCTGGCCCTCCGCCTGGCCGCCTGCCGCCTGATCCTGCGCGGCCTTAAGCTCCAGCATGATTTCCGCCAGAAGGGCCGCCTGCCGGTCGATGTCCGCCCGCCCGGAGCGCTTTTTCTTTTCTTCCTCCTGCTCCACAAATTCGGTGTGGATATGTACATCCAGGCCGCAGCGCTCCGTAAAGATCTTATAGAGGACCCGGATCAGCTCATCCGCCGCATCCTCTCCCAGGGTCGTCTTCCGAAGTTCCATCCGCATGATATGCTCCTCGGGGAAGGAGATCTTCGCCCCCCGGAACAGGTTGTACTCCAGGATGCTGTAATGCTTCAGCTCCCAGAGAATGCTGTCCTTATAAAGCTCCAGAAGCTTCTCGGGCGTATACTGGCCGGAAAGCTCGTAGCGCTCCAGGATTTTAAGCTCCACCTCCGCGCGCCCAAAGAGCTGGCGCTTCAGCGCCCGCTCAAGCTGAAAAAGCTGCTCCTTATGGATCAGCTTTCCACTCACAAGATAGACTCTTATGAAATTTTTCGCCCGGTTGGAGGTCACCTTCTCCACCTTCACCTGGCCCAGCAGATCCAGAAGACTCTGATCCAGGGAAAGAGGCGGGAAGACCTCCTCGAACATTCTTGTCATAGATATTACTCCTCGTTCCAGTGAAGAAGCTCCTGGCGCAGCGCCTCCAGAAGCTCGCCCTCCGGAAGCTTTTTCACGATCTCGCCCTTTTTGATGAGAAGGCCCGTACCCACGCCGCCGGCGATTCCTATGTCGGCCTCCTTCGCCTCGCCCGGCCCGTTCACCACGCAGCCCATGACGGCCACCTTGATGTCCAGCGGGATATCCTCCACCATGCGCTCCACCTGGTTCGCAAGGCCGATGAGATCGATCTGAGTCCGTCCGCAGGTGGGACAGGACACTACCTCGATGCCGCCTTTACGAAGCCCCAGCGTCTTCAGGATGCGCTTGGCAGAGCGCACCTCCTCCAGCGGATCCCCGGTCAGGGAGACGCGGATGGTGTCGCCGATTCCCTGATAGAGAATGATGCCCAGTCCCACCGCCGACTTGATATTTCCGGAATACAGGGTGCCGGCCTCCGTGATGCCCACATGGAGCGGATAATCCGTCCTGTCCGCGATCAGCTCATGGGCCTTCGCGCACATCATTACATCCGAGGACTTGATGCTGATGACCAGCTGGTCATAGCCCATATCTTCAATCAGATGCACCTTATCCATGGCGCTCTCCACGATGCCCTCCGCCGTCACGCCGTGGTATTTCTCCACCAGCTCCTTTTCTAAGGAACCGCTGTTCACGCCCACGCGGATGGGGATCCGGCGCTCCTTCGCCACATCTACCACCGCCTGCACCCGGTCGCGGCTGCCGATATTGCCGGGATTGATGCGGATCTTGTCCGCCCCGTTTTCCATGGCCGCGATGGCCAGCCGGTAGTCGAAATGAATATCTGCCACCAGCGGAATCGTAATCTGTTTTTTGATCTCCGCCAGCGCCTTTGCCGCCTCCATGGTGGGCACCGCGCAGCGGATGATATCGCAGCCCGCCGCCGCAAGCGCATGAATCTGCGCCACCGTCGCCTGCACGTCCTCCGTCTTCGTGTTGGTCATGGACTGGATCAGCACCGGATTTCCTCCGCCGATGACCCGGTCTCCGATATGAATCACTTTTGTATGCTCTCTCATGCCAGTCTTGCCTCCCTCTGCTCCCGCTCCCTCTGGAAGCGGCTTTCTTTTTCCACATTCAGCACCATGCCGATCTCAATCAGCAGGAAGACCGTCGCCGTTCCTCCGGAACTGAAGAAGGGCAGGGTCACGCCCGTCGTCGGCATCATGCTCGTCACTACCATCAGGTTCAGGAGTACCTGCAGAGCCACATGGGAAAAGACCCCGATGGCCAGAAGCCTCCCGAACAAATCCTCCGCCTGCTGGGCCACGCTGTACAGCTGGTACAGCAGATACATAAACATCAGAATCACGACGCCGGCCCCGAAGACCCCCAGCTCCTCGCAGACCACCGCGAAAATCATGTCATTATAGGGTTCCGGGATGCCCCCCAGTTTCTGAATGCTGTTCCCCAGGCCTTTCCCAAACAGTCCGCCGGATCCTATAGCATAGAGCGCCTGCAGGGGCTGATAGGACTTGTCCGCATACTCCTCCGAGTAGGGCCGAAGCCAAGCCTGAATCCGCCCGATACGGAAGGCCGCGTCCGAATCCGCGTGGTTCAGGGAGTAATAGATGACGCCTCCCACGAAAATCGCGCCGATAATCCCCATAATCACAAAGGGATAATACTTCGGATACACCATAAAGGCCATCAAAAAGCTGATCCCGAACACAATCACCGCCGTGCTCATATTGTCGCTGATCGTCAGAATCATCACAGAAATCACAGCTGTCGGAACCATCACCTTGACAAAGGTCAGAAGATTCTTAAGCAGCGGGGCATATTTACAGATCAGGGCTGCCGAAAAAATGATCATGGCTACCTTCACCGGCTCCGCCACCTGGAACTGTCCAAGCCCTGGAATCTGAAGCCACCGGGTCGCTCCCTTTACGGTGACGCCCAGCCCCGGCACTAAAAGCAGCAGAATCAGGAGCGCAGAGCCAATAAAGCCGATGACTGCGAAATACCGCCAGGTCCGATAATTGATATTCGCCGTGATAATCATCAGGCCCAGGCCCAGGATGCTGTATTTTAACTGGCTCTTTAGAAAATAGGCAGGATCGTAGTGAAACGTCTCCCGCATGCTGGCTGTATAATAACTGGCGCTGTACAGCATGATGAGGCCAAAGACGATCAGAAAAATGACCGCGACGATCAGGTTCGTATCATAGCTGAGCAGATAAGAGAGCGCTCTCCTTTTTTTCCTTCCGTTTGCCATGCCGGCCCTCCCAAAGACAGGTTAAAACTTCAGATTCATTTTACCTCTCTTCGATCCGATAAGCAAGCCCTGATTCTTCCATCAGCTCTATAAACGGGCGGGACGGAAAATATTCCGGGGAAAATACGCCTGCGTCTCTCCATATTTTTCTTCCGATAAGTTCGATTCCAAGAGCCGCCCCAAAGCCTGTCTGAGCCACGACTGCCTGCATGCCAAAGTCCCGCAGGGCGTCCTGATTGTCAAAGGGCTGATAAATAAAATATTCCTTTCGCTGTCCGTCTTTGATACCGATGCAGTCCGCGCCCACGCACATGCCGCCTGTCAGATCCCCGCCGATATCCTGCGGCTTCGGCGCGCAGGCGGCCACCACGTCTCTTGGGATCACCTGCACGCCGTCTACCTCGATGGGATGGAGGCTCCGAAGGCCCAGCCTGTCAATCACTTTCAGGGCGTTCAGGAGATTTTCGTCCAGAGCGATTTTAAAGCTGGCCTTTCGCAATCCGTACTGTCCCAGGTAGCGGGGCAGCGTCACCACCTCCTCATGCTCCACCTTCACCAGTCGGTTTACCCCAAAGGGCTCCGGCATCCGGAATTCCTCCTCGCCCGCGAAGGCGTCCTCGATCAGAAAGCCCTTTTCCCGATCCCACTCCACATTGGGATTCATCACCTCATCCAGGACCGTCCAGGGATTGAAGCCGAAGAGAATATCGTTTTTCTCGCTTTCCGGCGGCGTCAGGTTGCCGCCATCTTTGACATGCACCTCCAAAAGTTCGTCAAAGAGATATTCCGCCGCATATTTCGCGAAGACGTTGACCACGCCCGGATCGATGCCCAGGCAGATGCAGGCCATCTGCCCCTTCGCCCTCCAGGCCTCGTGCCGGTCAAAATTATATTTTGTCATGGGCTCCAGATAGCTCCCCTCAAAGCCCACCCCGAAGGCCGGACGATCCTTCGGCACGGACCAGGTTCCCATGCTGGCGTAATCCGCCCCCGCCTCATAAGCCGCGTCAAAGATATAGTTGCTGACGAAGGGCGAGGCCGCGTCCATGACGAAATCAATCTCATGCTCCCGCATCAGGCTTATGAGCCTGCCCCTGTCATGGGCGTCCGCCTGGGCGCAGGCGAAAGAAATCCTGCAGTCCCCGTCCGCCGTCAGATGATCCCTTACTTCCTCCGCGCGCTTTCCGTCATAATCCGTGATCAGGACATACGGCAGCCACTCTCCCTTTCCATCCCGCTTTTTCAGCACCTTCAAAATACATTCTCCTACCGCTCCTGCTCCCACAAGCATCATTCTCATGGTCTTTCTCCTCCTTTGCTCCCGCTCCCGCAGTCCTGCCGCAGAATATCTGATAAAAACTGGAGAGATGAAAAAAGGACAGGGAGGCAGGCGTTTACACGCATCTGTCTCTCTGTCCTTTTACCAGTTGGTTATAGCCACGTAGGCGGCGGCCGGAATACGCTCCTGCCGCTCTCTCCAGAGTCCCGTCGGATAACCTTCCTTTTGCCTGTCAGTTTCCATGAAAGGATGATGCGTCCTTTCATTTGCTTCTTCGGCGCCTTCCTGCAGTCCTGGCCGCACGCGCGGTTTCCCGCGTATGCATCCGTCTGCCGCTCCATGCCGGCGGCTGGCCGCGGAAGGTCTCTAGGGTTATCCTCTGCCGGAATCATTCAGTTTTTTCTATTATAGCAGGCGGCCGCTTCAAATACAATCCCTATTTCACAGCAGCTCTTCCATCCGGCTTTCCTCCTGCGCCAGCTCTTTCTGATGCTTCTCCTTCATCTCTTTTCGCTTCTTCGTCATCAGCCCGCCGATGCGCCCGGTCTCCTTGGCGGACAGGGATTTCCAGCCGTCCGACATGACCCGCTCCAGAAGGCCCAGCTCTTCCGCGATCTCGTATTTTAGCTGCTCCTCCGGCTCCAGGTTCTGCAAATCTATCGGTTTCTTTTTCGCCATAAAAAGCCATACCCCTTTCTTTCGATTTTCCAATCGTGCTAAAAGGAGTATGGCCATATTATCCGGGATTATACAGTATTCTTACATCGGGAACAGCGCCTTCACCGCCGGATAGATTTTCCGGAACTGCTGGTACCGCTCCTCGTAGCGCTGCGCGTTCTCCGGGATCGGCTCTACGGTATCCACCACCTTCACGATCTTCGCCGCGGCTTCTTCCACGCTTGCGTACTCGCCGCAGGCTACGGCTGCCAGCATGGCCCCGCCCATGGCCGGGCCTTCCTCGCTCTCAGGGATGTCCACCTTGACATTCAGGATGTCCGCCACCATCTGCCGCCACAGAGGGCTCTTGGCTCCGCCGCCGCAGATCTTTGTGCGGTCGATCTGGATGCCCAGAGACTTCGCCACCTCGAAGGAATCCCGCAGGCCGAAGACTACGCCCTCCAGGACCGCCTGGGTCAGCTCCTCCCGGGTGGTGTCCATGCTCATGCCGATAAAGGTTCCCCGCACGTTCGGGTCGTTGTGAGGGCTTCTCTCGCCCATCAGATAGGGCAGGAAGAATACGTGGTTCTTTCCCAGCTCCTTCACGTCAATGTCCTTCTGCTCGCCGCTGTAATCCTTGGTGCGCAAGATCTCGTCCATCCACCATTTGTTGCAGGAGGCGGCGCTCAGCATACAGCCCATCAGATGGTAGTGCCCGTCCGCGTGGGCGAAGGAGTGGAGGGCGTTGTGCTCATCCACGCCGAATTTCTCGCTGGAGATGAAGATAGTTCCTGACGTTCCCAGGGAAATGTTGCAGGCCCCGTCTCCTACGGTTCCCGTTCCCACAGCTGCCGCCGCGTTGTCCCCGGCTCCCGCCGCGATCTTTACGTTCTCGGAGAGGCCAAGCTCCGCCGCCAGCTCCGGCTTCAGGGTGCCTACTGTCTCGTAGCTCTCGAAAATCTCCGCCAGCTGGCTTTCCTTCACGCCGCAGATCTCCATCATTTCTTTGGACCAGCGCTTGTGCTCCACGTCGAAGAGCAGCATGCCGGAGGCGTCGGACACGTCCGTGCAGAAGGTACCGCTTAAGCGGTACGCCAGATAATCCTTGGGCAGCATAAGCTTCTCGATCCGCGCGAAGTTCTCCGGCTCATGCTTCTTCACCCAGAGGATCTTCGGGGCCGTAAAGCCGGCGAAAGCGATATTCGCCGTATAGGCGGACAGCTTATCCTTTCCGATGACCTGGTTCAGATAATCGGTCTCCTCACCGGTCCGCCCGTCGTTCCAGAGGATGGCCGGGCGGATCACCTGATCGTCCTTATCGAGAATCACCAGGCCGTGCATCTGGCCGCCGAAGCTGATTCCAGCCACCTGGGACTTATCGCAGCCGGAAAGAAGCTCCTTTAAGCCCTCCATGCTTTTCTCATACCAGTCCTCCGGGTTCTGCTCAGACCAGCCGGGATGGGGGAAGTACAGCGGGTACTCCTTCGATACAATCTTCTGAATCTTTCCCGCCCCATCCATCAAAAGCAGCTTGACCGCGGAGGTTCCCAAATCAATTCCTACATATAACATACGTTTTCTCCTACAGACTGACTGTTCGTGAAACTCATTCAGGGATGCCCCTGGAAAGAGGCGTCCCTGAATGAATTATAACATCTGTGTACAGATAAATCTACAAAATGCCGGCTTACGCGAAGGGATTCTCCGTCGGGTAACGCATTCCCTTGGGCTGGTTGAAGCCGATCTCCTCCGGCTCTACGCCCAGGTACTTGAATACCTCATAGAGGGCCTTGCCGTAATGGCCGAAGGCTACCGCGCCGTGATGCGGATAGTTCTTCTCCACCAGCACATGGCGGTAGAAGCGTCCCATCTCCGGAATCGCGAAGATGCCGATGGCTCCAAAGGACCGGGTCGCTACCGGAAGCACCTCGCCCTGGGCCACATAGGCGCGCAGCCTGCAGTCTGCAGTGCTCTGCAGACGGTAGAAGGTGATGTCTCCCGGAACGATGTCTCCCTCCAGGGTTCCCTGGGTCACTTCCTCCGGAAG